>CAXBNA010000091.1:0-22652 GCA_963976915.1 uncultured Verrucomicrobiales bacterium
GCGGACGATGCGGACGATGCGGACGATGCGGACGATGCGGACGATGCGGACGATGAAGTGCGAGCCTCCTAGGGGAGGATCTGAGGGGGCTTGCGAGAAAAAGTTTGCCTTGATTGACAATCAAGGTTATAAAATCCATAATTTATGGAAACCTTCGCCAGCACCACTCCTTCCACGGAGACTTTGCCTCGGGTCCCCCGTGCAAGGTCGTTTCCTTGGCCTTCCCGACTTTTTCTTGTCGCGGTCCTCTGGTTTCTATCGACGCTGGTGTTCATTGCCTTTGTGGGGCTTGCCACCGCGATGGTCGTGACCGATGACCGTTCTCTCGGTTACTGGGCGCTTGGCGCGATGGGGGGATTCGCTCTTCTGCGTTTGGTCGTCTTTGTCCTATCACCGGCGCTGCACTGCTCCCTTTGCCACGGGACGGTGGCACAGGCGCGATCCTGCCGGAAACATGATCGGGCGACCAAGTGGCCACTGCTCTCTCACCGGGCCTCGACCCTCCTCTCAGTGCTGTTCTCGGGTCGCTTCTGCTGCATGTACTGCGGCACGCTCTTCCGCATCTGGCGTTGAGGCGAGGCGACTTCCCGAGAAAGCGTGACGGCCTCTGATCGCGGCGACGAGTTGATCCACCTGATCTTCTGTGTGTGAGGCGGAAAGTGTGACTCGGAGCCTGGCCGAGTCTCGAGCGACCGTTGGATAGCGGATCGCCGGAATGAGAAAGCCTTCGTCGCGGAGTTCGCTGCTGAGATCCAGCGCTCTTTTTTCCTCTCCGACAATGAGCGGGACGATCGCAGATTCGGAAGGGGCAAGCCCGAGTCCCCCAACGAGCTGGGCAATGCGGTCATGGAGTGCCTTGCGCGCATTGGCTCCGGCATTTGACCGTACCCAACCGATGGCTGCGGTGGCGGCGGCGGCAATGGATGGCGGAGGCGCCGTGGAGTAGATGAAACTCCGGGCACGGTTGACGAGCCATTCGGTCACAACTTTGGACGCTGCCACGTACCCGCCGCAGAGTCCCAGCCCCTTGCTGAGCGTTCCCATCTGCAGGTTCACGCGGGATTCCAGCCCAAGCTCGGCCGCCAGTCCGCGACCGTCTGGACCCAGAACGCCGACCGCGTGGGCCTCGTCGAGAAGGAGCCATGCGCCATGGCGGTCCTTGAGGCTGACGATGTCCGCCAGCGCCGCTGCGTCACCATCCATGCTGAAAATCGATTCCGTCACGACCAAGACCCGGCCCACGGCGGAGCTGAGCAGGCGCTCGAGTTTGACCAGATGGTTGTGTGGGAAGACGCGCACGGTGGCCCCGCTCAGGCGCGCGGCATCGACGAGGCAGGCATGGCTCAGCTTGTCGAGCAGGATCGTGTCACCAGGCCCCATGAGGGCGGGAATCACTCCCATGGCCGTCGCGAATCCGCTCGAGAACGTGAGGGCCGACTCCGTGCCTTTGAAATCCGCCAATACGCGTTCCAGCTCAATATGGGCCGTGTGGGTTCCGCAGACCAGCCTCGAAGCTCCGGCACCCGCTCCGTACTTTTCGACGCCCTCCAAGAGTGCATCAGTCAGAAAATCGCTCGCGGCCAACCCGAGGTAGTCGTTGGAGGAGAAGTTGACCAAATCCTGCTCGGCCACCCGGATGATGGGGCCGTTGGACGTTTCGATGACGCGGAGGTGCCGCCAAAGATTTTGCCGCCGCAGATCCACCGCGTCGGCGTCGAGGCTGTCCCACATCCGTTCCATTCAGCGTGCCTCCCTTCGGAGTCGTTCGTCCACCAGATCATCCTTCTCCACACCGAGCGAACGCGCCTTTTCGTAGTGTCGGCGCGCCAGTTCGATGGCGGGTGGTTTCTGATCCAAGTACAGAAGGGCCAAGTTGAAATGAGCAATGCCGTATTCGGGGGCGAGTTCGATGGCCCGCCGCAACTCCAACTGAGCTGCGTCCTTCCACCCCAAGGCCTGCATGGTGATGGCCAAATGATTGTGTGCCCGAGCGTCTTGTGGATCCTCATGAATGGCGCGGGACAGCATGGATACGGCTCTGTAGGTGTCGCCCCTCGCCGAAGCGATGAGCCCGAGAGCCACCCAAGACTGAGCGAGTTGCGGATTGAAGTGCACCGAGTTCTCGAAGCAATTCATGGCCTCTGTTTCGTGGCCGTCCTGCTGTTCCACGGCCCCCAGATTGGCCCAGGCCAGAGAGTTCTCAGGGTCGAGGTCCAGCATCTCCTTGTAGGCAGCCCGCGCCTTTGTCCAATCCCCCTCGCCGAAGGCCTTGGCGGCCTGTTGGGAGAGAATCTTCGTATCGGGTGGGAGCAGGCCCGTGCGATCCACGGGCGCGAGATTGAGGTTCGGCCCGCTTGGGGTCTCTGGTGTGGGACTGCCGCGTTCAGCACCCGCATCCGCTTCCTGCCCCGTTGCGGGAAGGGCAAAAACCAGAGCCAGGCCGGTGAAGAGGCCAATTCGAAAACACATCATGTGCCTGAGTATGCCCCGGATTTGCAGGAGTAAAACTTCTTGCAATGCAGTGCTCAAGTGCCCAGTGTTCCATAGAACAGCGAATCATGATGACTCTGAACGCCCCCAAACTGACGGACCGACAGAAGGAACTGCTCGGATTCTTGCGTGAGTATCACCAGCAACAGGGCCTGATGCCTTCGACCCGGGAGATCCAGCGGCACTTCGGCTTCTCCAGTCAAACGGCGGCCATGAGCCATCTTCGAGCCTTGGAGAAAAAGGGTGTTATTCAGAGACTGGCCAATAAAGCCCGTGCGGTGGTCTTTCCTGAAGATCTGGATCGCCCCGAGATCGTGGACATTCCGCTCTACGGCCACATCCCAGCCGGGTTTGCCACCGATCAGGTGCAGGACGAAGCCGAGGGCTGCATCTCGGTCGACATCCAAACGCTCGGGATTCCTCGGAACGCCCGCAGCTTTGCGCTCAAAGTGCGGGGAGAGTCGATGATCGACGCCCACATCTGCCATGGCGATGTTGTCATCATGGAGTTCAAAGAACCTCGCCAGCGCGACATCGTCGCCGCCCTCATCGATGGCGAGACGACGCTGAAGCGCTACATCGTCGAAGACGGACGTCCTTACCTGAAGGCTGAGAACCCAGATTTCCCCGATCTGTTGCCCGCGCAGGAGCTGGTGGTTCAGGGCGTGATGATTGCGATGCTGCGGCACGCGCGGCGAGATTAGTTTGTGCGGGCTGTAGGATTGAGGAGGGCCGATCTTTCCGGGGCTTGATGCGTAGGATGGATTGGTTTCCTTGAGCTTGGTATATCTCGCCTGCATCGACCGTTTACGGTGACGTGTCTCAGTCCAAACCCTCGACTTGGTGGTTCGGCGACGCTTTGCTTCGGAGGTAAGCGCAAGCCGAAGCGAAGCCGACGAGGCTGAAGCCCCCTTGGAAGCCAAGCGAGATGCCGAAGAGGTCCCACTCTTGATCCATACGCCAATCAAAACCGTTGGAATGGAAGCCTGAGAATGCACCCGTGAAGAGGACGGCACTCAAGCTGACCGATAGCCGAAACGGGATCGATCCACTCAGCAACAGAGCACCGACGACACCTGCGATGGCAGGGAAAGCCAACTGCTTGGCGATGGCTCCGATCTCAGACCAAGGGCTCAAAAACGAGAGGGTCATCAACAGGCACAAGATCCCAAACGCAACGACATTTCTTAAGGTTGAACGTTGGGGTGTCATGTCGTTAAAGGTCTCCTTGGCTTACTTTTAGTCAACCAAGATCGGAACTGGTCTTTTTGGTCCAGGTGCCTCGCGGACTTCGTGTGGAATGTGTGTCCCAGATAGGCAAAGGACGGAAGGTTTGGCAGAGGATGTCGTTTTCATCCTCATGCGCAAGTTCTTGCTCTTTTCGATTGCTTCCCTTCTCCTGCCGATGAGTTCCGCCACGGCGGACACGCCACCACCCAATGTCATCCTTTTCATGGCGGATGACATGGGTGCGGGTGACACGAGTGCGTACCAGGATTGGTCGGGAAATCCCGATAGCGCGCAGCTTCACACTCCGGCGATGGATCGGCTGGCCCGGATGGGAGTGAAGTTCACGGACGCACATGCGCCATCGAGCCGCTGCACGGCGACGCGCTATGGACTGATGACGGGCCGCTACAGTTGGCGGACGCGCTTGAAGCATTGGGTGCTCTTCGGCGTTCATGGCGATCCGTTGATGGATCGTGAGCGGACGACTCTGCCGGAGTTTCTTCGCGACGCAGGTTACCAGACTGGGATGGTTGGGAAGTGGCATCTGGGACTGACCTACCGGAAGAGCGATGGCTCGCCTGCCGATGCCTGGGACGATGCGGATCTGACGAAGCCTCTCGCCGATGGCCCGATGGATCACGGCTTTGACTTTTTCAAAGGCTGCTCGCGAAGCCACGGGACCTCGGGGCCGGACGGGATGAAACGGAACACGCCAGACCAAGCCATCGGTCCCGGCTGGCTGGTGGGACGGGATGTCATTGGCGCGATCGGAAATGGCAAGCAACTCGATGGATCGTATGTCCTCAATGAGGTCGGCAACGTGCTCGATACGGCGGCCTTCGAGTTTCTCGGCAAAGCAGCCACCTCGGCAGAGAAGCCGTTTTTTCTGTACTTCGCCTCGCCGTCCAATCACAGTCCCTACACGCCTTCGAAAGAGATCGGTGGAATTCCTGTCATTGGTGCCAGTCGCAACGTGGATGGCAGTCTGACGGACAGCACGCGGTTGGATTTCATCTACCAAAACGATGTGCACCTTCAGCGCCTTCTAGCTTGGCTGGGCGCGACGGATGACCCCCGCCGCCCGGGTTATCCCCTTTTGGAAAACACATTCATCATTTTCACCAGCGACAACGGGGCTGAGAAAAACAACAAGCAGTTCACGGGACCGGTGCGCAGCAACAAAGGGTCGGTTTATGAAGGGGGTCACCGCGTGGCGTTCATTGCCAGCTGGCCGTTGGGAGGCATTGGCGACGGAAATCCAGACACACCGGGTCAGACGAAGGAGCGCCTGATCTGCCACACGGATGTGTATGCAACCCTTGCCGCGATCTTGGATCGTCCGCTTCCCCCAGTGGCAGGGCTGGGGCGGGGCGCGGAGGACAGTTTCAGTCAGTTGGCCGCCCTTCGGGGGAAGACGTCTCCGCCGCGTCCTCCGGTCTTCCCCAACGATCACATGGAGGCAAGCAAAAAGGATTCCGATTTGCGGGCCGTGCTCGCGGTGCGTTCGAATGCACCGCCGCTGCCAGGAAAGTGGAAGCTGTTCCTCGATCATCGTTTTGCCTTCGACCAAAAGACGAATCCCATCGAGCTGTACAACCTTGCTGACGATCCGATGGAGGAGAACAATCTCGTTGGCGATCCCGCCTCGAAACCCGTGCTTGAGTTCCTGGTGAAGGAAGCCATGAACGCAGCCGGGGACGATGGCCACAGTCGCCCCCAATGATCACCGAATGGACATCCTTGAACTCCTGACCCGTGCTTCCATCTGGTTCAGCGTGGGTTGCTGGGCGTGGGTGATCGCTGCCCTGCTCCGACAAGGTGCAGGATTGACAGAGCGATGGTTGTGGACCGTTGGCGCTGGATTCTATGTCATTCACAGTGTGGCTGCCTTTGCACGATTCTATCAGTGGAGTCATGCGGTGGCGATGGGGGAGACTGCCCGTCAAACGCTGGCGGCCACTGGTTTTGAGTCAGGCGCGGGACTTTGGCTAAACTATGCGTTCGGAATCATTTGGCTGCTTGATGCGGCGTACTGGTGGACCCGGGGAGAAGCGCGCTATCTGGGGCGTTCGCGACTTATCCAAGGGGTGGTTCACGGTTTTATGGCCTTCATGATTCTCAATGGAACCGTCTTCTTTGGTCATGGCGCGGTGGTTTACTTCGGGGCGCTGGTTTTTTTGGGGCTTGCAGCGTCGATCGTGCGGCGTCTTCGAAAGTAGTCTTTCGAGGGTTCAATTGTTGATGGATCAGTCAGGAGCGAAGGGATCGCTTCACTCTTGCATCGTGTCATCCAGAGCCTCGTTCGGGTCTAATGGGTGGGAGTTGGAGCCGAGGGAATCGTTGAACCGCTGGTGGGTCAGGTAGAACATGGGCCCGGCACCAATCAAGAGGCACAACAAGAAGAGGAACCCGCCGAATGCCTCGTTTCCGGTAAAGGAAAGAACAGCACCCACGACGAACATTCCCAGAACGACCCAAAGGATCCATCGACAGGTTTGCCGCAGTTCAGCCCGGTGTTTTTGATTCATCATGATTTCAATCTTCGCTGGCTTCGTTCGGTTTTGAAGTGCAATGCGGATGCCGATTTGTAAAGGGCCAGGCTGTGCATCTCCTGAAGGATGGTTCTCGGCGGGTTCGTTTGGAGAGGCTCATGCGCTTTTTCTATCTGATCTCCGCACTCATCGTTGCTTCTTTTCCCGGGGGAGGAGTTCTCTCGGCGGCGTCGGCAAAACCCAACGTCGTCGTCATCTTCATCGATGACATGGGCTATGGCGACATCGGTCCGTTTGGGTCGAAGCTGAACCGGACTCCGAATCTGGATCGCATGGCGGCGGAGGGGATGAAGCTGACCTCGTTCTATGCAGCGCCAGTGTGTTCGGTGTCGCGGGCGCAATTGCTCACGGGGTGCTATGGCCCGCGGATCTCGGTGCCGGGAGTTTATTTTCCTGGGCATGCGAATGGGTTGAATCCCGAGGAGAAGACGATTGCCGAGGTCGTGAAACCCCAGGGGTATGCGACGATGTGTATTGGAAAATGGCATGTGGGCGATCAACCGGAATTTCTGCCAACGAATCAAGGCTTTGATCACTACTTCGGGATTCCCTATTCCAACGACATGCAGCGCACTTCGCTCGAGTCGGGTGAAAAAGTGGTACCCTTGCTTCGTGACGACAAGGTGGCGGAGTTGCTGACGGACGAGGCGCAGACGCGTGTCACGGAGCGTTACACAGAAGAAGCGGTGAAGTTCATTCGCGATCATCAGGGCGGGCCGTTTCTTTTGTACTTTCCACACACGGCCGTGCACACGCCGATTGTTCCGGGGGCAGCCTTCGCAGGTAAATCCGCCAACGGTCGTTTTGGAGATTGGGTCGAGGAAGTGGACTGGAGTGTGGGTCGTGTGCTCGACACCTTGCGTGAAACGAAGCTTGATCAGAACACGCTGGTCGTTTTCACCAGCGACAACGGACCGTGGCTCATCAAGGGCAGTGACGGTGGAACCGCGCTGCCTTTGCGCGGAGGCAAGGGTAGCACGTGGGAGGGCGGCGTCCGCGAACCGACAATCGCATGGTGGCCGGGCACCATTGAAGCGGGCAGTGCCTGCGACACGGTTGCGGGCACCATCGACCTGCTGCCTACAATTGCGGCGCTGTCGGGTGGACGCGTGCCGAGTGACCGGGTGATCGACGGACGGAACATTGCGCCGCTTTTGAAGGGGGAAACCACGGAGGCAGCGCGTGATGCGCATTTCTACTTCGCCAGCTACAACCTCCAAGCCGTTCGTCGCGGTCCTTGGAAACTGGCCGTGATGCGGCAGAAGGAGACGATGGGCCGAGATGAAATTTCGGCGGATGTGGGCGATGAGCCGCGACTTTACAATCTGGACGTCGAGATCTCGGAAAGGACGAATGTCGCAGACGAGCACCCTGAAGTGGTCGCGGAACTGCAGGGCTTGATCGAAGCCCAGCGTGCGGAGATCGCAGCCGGGCAGCGTCCTGCGGGCGAAGTGGAGAATCCAGTCACCCTTTATCCTGCCGAGGCGAGAGCGAAGAAGCCCAAGGCCTCGCCTCAAAAAGCCGCCAAGCCGGTGGCGCTCGGCACATTGCGAAAGGGAGATTCGCTTTCGCCCGAAGCGGCACCCCAAGTGGGCGGTCGACCCTTCACTCTTCGCTGCCAGGTGGATCCCAAGGGTGCCGATGGCGTTGTTGTTTCCCACGGGGGATCGGCAACGGGCTACACGCTTTATCTCAAAGCGGGGAGCGCGGTGTTTGCGGTGCGTCATGGCAAATCGATCACGAGGGTCACGTCGAAAAACTTGCCCGGGGGAGGGCTGAAACTTGCCGCATCGCTTGCGAAGGATGGTACGCTGTCGCTTTCCGTCAACGACGGCGAGATCGTGACCGCGAAGGCTCCTGGACTGCTGCCCAAGCAGCCTGTCGAAGGTTTTGACCTGGGTTTCGATGCCAAGAACACCGTCGATACCTACGACGGAAAGACCCTGTTCCCGGGCTCAATCACCGGCTTGGTGATTGAGTGAACGCGAGGCTTGTTTTCTCCGCCCGGTGTCCCCAAGCTTTCCCATCATGAGCCGAGATCTCTTGTCCCTTTTGTCCTGCGCTGCGCTGGCGCTGACTTCATTTTCCAGCAGCGAGGCAGCCGGAAGGAAGAACATCCTGTTCATGATCTCGGACAACCAGTGTTGGTTCGACATGGGTTGCTACGGGCACCCGATGGTGAAAACGCCGAACCTCGACAAGCTCGCGGCGGAGGGGGTGCGCTTTGAACGTGGATTCGCGACCACCGCCTCCTGCGGCCCGAGCCGGGCGGTGATGTACACCGGGCTGCTCACGCACTCGAATGGGCAATACGCGCATCCACATGCGGAGCACAATCAGCAGCTGCGCGAAGGAGTGGAAACGGTGTTTTCGATGCTCAAGGGCAATGGCTACCGCACGGCGCTGATCGGCAAGGATCACATCAAGCCGCTGGAGAGATATCCCATCGACTTCAAGCCGAAGGTCAGTTCGCGGGATGTCGTGGCGATGGCCAAGGCGGCGGACCAGTTCATCTCGTCGGGAGACGATCCATTTTTCCTGGTGATCTCCTCGCACGATCCGCATCCGACCTCGCGTGAAGGCGTTGCCTGGGGTGTGGACGAGGCGGTTCCCGGTCTCGCTTTGCCGGATTACGATGTGAAGGAGGTGCCTGTGCCGGGTTTTCTGCCGGACACGATGGAAGTTCGGGAGAGTTTGGCCGGCTACTATCAGCAGATCACGCGGATGGACCACGGCATGGGACTTGTGATTCAGGCATTGGAGAAGGCGGGGAAACGGGAGGACACGCTGATTGTCTTCATCAGTGACCACGGCACCTCGAAGCCCGGCGCGATGGGCACGCAGTATGAGCCGGGGCTACGCGTTCCGTTCATCGTGTGGCGTGCGGGATTGAAGCAGCCGGGCTCGGTCAACCAGGGCATGGTTGCTTTCACGGACCTTACTCCCACCTTCTTAGACTGGAGTGGCACGGCTTTTGACACGTATCCGCTTCATGGACGCAGCCTCCTTCCGATTCTCGATACGCCGCAGCCTGGCGGGTGGGATCGCGTGGTGACGAGTCATGTGGGTCATGACGTGTTCGCGCATTACCCGATGCGGACGCTGCGGGAGAAACGTTGGAAATTGATTTGGAATCTGCTTTCGGGAGAGGAGTATCCGCTCCCGATTGACACCTTCGAGCGTCGCATTTGGTCCGGCATTCGGGAACGTGGGGAGACGATGATCGGTCCGCGCACGGTCGATCAATTCCTGCATCGTCCCCAGTTGGAGCTCTACGATCTTGAGAGCGATCCCTGGGAAGTGGGCAACCTCGCCAACGATCCGGAGCACCGGGAGCGTGCTGAACGGATGGCCCGCGAGTTGGTGGGGGTTCTGGAAGGTCAGAATGATCCTTGGCTGCGGAAGTATCATCCGCTGCGAGCAAGCCAGGCGGATCGGGATCCGTAAATTGGCAGGGGATCAGCGCGGTCGCCCGATGCGGACTCAGGGTTGCCGCATTCCGCTCTTGCGCAGTTGCTTTGACCAGTCCGGGTTCTTGGCCTTGAAGACTTGAAAATCCGAGTACTCTTTTTCATCGATTTGTCCCGAGGCATCGCGGTCGATCTTCGGGAAGAGCCATGCGGAACTGGCTTTGCCAACTCTCCATTCGGTGGCGGAAACGAATCCATCTTTGTTGTGGTCGCAGTCTTGGAGTAGACGCGCATAGGTGAGGGCTCCTGCGGATTTTGCAGTGGAGCGATCCCTCTCGGGATCCCAAGAGAGTTTCTGTCCCGCAGCGAGGAGGGCGGTGTGAAGTCTCGATGCGTCGATCTCTTGGACGCTTGTTTCTTCTGCGATGGCCTGGCAGGCGGCGATGCCCGCGGACTCCCCGCAGATCATGAACACAGGCTCCATGCGTGCGGAGGCATAGCCGAGATGCGTGGCGGAAAAACACACAGGCACCAGCAGGTTGGTGCAGTCTTTGCTCTTCGGCGTGATGGCGCGGTAGGGAATGGGGTAGGGGACGTTGGTTGGGCCTTTGCCTCCGCCGATGAACATCTTGCCCTCCAGTCCGACCCACGTGCCACCATTTTCATCGCGTCCCCAGATGCGCCGCGCGGGATAGGTGTCGATGCCGTATTGTGCGAGTCCGATGGGATCATCGATCTTGGTGCGATTGTAGACATCGTGGGCGGTGATCGTGTAGCGCCCCTCCAGGCGGCGGGCGACTCGAATGTAGAGTTGATGCGGCCAGCCTGCGGTGTCGGAATGTGCCCGACCGTCCAGTCCGAGTTCGGCGACTTCCTCACGATAACTTTTGGGTATGCGAGCATCCGTGCTCATGAAACGGTGAAGGCCGCTCAGGTAGTGTTGATGGGCTTTCCAGACGCGGGCCTTGTCCGTGGCGTCACCGGCGGCGTAGAGCTGGCTGATGCCGAGGGGCGCCATCGAAAAGAGCGAATTGCGCTGGTAGTTCCACTCGCCCGAATTCTTCCAGCCGGGAAAGATGCCCACGAGCCGTTTCCGAAGTTCTTGGGCATCGGCAATCGTGTCGGAAAGATGGCTGATGTACCGCCCAATCAGTTCGAACTCCGCAGGATCGTAGTCGGGCGCGGGGACGAAGGCGATGCGATGAGCTGGATCGGTGGTGGTGTAGTAGCGGTAGTTGTAGGCCTGCGTGTAGTCGTCGGCGGAGCCCAGCGGTTTGCCGTGGTCGTCCTCCACCCACTTCAGGAGCCCGCTTTCCGGATGTCCGGGTTCCACGAACGGATCGATGGGCGCGATCTCCATCGGCTCGCGCACCCCGGCCAACGCTTCGCCAAAGGCCTCTTCGGACTCGCGACCCACCCGGGAGGGGACTCCGGCAGCCGCCATGAGGTCGCCTTCGTAGCTGGCATCAATGAAGACTTTTGCCGCGACCTTCAGATGCGCGACCGCTTGTGGTTTCGCCACGGGGCAGCCCAGATCGTCAAACGGAGCGAGGTCAAACGTGGCGGTCTGAATCGTCCCGTCCCTCTTCTCGCAGCGTGCGATTCGATGCTCATAGATGACTTGGATGCTGTGCTTCTTGAGCAAGGCCAGAAAGTCATCGCGAATTCCTTTCGGATGGTTGCTGCGTGGATCTTCTGCCACCAAGGGTGGTGCGCTGGTGCCGAGAGTGGGGATGAGTTCGTGGGTGAGGCCACCGGTGGAAGCGTAGTTGGGGCAGTCCTGCAGTGGTTTGAGGCCGGCACCCAGCATGCCCCCGACCCAACGGCTGGGTTCGACAATCACCACCGAACGATTCTCACGCTTCACCGCGATGGCCGCCAGAATGCCGGATGGCGTGGCGGCGTACACACAGACGTCCACTTCCACCGTCTGTTCGGTGGAAGCGGCTGGGCTGCCGTAGGGGAGAGCAAGCCCGCAAAGGACTGCAAAGAGCGAACGAGGCAGGAGGAAGAGGGAAGGACGCAAAGTCATCAGTCGGAGTTTAACGAGTGCGCAGTCGCACTGTTTTCATCGCAAGCGGGGCGGACTGAAAGAGCAGGTTCCCGTCGTGATCGACAGGTTTGGCCGATAGTTCAGGGCATCGGGGACGTAATCTGAGGCGTGTTCAATCCCGGGAACCATCATCGAACGAGCGGACTTGGCCTGCGTCGCATCGCGACGTGGATGGCGCTTGTCGTTTGGGGCTCGACGTCGGGATCGATGGCGGAAGGAATCGACTGGAAGGCGGCCCGAACGCATTGGTCGTTTCAGGCACCCAGAGCACAGGCGTTGCCGGAGGTGAAGGAGGCGTCATGGCCGCAGCAACGGATCGACCACTTTGTGCTGGCGAAGCTGGAGGCGGAAAGCCTGTCTCCTTCGCCTGAGGCTGACCGCCGTGCTTGGATCAGGCGGGTGTTTTTTGACCTGACCGGACTGCCACCGGTGCCTGCGGAAGTGGAGGCGTTCTTGAATGACTTGCGACCGGACGCGCATGAGCGGTTGGTCGATGATCTGCTGGGGCGGCGGGCTTTTGGTGAGCGATTGGCCAGCGTCTGGATGAACCTCGCGCGCTATGGAGAAGACCAAGCACATCAGGTGGGTGGCAACACCTCCCTCAACTATCCCAACGCGCACCTGTATCGCGAGTGGGTGATTCAAGCCTTCAACGAGGACCTGCCGTACAATGAGTTTGTTCGGAAACAGCTCGCGATCGATCTGATCGAGCCGGGCAACAATGCCGACCTCGCCGCGCTCGGGTTTCTCGGCTTGGGCCACAAACTGTATTCCCGCAGCCGGCTCGACGTTCAGGCGGAGGAATGGTCCGAAAAGGTGGACACGGTGTCGCAGGCTTTTCTGGGGCTGACGGTTGCCTGCGCCCGTTGCCACGACCACAAGTTCGACCCGATCACGATGCGCGATTACTACGCCATGGCGGGAGTGTTTGCGAGCATCGAGATGGTGAACCGGAAGCCGGATGGGAAGGCCGAGGATGGAAAGACCAAGGCGGAGGAGATGGACCCCGCCACGCTTCACGTCGTGAAGGAATCGGAGCCGAAGAACCTCCCGATCTACGACCGCGGCGACGTCGAGTCGCCGGGCACGGAAGTGCCGCGCGGCTACCTCCAGGTCCTCAGCCGGGGAAAGCCCGTGATGTTCAAGCAGGGCAGCGGGCGGGCGGAGCTTGCGGAGGAGATCGTGAACCCGGAGAACCCGTTGACGGCCCGTGTGATGGTGAACCGTGTGTGGGATTTGATTTTCGGGAAGCCCCTCGTTTCGACCAGCAGCAACTTCGGCGCGACGGGGAATCTTCCGTCACATCCGGAACTGCTGGATGATCTGGCGGTGCGATTTGTTGAGGGAGGATGGTCGGTGAAAAAACTCGTTCGTGAGCTGGTGCTCTCGGCCACCTACAGGCAGAGCAGTCGAGGGAGTTTGGCGAATGAGCAACTCGATGAGGCCAACGTGAATCTGTGGCGGATGGAGAGGAAGCGATTGAGCATTGAGCAGTTTCGCGACGCAGTGCTGGCCACGGCGGGCACGTTGATCCGCGAAGGAGGGAGGTCGATTGACGTGGATGATCCCGAGCAATCGAAACGGACGGTGTATTCCAAGGTGAGCCGCCGGGAGCTGAACAAGACCCTGATGCTTTTCGACTACCCGGATGCGAACGTTCATGCCGAGCGCCGTTCGTCGAGCACGACGCCAACCCAGAAGCTTTTTGTGATGAACAGCCCTTTCATGCTGGCCCAGTCGAAGGCGCTGGCGCAGCGATTGTCGGCAATGCCCGTGAAGAGCGAGTCTGAGCGG
Organism: uncultured Verrucomicrobiales bacterium; assembly: GCA_963976915.1. Taxonomy (GTDB): domain Bacteria; phylum Verrucomicrobiota; class Verrucomicrobiia; order Verrucomicrobiales; family Verrucomicrobiaceae; genus CAXBNA01. The sequence goes on from CAXBNA010000091.1 coordinate 13,530, forward strand.
GTGGTGGCAGCGTTTGAGCTGCTCTATGCACGTCAGCCCATGGAGCATGAGGTGGATTTTTGCCTTGAGTATCTCAAGGAGACGGGTGGCAAGTGGGCGCGCTTGGCGCAGGCTCTGATGGCGACAAATGAAATGCTGTATGTCGATTGATTCACCATTCCAGAAGCTCAACCGACGGGCCATGCTCCAACGCATGTCCGCAGGCTTTGGTGCGGTCGGTTTGGCGGGGATGCTGGGTGCCCGAATGGCGTCAGGTGCGACGGTGGGACATCAGTTCACGCCGAAAGCGAAGCGCGTCATTTTTCTGTTCATGAACGGAGCGCCGTCCCACGTGGACACGTTTGATCCGAAACCGGCGCTGAAGAAGTTTGCGGGGCAGCAACCCTCTGGGAAATTGTACCGTGCGCCGAAGACGAGCGGCTTCATGCCCTCGCCGCTGGAGTTCAAGCGCCATGGCAAGAGCGGCATCGAGGTCAGCGAAAGCCTGCCGCGCCTAGCCAGCGTGATCGACGACTGCTGCGTCATTCGGTCGATGCACACGGATGTGCCCAATCATGAGCCGGCCTTGCTGATGATGAACACGGGCAACATCCAGCCGATCCGACCGTCGCTGGGATCTTGGGCCTTGTACGGCTTGGGGTCGGAGAATGAGAACTTGCCGGGCTTTGTCGTCTTGCGGCCGACGCCGAACATCGTCGTGGGCCCGGCCTTGTGGAGCAACAGCTTCCTGCCCGCCGAGTATCAGGCCACGAGCGTCATCACCTCCGACATGGCCGTGGACAAGCTGGTGGCCAACGTGCGCAATCCCGAGATGGGGTTGCCGGAACAGCGTCAGCAATTGGATTTGATTCAGAAGCTGAACCGGGCACATCTGGATCGGCGGGATGGCGACTTGGCCCTCAATGCCCAGATTCAATCGATGGAGACGGCGTTTCGGATGCAGAGCGCGGCCATGGACACCTTCGACATTTCGAAGGAGAGCGTGAAGACGCGTGAGCTCTACGGCGACACAGCATTTGGACGGTCTTGCCTGTTGGCTCGGCGCTTGGCGGAAGTCGGCGTGCGATACACGAGTGTGTATTACACCAGTTCCAGCAATCAGCCCTGGGACACGCACAGCGATCACTACAAGCGCCACCCGGAACTTTGCGCGGACAGTGATCGCGCCTCGGCGGCACTGATCATGGATCTCAAACAGCGCGGACTCCTGGACGACACGCTGGTGATCTGGAGCGGCGAGTTTGGCCGCACGCCGTATTCGCAAACCGGCAAGAGTACGGACCCGATGAAGCTGGGTCGCGACCACCACCACACCGCGTTTTCACTGCTGATGGCGGGCGGCGGCATCAAGCCCGGGCTGGCGTATGGCGCATCGGACGAACTCGGCATGAACGCGGAAGAAAATCCGGTGCATGTCCACGACCTGCACGCGACCATCCTGCATCAGTTGGGGCTCGACCACGAGCGACTCACCTACCGCTATGCGGGCCGCGACTTCCGGCTCACTGATGTGTACGGCGACGTGGTCAAGGACATCCTCGCGTGAGGATCAGGGTGCCTTGATGCCGCCGAGTTTGCAGAGATGCTTGAAGTGCTTGGCTTCGACAGGCGTGATGGAGAGGCGGTTGCCACGTCGGAGGATGAGCATGTCGGCGAGGCGTGGATCTTCGCGCATCTGTTCGAGGGTGACGAAGGTTTTGAACTCGGCTTCGAGGGTCACATCGACCATGAGCCAGCGCGGGTTTTCCTTCGTGCTCTTGGGATCGTGGTAGTCGGACTTGGGATCGAACTGAAGGTCGTCGGGATAGGCTTCCTTCGAGATGCGAATGACGCCCGCGACGCCGGGCGGGGTGGCGTTGCTGTGGTAGAAAAGGCCCAAGTCACCGACTTTCATTCCGTCGCGCATGAAGTTGCGGGCTTGGTAGTTGCGGATGCCATTCCAAGGCTCGGTCTGCTTTTTGCATTTCTTGAGATGCTCGAAGCCAAAGACGTCGGGTTCGGATTTGAGGAGCCAGTAGTTCATGGGGTTGCTGGAGATTGGCAGCAGTACGACGGCTGGTCAAAGCCTGGCTTCGATCCATTCGGCGAGGTCGCGGGTGGCGGCATCGCGTTCGATGTCGTTGTGGGGTTCGTGTCGGGTCTCGAGGTAGGTGTGAAGGGTTTTGTCCCCTGAGGCGGCATGATCGTAGAGCCATTGGGCTCCGGAGTGAAGGTTCACGGAATCCAGCGAGCCATGGAGAATGAGCAGGGGTTGGGTGAGTCGATTCATGCGGGATTGGACGCGTTCGAGTGCCTGCAGGGCTTCGTATCCCCAGCGTACGGTGATCGTGCGATGCAGCAACGGATCGGAGGCGATGCGCTCGAGCTTTCCGGGATCGGCCATCAGGTCTTCGGGTTGAATCGGCAGCTTCATGGCGAAGGTGGGCCATAGCCGGGAAAGCAACCGCGCGAGGAAGACCAGGTGCGGGCGCGCGACTCCAGAGGGGTGAATGGGCGCACCACTGACGGCGAGGCCCGCCAACGGAGGAAGGTCGGTGACGGCGGTGTCGAGCAGCACGAGCGCTCCCATGCTGTGACCGAGCACAAAGGTGGGGCAGTCACGGGGCGTTCGTGATTGAATCAACTGTATGAAGCCGAGGAGATCACGGCGGTAGTCACTCCAGGATCGGACGTGACCGCGGCGCCCGGAGGAACGTCCATGACCGCGCTGATCCCAACTGTGCACGGCGATTTCTCGGGGAAGGAGTTCGCGAATGATGGACTCGTAGCGATCGCAGTGCTCGCCAATGCCATGAACAATGATGAGTTGGGCGCGTGGCGAGTCGGAATGGGGCCGCCAGCTTTGACCATGAAGGGCGATTCCGTCATGCCCTTCGAAAGCGAAGCTGATGGGTGCGAGATGCATCGCCGGGACCATTGAGGCGGATTCGCGGAGCCGCCAGTGATTCCCGACGGGGCTACAGGTAGCCGCAGGCGCAAGCCCGTGGGTGGCGGGCGGGTTGGGGCGTGGGAGTTGCGGAGGTCGAGGGACCACCGCTTTGCAGCGGCGGCTACGTTTCTTCACCTCCACTCAAACCGTGATGCAGCGATTGCGCGCCGTCACAGGCCAGACATCGCAGGGGAGGCTGCCATCGATGAGATGGGCCTCGCCGTAGAGGGCGACGGTGGGACAGATGTGGCGCGGGATGCCGTGCAGCGTCTGCCCAATGCGGAACCTCGCGGCGTTTTCCACCTGAAGGACGAGGTGCTCCTCGCTCTGCATGATCACGGGCGGATCCTCGCCGTCGAACTCGAGGAAGCGCACGCGTGGGTGCGGATTTTCTGCGGCCACGGCCTTGTGGCCGAGATCGAGCGTGATGCGGTCGTGGCCGGGGCGGCTGATGACGCGCGTCAGGAGGACGGCGGCCGGGAGGAAGTTCAAGTCGGGCATCTTGTCGGCATAACCGAAGTCCCACAGCACGGTGGTGCCAGGGCTGAGCGTCCGGTCGGGATGCTCCGCGTGGAAGGGGAAGGTCGGGGAGCCTCCCGCGCAGAATTCTTGCACTGGGATGCCCTGGCCGGTGAGCTCGTTTTTGAAATCGATCACCGGAGCGAAGGCCTCGTCGCACTCGCGTCGGCGCACGTCGGGATCGCTGGTGTGGATGTGACCGTCGTAGGCGTGGATGCCGGCAAAGTGGAGCGCAGGCACGTCATGGATCGTGCGGGCGATGAAGACGGCCTTGGTTCCGGGGGCGACGCCTGTGCGGGCCATGCCGCAATCGATGTCGATAAACACGCCGAGCGTGATGCCTGCCGTTTGTGTGGCGGAGGCGAGAAAACGTACCGTTTCCTCGTCGTCGGCGACGGTGGAAAAGCGCACGTCGGGGTGCAGCTTCGCGAGCTTGGCCAGACGGACTGCATTTCCGCCGACGCATGGGACCGCGATGAGAACATCCTTGGCGCCTGAGTCGGCGCACATCTCGGCCTCGGCGATGGTGGCGGCTTTGAATTTGGTGATGCCCAATGCGATTTGACGCCGGACCAGCTCGGCCATTTTGTGGGTTTTGACGTGGGGGCGAAGGCGCACGGGATCTCCGGCGATGCGGAGCATCTCTCGAAGATTGTGCTGAATGCGCTGCCGATAGAGCAGGAGGGAGGGTGAGGGAAGCGCGGCCTCCCTTTCCACATGAAACCAAGTGGCGGCGCTCATGCGGTCACTCGGGATGGAGTTCAAATATTGCCTCGATCTCCACGGCGATGTGGCCCGGCAGAGAGATGAGCCCAACTGCACTGCGCGCACCGATGCCAGCATCCTCACCCCAGATCTCGGCAAACAGTTCCGAGCAGCCATTGATCACCTGCGGCTGACTGGCGAACTCGTCGGTGCTGTTGACCATGCCCAAAAGCTTGATGACACGCTTCACTCGATCCAGCGAGCCGAGTTCTGCTTTCAAGGTTGCCATGAGGGCGAGCCCGGTTTGCCGGGCGGCTTGGTTGCCTTCTTCGAGCGTGAGCTCATGTCCGACCTTGCCCGTGATGTAGCTGCCGTTGGGCAAGTAAGGGCCATGACCGGAGACATAGGCGAGGTCGTTCACGACGACGACGGGTTTGTAAACGCCACCTTTGGGGGGGGCGGGAGGGAGTTCGAGGTTCAGTTCCTGAATTTTGGCTTCGGCGCTCATGGCATCACGTCTGAATTGGCTGTTCTTGAGATTGACTGGCCCCATGGAAACGGGGGCACTTCAGGTATCGCTGAAAAGCTGGCGGTTCTTCCAGAAGTAGCTGAAGCCAGAAACCAACGTCAGAACGGTGGTGAAGTACACAATGAAGGTGCCGATTTCCTGCTGGAGGGGAGCGGCTTTGGCAAAGACCGGGGCGGCCCATGCGAAGATGGGTTCTTTCACGGCGGACTCCAGCATGAAGTAAATCACGGTGACGATCTGCCAGACCATTTTGTGCTTGCCGAGTTTTTCGGCGGCAAGGACGACGCCGGTGGTGGCCGCAATCTGCCTGATGCCGGTGACGAAGAATTCGCGGGCGAGGATGATGATGGCGGCCCAGGCTGGAAGGGACTCGCTCGCCACGAGCATGATGAAGGCGGCCGTGATGAGGATCTTGTCCGCGAGCGGGTCAAAGAGTTTGCCGAAGTTCGTGACGAGGTTCCGCGCCCGGGCGATTTGGCCGTCGAGGTAGTCCGTCGCGGAGGCCACCAGGAAGATGAACAGGGCGATGGAGATCGCATTGGGCCAGGGGGCGTAGAAGCAGATGACAAAGACTCCCGTGAGCGCCAAGCGTGCGACGGTGAGTTTGTTCGGTAGGTTCATGCGTCAGCTCCTTGTGTAGATGCGGGCGGGCCGCTCTGTCAATCAACAGATACGATGGTCGGGCATCAATCTCCTTGCGACGTTTGGGATTCGCTCTGTAGTGAGTGCCATGCCCCGTGAAGAGATCACGATTCTTCATCTTTCCGATCCGCAGTTCGGCAAGAATCACATCTTTGGGAAACTAGATGCGAAATCCCGGCCCGGGTGTGATTTACCCTACGACACTCTTCTTGAGCGTTTGAAGGAGGACCTGGACGCTCTTCGGGAGAAACAGGGGATCCGGCCAGACGTCGTCGCCGTCACCGGGGACTTGGCTGAATGGGGATGGGAAGAGGAATTCGCTGACGCGAAGGCTTTTCTTGAAGGTTTGGCGGAATATTTACAGATCGGGCCCGAAGAGCGGCATCGTATTGCCATTACTCCGGGGAATCATGACATTGATCGCTTGGGCGCCGAGGAAGATTTCATCGGTTGGAAGCGTCGGAAGAAGAAAGGAGATCCGTTTGGCTTCACTAGGTGGGAATATTTCGCGCGTCTTTTTGAAGAGTTCTACGCCGAAGTTCCTGTCACCCCTCCTTCAGGCTGCCCTTCCGACCGGTTGCGTCCAGAGTTCGTTAATGACAGGCCATACAGCCTCTTTGCTGTTCCAGAGTTCAAGCTCGTCTTCGCCGGGTTGAACTCGACGATGGGAGAGTGTCATCTCACCGATGAAGAGGCTCGTGCAGTTTTTGGCGAGGGCACGATCTACGGTCACCATGGTTACTGTGGTGAGGCGCAGTTGAAACATTTTGCGAAACAACTGGGTCCGTTTCAGGACAGCGGATGGCTTCGTGTTGGTCTGATTCACCACAATCTGAATCCAGCTTTCCCGGGTGATCAAGAGCGGATTGATCACGACGACTTGCAGCGGCTGAACCGAATTCTCGCTCCAAGTCTGCATCTGCTTCTTCATGGGCATACGCATTCTCAGGACGTAGACAGCTTGAAAGGTGGGGCTCCTGTTTTTGCAACTGGATCCGCATCGCTTGGTGCCGATCAGAAACCTCCAGGTGTGCCAAACCAGTATCAAGTCTTGAGAGTTCGGAAAGAACGTATCCGCGTGGAATGCCGCGCTTGGGATATCAAGGACGAGCGATTCATTGTCGATGGAAGCACCGATGAGGGAGATCGGGTTGGTGAGATACAGCGAGACGTAAACCTTGCAGACGCACACGGGGCGTTTCCAGCGCCGCTTGTTAAACCGGAAACTGACATCAAGTCGGCGAGGGCACGAAGGGACGCAAAGTTGGAGGATGTTCCCGACGATGACTTCGTGGAGGCAATTCGACGATCAAATCGAGGGTTCAAACGGCAGGATAAGTCGCCGATGATGGACGCTGTCGAGACGATCTGTCGCCTTCGCTACGGAACGGCTGACCTTCACTGGAGATCCGACGACGAGGTTCCTTATCTGCGGGTGGTGACGGATGGGAGTTCGAATCGGGTTTTTGCAATCGGGGTAGATGCCCCTGGGCTGTCGGCAAAAGGGATTGAGGCTTTTGGAAACGTTCACGATAGCTTTGTCTCGCTCGATCCCCATGTAGAGAATCATCTCATCTACGGTGGCGGTCTGGCGAGCGATGAGCTCTTGGAAATGGGGCGAAACAAGGGGTTTCGGGTGTGGACGTTTCATGATTTCCAGCGAATTGAGGACCTGGGAGACTATGTGGATTTGCAGGCCGCACGCCTCAGATCTGACCCGACGTACCCACCGGCGCTGTTCGTAGATCAGAATATCTCGGTGTATGCCAAAGAGCACCATTCCAATGCGGATGAACGAATTCCACAGGGAGGAATGGAGGTCCATGGTGGCGCATCGCTGTCAACAGTCATCGAAATGGTGAGTGATCGCCGCATTCCGGCTTTCCTCCTGGTGCATGGAGATTTTGGTGCCGGGAAGACGTTTCTTTTGCGCAAGTTGGCACTGCATTTTTCTCAGGCTGGTGGCCCGCTTATTCCTGTCCTCATCGAGCTGAGGTCGCTGGAAAAGGATTTCAATCTGGATCAGCACCTGAGCGCCCACTTCGCCAAGGAGCTGGGAGAGCATCTCCGCAGCATCCCGATTGCCGCCATTCGCTACATGCTGAGGGAGGGGCACATCTTGCTCCTTTTTGACGGCTATGATGAATTGGCTCGGAACGTGACCTTTGAGACTGCGGCTAATTACCTGCGGAACCTCACGGAGGCGGCTGGGGAAAAAGCCAAGGTCGTTCTCACGGTCCGAACTCAGCACTTCCTCAGGGATGTTCAGATGGTTTCAAAGCTGGTGAAGCTTCCCGGCTTTCGCCGTCTCAGGTTGGAGCCTTTCACTGATCATCAGATCCTGGCTTTCCTCCGAAACAAGCTTGGGAATGAAGAGGCCGCCCAGACACGATACGACCTGATGGACCGGGTCAAGGATCTGTTGGGATTGTCGCATAACCCGCGCATGCTCTCCTTCATCGCCGAGTTGAAGGAAGAGAGGCTTCTGTCCAAGCAGGAAGCAGATCCAGATGGGACGATCTCAGCCGCCGATCTGTACGAAGTGATCCTCAATCAGTGGTTGGAAAATGAAATTGAGCGGCGTCCAGATGAACGGCAGAACCCCAAGGCGCGGTTAAAGCGGCTATGGGCGGCGGTGGAGGAACTTGCGTTGGTGGCTTGGCCGAAACAGCAGCGTTTTGTGACGGCAGACGAATGCCATAGTGTGGCACGAAAAATTGCATCAGACCTCGCCGAAACCCAGCTCATTCCGTTGGACGCAAAGGAAGATGCCCAAGCGTTTGCTTCCGGCAGTTTGCTGAGCAGGGAGGGAGAGGGCCGGTTCGCTTTTGCGCACCAAAGCATTTTGGAATGGTTGGTAGCCCGCAAAGCAGCGGCGCTGCTTGCGGACGGAACGAGGGTGAAGTTGCTGGAGCAGCAGAAGATGACGCATCTGATGGTCGAGTTCTTTGCTGATTTGGCGGGTAGAGATGTAGCTGTTCGTTGGGCACAGGGCGTGCTGCACTCCACAGATGACAGTTTGGGCGAGTTCGCAAAATCCAATGCCCTACTCGTCGATGACATGTGCGGTCAGGGCATGACGGAGGTGCCCGCCACAGATCGGCTCGTTTTTGAACGGCAAGATCTACGCGGGCAGGATTTGAGCCAACAGGATTTTAGTGGTGCAGCCATGTCGGGTGCGAATTTGTCAGAAGCATCGTTCCGCGGCAGTCTGTTGGTTGGAGCAGATTTGTCGGATGCGCGCTTTGTGGGAGCGGATCTCACAAAGGCTGACTTGCGGAATGCGAATCTCAGGGGAGCGGATTTGACGGCTGCTACCTTGATTGGGGCGGACCTGCGCGGGGCGACGTTGGAGGGGAGCGTGTGGCATCGGACGCGGCTAGCAGGGGCTAGATTGGACGACCCGACCATGAAGGGGTTGTCAGCATGGGGGGCGGGATTCCCATCAGCCCCCCACCGGCTCACTCTCTCGGATGCAAGCTCAACGGTGACAGTTACGGCGTGGACACCCGTGGGTAATGTGTTGGTGACTGGTCACGCGGATGGGACGGTTAGGGTGTGGGATGGGTCAAGCGGGCAATGCCTGCACATGCTCGAAGGGCACACCGATTGGGTCATGAGCGTGGCGTGGAGCAGCGATGGTCGCTGGCTGGCCTCCGGTTCGTCTGACCAGACGGTGAGGGTGTGGGATGGGCCAAGCGGGCAATGCCTGCGCACGCTCGAAGGGCACACCGGTCCGGTCAGGAGCGTGGCGTGGAGCAGCGATGGTCGCTGGCTGGCCTCCGGTTCGTCTGACCAG
>CAXBNA010000092.1:0-22602 GCA_963976915.1 uncultured Verrucomicrobiales bacterium
CTGCGCCGGATTGCAGCGCTGAATCCTTCGCCAATCTCGCGTTGAATGGCTTTGCCTCTCCGACGAGCTACTGGCAAGTCACCCACTTCCCCGGAGGCGCGGGTGACGCCAACGCAGGCATGCTGTTGGACCCCGACTTCGACGGCTTGGCCAACCTGATGGAGTACGCTCTCGGGACGAGTCCCAAGGAGCACGGCCCGAGCCACGTCAACTTCGATGAGGTAGAAACGGGTGGTGAGCGCTACCTGAGGCTTCAGATCACCAAGAATCCGCTTGCCACCGATGTCACCATTACCGTCCAGGCCACGAGTGATTTGAGCAACCCGGCCTCTTGGGATTCCGCAGGCTTGATTGTCGAAGAAGACAGTCCGACCACCCTCCGCGTCCGCGACAGTCAGCCGATGTCGGGTCCACTACCCCGGTTCATGCGTGGGTTTGTGCAGCAGAATGGCGTAGGCCCGTGATGGCTGGTTCCGGTTGGGTGTTCTCCCTGGAATGACATTTCCTGACGTGCACGGCGATTGGCCTGTGGGCGGCTTCCCACCGCCGATCGAGGATGTGCTGATCGGGCGGACCTCCGCAATCCACCCGACTTGCTGAATCGGGTTGCAGGTTGATCGAGGCCTGCGTTGCAGGGGAGCGGCGGATGAACTAGGATCGAAAGCGCTCGATGCTCGAACCGTTCCTAACGCTCCAAGAAGCTGGCTTTTCCCAGAAGCGAGGGAAGGGCACGCCCGACCGTCACTACTGGTCGCCGGAGTTGGTGGCGAGCTTGGACTGGCTCCGTGTGGCGGAGCTGGCGCGGGCGATCGCTGCGCGTGCGGGGTGTGAGTTGGCGGGCTCGCGAGTGGGGATGGACGGGTCGGTGCTTTTTGCCATGCTCGAGGAGCCGCGATCGCCGAGTCCGCAGCGGGCTTTGGTGAAACTGGTGGCATGGAATGAGTGGGGGGCGATGCCTGAGCATGTCGAAGCCTTTGCCGCGGAGTTGAGGACGGCCAAGGATGCGCGTGGGATCTTGATCGCGCCGGGCGGGTTCACTTCGGCAGCGATGCAGCGGGCGGCGGAGTTGCGCATTGAGGCCGTGGATGCGGTCTCCCTGTGCCAGGTGCTCACAGACATGCCTGCTGAGCAGAGTGACTTCTATTTTGTGATCGCCACCGCGGGCGAGTGCGGGACGCCGAGCTGCCCCGTTTGCCAGCGAAAGATGGCACGGCAGGCTCAAGCTGAAGCGATGCCGCCTCTGGCGCGTGTTTTTGATGAGAGCGGGTTGGTGGCGGACGAAGTTTTCTGCCATCTGCTGGAGGTGAAACAGGGCTGTGACGTGACCTTCCTGCATGAGGTTCGCGCCCGGAAGATGTCGATTCACGGTCGTGTGCAGGGTGATTTTGTCTGTGAGGGCGCAGTGACCTTGGAGTCTGGAGCCATGTTGGATGGAACTGTCGCCGCGCGGTCGCTGAATGTGCGGGATGGGGCGGAGTTGCGTGGAAAGTTTCGAATTCTCGAAGGCAAACCGAAGTCGTTTGTTGTGTCGAAATTGAGGTGGGAATGGCGATGCGCGTACGTTGGGGAAAATCCCGCCTGTGCGGGGATTGCATTTGAGCCGCATGACGGGGAGGTTGGGTCGAAGTGAATCCGATGCCAGTTCCCCAGCCAAACGCCGCGACTCCTGGAATCGCGACGGGATTGCGCATCGCGTTCTGCGTGTTTGCGGTCGGGATGGCCTTCTTGCACACCTTTGTGTCATTCCGGGGATTGCGAAGTGAGGCGGGAATGGATCACGCACAACTGGGGCGCGAGTTGGCCCGGACGGGAGCGCTGACGACGAAGGTCGTTCGCCCATATGCGTGGGCACAATTGGAAGAGAATGGGGTGACGCCGGATGCTTGGGCGCTCGATGAGACCTTTCGCCCGCCTCTTCCAACGCTGCTTTGGGCGGCGGCGTTCAAGCCATTGGAGCGCTGGTGGGACTATTCACCGCAGGGCGAAAGCGTGGTGTATTTGTTGGACCGGGTGATTGCCTGCAGTGGGGTGTTGTTCTTGCTTTGGGCCATCTTCTTGACTCATGGAGCGGCTCGGAGCCTCTTTGATGACAAGGTGGCGGCGGTGGCGGCGGCTTGCCTTGTCGTCAGTGCGCCACTGTGGGATCTCGCGGTGGATGGTTCTCCGTTGATGCTTGTATTTTTGGAAGTGGCCATGGCGTTTCGCATTTGGGTGGCGGCACGAGTGGCGATTGAGGAGGATGAAAGCCCGACCGGATGGCTCTTGCTATTGGGCGTGGTGAGTGCGGCCCTGGTTATGACTCAGTGGATGGCGGTGTGGCTGGTGCTTGGGCTCGTCGCTTCCGTGGCGTTTTTTATGCCGGGGCATCGGAAGATGGCGTCGGTTGTGGGGCTCCTCCCGGCGTTTGCCCTGGGCATCTGGTGCTGGCGGAGCATGCAGATCACTGGGGACCCACTTGGTGCGGCGAAGGCTTTCTTTCAAGTTCTCGTTGTGGGTGGAAACGTGGATTTGCTCCAAAGGGATTTGGGGATGAGGGCTCCTGGAGTCCAAGTCGATTTTTTGGTCAGAAATCTAGGCATCCATTGGCAGGCCCCGTTGGGCCAGAGCGTTGCGCTGGCGGGTACTGTGATCCCAGCCTTGGTCGGGCTGTTTTCATTCATGCATGGTTTTCGGCGACCCGAAGTGTCGGATGCTCGGTGGATGGCGGCGGTGGTGATGTTGGGCGCACTGATTGGTGCAGGCTTTTTGGGACTGCGTGAAGATGCGGCGGATGATGCCAATCTTTACCTCGTGATGGTGCCGATGATGGCGCCGCTGGGTTCGGCGATGCTTCTGATTTGGTGGAGCCGGTTTCGAGGTTCTGCCCTTGGGTTCTGGAATCAGTGGGGCTTCGCCGTTTTGGCCGTTGGATTGACTGCGCTCCCACTGATCGTGAGACTGCCCTCACAGCTCAAGGTGGGCCTGACGATGGCGGGGCGGCAGTTTCCTCATTGGCCGCCCTATGTGCCGGATCGTGTGGAGGTGGTGGGCCGACTGGTGGAGGGGAAGGAGGTTGTGTTCTCTGACGCACCTTGGTTCGTTGCCTGGTATGCCGATGTTCCTGCGGTGTGGGTGCCAGAGCGAAGATCGGACTTCTATTCTTTGAGGGACAAATTGTCTGCCAATGGAACTCCGGCGGCGGGGGTGGTGGTGACGCCCGTATCGGGCAGGCAGGCCTACGTCGGCGATCTCTTCACGGGATCATACTCTGAGTGGCCTGATTTGATCCTGCGAGGGCCGATGCTGGCGTTTGACAAGGCCTTCCTGCCTGACCCCGAGTTTCCATACAAGGTCCCGCTGCCGCTTGTGGCCTTCCCGATCGGCGAGCGGGAAAACTTGGGAATTTTCATGGTGTTCTACACCGACAAACCACGACTGCCTGAGAAGTAGTGCGGCGGAGCCGAAGGGTTCATGGAACCGGCTTGAGTCCAAGGGCAGATTCCATGTCCGCCTTGGGCCACCGGTCACGATGCGGGGCGAAGGTAGAGACGACGACCAGTTTCCCTTGGACCGCGGGGCCTGAACGGAGACGGAACCAGACTGCGTATTCATGACCTTCCTTGAGAAAACTCGCACTGAGAGGCTGCAGCCGACGGATCGCATCTGGACGGGGTTCAAGGCCCTCGTAATTCGATTCGGGTCGAGCGAAGACGCGAAACCCTCCTCCGAGGGGCTCGCTGAGGTCGGTGATGTACCATGCGGTCAGACCGTCTGGGACTTCAAAATACCAGACCCAATCCAAGTTTCCGCATCCCAAGGGAACACGGAACCGAAATCCATCATGGTCAATTCCCTTGATGTCGATAAGCGAGGTGCCGAAGGCAAACTCGGAGCGGAGCGGCGAGCCATCCGAAGGGTAGGTGATGAGGTCGAAAGCCTCCCGCTGGATTCGGAGGGCTGAGACGATGTCTCCATGAGTCAGAACGGGTTTCGGGGGCTCCTGGGCGATCATGAATGAGGCCTGAAATGCTCCCAAAGCGGTGACGGCGAGCAATGGTCTTGCATGGCGAAGAATCACATTCATGAGCCATGGTAGTCACATTGGCGGTTTTGGAAAGAGGCAAGGTCGGGCTGGACGCGAGAGACTCATGGGTCGAGAAAGCCGGGTTTACCCAACGAGCACCCGGAGTGCCGGGCTGATGTGCGTCCGATTGCCCAACGGATTTTGCTTCATCCGGACGACCGGGAATTCTTGCTTGCGGGGCGGGGGCCTGCTCCTGATAGTGGCCGCCCTGCACAGCTGCCAACCGCAGCGCGATTCTCCCATTCCATGAGCAAATCCAACCCGCCTGACGAACTCACCTTTGAGGATGCGATGGCGCGTCTGGAGGAGATTGTCTCGCAGATGGATGGGGAGCAACTGCCGCTCGATGACATGGTGCGAAGCTACGAGGAGGGCGTTCGGTTGCTCAAAGTGTGCCGGGGAAAAATCGATGGGGCGCGGGCACGAGTGGAGCGCATCAATGCGTCTCTGGATGGCAGCGATTCTGCAGAGCTGAAGCCTTTTGACCCAGAGGGGGATGAAGCCCCGCCTGCCTCCGCCAAGCCCCGTCGTGCATCTTCGAAGCCCAAGCCTGAGGAGGGCGATTCTGAAGACGACGAAATCCGACTTTTTTGACGTGGAAACCAACCTGCCTGACATTCATTCTCCCGCCGATCTCAAAGACATCCCTTTGGACCGCCTGCCTGCGCTGGCGCAAAAGATCCGCACCACTTTGATCGAGACCCTTAGCGAAACTGGGGGGCATCTTGGGCCCAACCTTGGGGTTGTCGAGCTAACGATTGCGATGCACCGGGTGTTCAACACGCCGAAAGACAAGTTTGTCTTTGATGTGGCGCATCAGGGCTACGTTCACAAGATGCTGACCGGCCGCTGGGACCAGATCCACACGATTCGCCAGTATGAGGGGCTGAACGGGTTTCTCCTGCGCACTGAGAGCGAGCATGATTGCTACGGTGCCGGGCATGCAGGCACGTCTTTGTCTGCCGCGCTGGGGATGGCTTCCGGGCGGGATCTTCGCGGCGAGGGGGACGAGCATGTCGTCTGTGTGGCAGGAGATGCGGCCTTCACTTGCGGGCCCGTTTTCGAGGCCATGAACAATGTCGCTGCACACACGGATCGGTTGATCGTGGTGCTGAATGACAACGAGTGGTCGATCGACCGAAACGTCGGTGCCATCGCCAAGTATTTCAATTCCATCGCCACGCATCCGGGATTTGCGAACCTGCACCAAAAGGCGGCAGATTTTGTGGAGTTCGTCTTGGGCGACGGAGCCCGCCGATTTGCAGGCAAGGTGGAGGAAACGGCCAAGGGGTTCCTTCTCCCGCAGAGCCAGACAGCTCCCCATCGGAGCATGATGTTCGATGAGTTCGGCATCCGCTACTACGGCCCGATTGACGGACATGACATCAACGTGCTCATCAACACGTTTGAGTTCCTCAAGACTCAGAATGAGCCGGTCATTCTTCACATTCTTACCGAAAAAGGGCGCGGTTACAAACCGGCGCTCGAGAATCCCGGGAAGTTTCATGGCCTGGGGAAATACAACATCGAGACGGGCGAGACTGAAGGAACCGCGACACCGAGTTTCTCACAGATCTATGCGCGCAGCGTGACAGATTTTGCGAAGGATGACGAGAAGATCGTCGCCATCACTGCAGCCATGCCGGGCGGCACCGGGCTTTCCGTCTTCAAGAATGAGCTGCCGGATCGGTATTACGATGTGGGCATCGCGGAAGAACATGCCGCCCTCTTTGCCTGCGGGATGGCAGTGCAGGGGATGCGTCCCTTCCTGACGATTTACTCCACCTTCATGCAACGGGCGTATGACATGATCATCCACGACATGGCGATTCAGAAATTGCCCGTCCGGCTTTGCATGGATCGTGGCGGTCTGTCTGGTGATGACGGTCCGACTCACCACGGATTGTTTGACATCGGGTACCTCCGTCCGGTGCCGAATTTGGTTCACATGCAGCCAAAAGATGAGGACGAGTTCGTCGACATGCTGTGGACGATGGCCAACTACGACGAGGGTCCGATTGCGATCCGGTATCCTCGGGGGCCAGGGCCTGGAGTGACGCCAAAATCGAAGCCCAGGCTTCTCGAGATCGGCAAGGCGGAGATCGTCGCTGAGGGTACCGATGTGGTCCTAATCGGGCTTGGCACAATGTTTGAGATGGCTGAAGAGGCCAAAAAGCTATTGGAGGAGAAAGGTCTCTCGGTTGGTCTCATCAATCCGCGCTGGATCAAGCCGCTTGACGTCGCTGCCATCGCCAATGCTGCCCGTGCGGCCAAGATTGTTTGCACGTTCGAAGATCATGTTCTTAGCAACGGCTTCGGCTGTTCTGTCATTGAGATGCTCAACGACGAGGGTGTGATGAGGCACGTCGTTCGGATCGGGTGGCCAGACCAGTTCGTTGAGCACGGGAAGCCCGACATTCTCCGGGCTAAGCACGGACTTACTGCGGGCGATGCTGTTGAGAAAGTCGTGAGGGCGCTCGAGTCGGACAAGTAGCCTCGCAAAGGTTCCCCCGTTGAAATGGGCACCATAAAAAAGCCCGACAGAAGTCGGGCTTTTGGAGGTGCAGTCTGCGGAGTCCAGTCTAGGGAGAGACTCACTCCTGAACCATGGCGGCCACCCGTTCGTTGAGGCCGGGATCCTTGGTGATTGGCCAGTAGGCATCCATGTTCAGCTTGTCAGGAGGGCTCATCTTGATTCCGGCTCCTTCCGAAGCTTGGATGCCTTGATAGGTGATTGGAACAACGGTCACGCACACACGATCTTGTTTGAGTTTTTGAACATGCAGCATCGCGGTGAAGGCGGACTTTTGATTCAGGGCGATTTTATCACCTTCGGCGTAAGGGGCTGCCTCACCAGCAACTCCAGGAAGAATCAACTCAATATCCACATCTTCCATGTCGACTGCACGGGCTCTGATGACCCAGCCTGAAGTGACCACATCATTCCCCGTCAGTTCACGAGCGCTGGATACAAGGAACTCGCCTTTCACGTAAACTGGATCGTCTTCGCGGAAATTTTTGATGTAGGCGCGCTTCATCAGATCGTTCTTGACCGAGAGTTGCTCGGGCGTGAATGCGTAGAAGTCCGTGAGCACTTCTCGTGCGGTCAGGAAGCGCCCCGTTGGAGCGTAGTAGGGAGGGAAGGGACGCAGAGGCTCCACTTTCTCAAATTTGGAGAGGAGCCGATAGTTGAACGGCTTCTCGGGGTGGGCAAACACCATGATGCTGAAAAACCAGCAGAACGTTGCTGCGCCCATCAAAAGTGTGATCAGGATGGTCCACCAAAAGATTCCACCAGACTCTTTTTTGTTCGAGAAACCGCCGCCCCCGTAGGACCGGTATTCACTGCCGTCGTTCAGAAATCGGATTTGCATGGCCGTTTAGCGAAAATTATTGAAATTGATAGTATGTAAACCCACTTAAATTCTAATGGCTTTAGCCTCTTTGAAAAGAGTTTTTTGTGAATAAGTTGGCAAAAAAGCTGCTTGTTTAGCCATTGGAAAGAGTATCTTTGGGTTCAAAAGAGGTTCCGCAGCCGCAGCTGCGAGTTGCATTGGGATTCACCACGCGGAAACCAGAGTCGCTGAGGGCGTCGACATAGTCGACCTGACTGTTGTCCAAGTGCCCCAAACTGTCTTCGCTGACAATGAGACGGACGCCATCTTGTTCGAAAAGAGAATCGCCGTCTTGAGGCTCATCGATTTTCATCACGTATTGGAGGCCGGCGCATCCCCCGCGCTCGACCGCCAGACGGAGGCCAGCCTCGTTCCTAGCCTGTTTGGCCTGCAAAAGGTTCCTCAGATGTTCCACAGCGGAGGGCGTGAGGGAGATCATAAGATTTTAAAAAGAAGGGGTGCGGAGAGCGTCCGGCTTGCGAAACGTCAGCCAAGATGGCCGGCTTCTGTTTGGGAATATGACTTTCTGTGTAACGGTTACGAGCCCTTTTCACGCTTTTTGTCAGCGACTATGTCAAAAATTCGAATTCTTTCCGATGCGCTCGCCAGTCAGGTGGCTGCTGGCGAGGTTGTGGAGCGCCCTGCTGCGGTGGTTCGAGAGCTGGTGGAGAACAGCTTGGACGCGGGGGCAACCCATGTGGAAGTGCACGTCCAGCGGGGCGGGACGGCATTGATTCGCGTGGTGGATGATGGATGTGGCATGACTCGTGAAGACGCGTTGATGTGCATCGAGAGACATGCGACAAGCAAGATCCGAACCAAGGAAGATCTTTCTGCCATCCATACCTTTGGGTTTCGCGGTGAAGCGCTTCCGAGCATTGCTTCGGTGTCGCGTTTCAAGTTGTCGACGAGGGAGCCTGATTCGCTGACCGGCACCGAGATCGAGATCCATGGAGGACGGATGCAATCGGTGACTGAATGCGGTGGTGCTCCGGGGACAAGCATTGAGGTGAGGTCGATCTTTTTCAATGTGCCCGCTCGGAGGAAGTTTCTTCGTACCGAGGCGACGGAGTACTCGCATGTGGAGCAGCAGTTCCGTTTGCATGCGATTGCGCATCCGGAAGCGGCGTTCACACTCATGCGCGACGGCCAACCGGTGTTTCATTTGCCCGCCACTCGTGATCGGCTGGAGCGGGTCAGGGGATTGATCGGGGATTTGGCGGATCAGTTGCTGGTGATCGAGCCTTTCACTCATCGGGGCGTCACGGTTTCGGGTTACATCGGTGGGCCGGGCGTGAGTCGTTCGACACGTCAGATGCAGCTGAGTTTTTTGAATGGCCGTCCGATTGAGAGTCCAACGATCACGTATGGACTGAGGGAGGGCTATCACACGGTCCTCATGAAGGGGCAGCATCCTGTGACATTTTTGATGCTGGAGATGGATGCGCATGCGTTTGACATCAACGTTCATCCAGCGAAGAAGGAAGCCCGTTTCCATGATGGAATAGGCGTTAGGGAAGCAGTGGCGCGTGCGGTGTCCCGATCCTTGACTGGATATCAACGTTTGCCGGTGGGCCTGCCAATCGGGGATCGATCCGTTCGGCAGATTGCAACACCGACAGAACGGCAGGTGGAGATGCCGCTGGATGAACGTGGGGAGGGCGTCCCCCTAAGGTTGTCGCAATCGTTGGCGGACGCCGAGAGTCATCGGAAACGCGAAGACCACCCTTTGGCGGATGCCGTGGGCTCGGATCTGGTGAACTCAGACGTCGAGGGGAATCCGGGGGGCGAGCGAGCTCCTGAGGCGACGTTGGAGCAGCAAACGGCTTCGCACACACCACCCCGTGTGAGGATTTTGGGGGTTCTGCATCAGCTTTATGTGATCATGGAAGGCGACGAGGGGCTCGTGTTGATGGATCAGCACGCAGCCCATGAGCGGGTGATGTTCGAAGAGATGCGGAGGGCGATGGAGACCGAGGGGGTGCCGACGCAACGGTTGTTGATTCCTCTGACGTTGCAAACGACACCCGGCGATGCGGATCTTCTCCGGCGGAATGTCGAGACGCTCAATCGTTTGGGGGTTGAAGTCGAGCCTTTCGGGCCGAACACCTTCAAGGTGGAGGCGTTGCCGACGTTTCTGAAAACCGACGATCCTGCAAAATGGCTCGATCAAGTGATTGAGGAGTTGAGGAAACTCGGTTCACAGGCCTCGGCCCTGCGTCTGGGCGAGGACATGATCGCCACAACGGTTTGTCGTCACGCAGTCAAAGCGAATGACCCCCTTTCGATTCCTGAGTTGGAGGCGCTCTTAAAGGACTTGTTTGAATGTGAAATGCCTTATTGCTGCCCCCACGGACGACCGACTCTGATTCAGATCACGGATGGCGAACTCGAGCGCAAGTTTGGCAGGCGCGCTCCATGAGTCAGGGGAGGCGCCATGCTCCACGAAGGGTCTGGTAATCGGCTTGGGGAAGGAGGACGTAGTGAGGAGATGCCTTGATGTCGAGCCACTGCAGCAATCGAATGAGGTCGGACTCTCTCATGGTCGTGCAGCCGGCTGAGGGCTTGTCGGGTCCCCGTCGGATGTGGAAGAAAATGGCGCTGCCGTAGCCAGGAGCCACGGGTTGTTGATTGTGGCGGATTTCCAGTTTCCACTTGTAGGCGAAATCTCCCAGCCGCATCCGCTGACTTTCGAACCAGGCGGGAACTTGGCGTGGGTCGACTCGCATATGCTGGTTGTAGTATGGGTTTTTGGGGTCATCCACATAGGCGTCCCACGGGCCCACGTTCTGAAAAGGCCAGCGGACACCACTGGGTGGGGTGTCTGCGTAGCCGAACAGACGGCCAAGCTGGAAGATGCCGGCGGGCGCCTTGCCGTCGCGTTCCACCTTGAGGGGAACGCCATTTTTGGGTGTTTGAAAGACACCGCGTCCCCATGCGAGGCCGTTGCGTCCTAGCATCACGGGAATCTGTGATGAAAAAACAGGGCTCCAGGGTTGGGTGGATGAGGAGCGTTGAAACGCTTGGAGGTAGCCCGTGCTTGAATTCCAACTTTTACTTTGGGTCACGAGCAATTGTTTTACGGCGCTGCCGAGCTGGGCTTGGGTCGTCGCAGTTAGCGTTGCGAGTAGGGCTAGAGCCTGAAGAAGCACCCGGAATCGAGGGGGGCCTGAAGAGCGTTTGAGCATGAGGGGGAGATTTTGGGTTTGCATCGAAGTCACGGATTTGAATATAGTTCAGAAATCAACCCTGCCGGGTGTTTTGGTTTCAGGTTTTGGGGGTTTTTTTCCTGATGACCAAGCCCGGCAGGGTTGTAGTGTTTCAGCCCACGGACGGAGCGGGTCACGTTGGGGGCGCCTTGAGGGATGATACGGTCGGCGGGCAGCTCCGACCACTGCGGCGTCCTGGCGCTAGGCCAGAAAAGATCAGCCATGCCCAGCGAAGGTTCGGCATGGCGGGTGATCAAAGAACTGGTCGAAAGCTAGAAATGCAGAAAAGGGGTTGAATCGGTCAATGTAAATATTTAAGATGAACTAATTATTTCGGAATTTCCATGGAGGGTAAATCCATAAATACTAGCATTTCCATATTTTTATGGTAGATTAGCAGAGTTTCGCCTGATGAGTTTTTCGTTTCGCGGTCTATTCAGGACGGGCAATCCCGAAGGCGGGGTTGCTCTTGAGCCTGCGCCGTTTCGAGCCTCAGCAGGGGAGGCGTCTGCACCCCCGTCATCATTCATGGAAAGCCAATCTGTTGCCCCCAGCCCCTTCGCCCCAGGAGCGTCTCTGTTCCGAACGATGGGGGGCGAGGCGATTCAGTCGCAGCCCGTGAATGGGGGAAGTTCTCCCTTCTCGGTATCGGCGGCTCCGACAACGGCCGGTCCGCTGACTGTGGGGGGTTTGCTCCCTCAGATTCCTCCGGAACTGGCGCGTGCGGGCGGGTTGGATCCCAGTCAGCCGGTCGCCGTAGCGCCGGACATCATTGAGAGAGCTCTCAGGGAGGGCAGGGCTCAGATCCCGCTTTTTGAACTTTATCGAGTTTGCCCGGCTTTGTTTCAGGCCCCGGTCTCACCCCAAGATCCCCGTGGCGTTCCTTTGCCTGCTGCGAAACTGCCGGCCTTGATTGCAGCAACGGTGCAGGGGGAATCTGGTCAGGCAGCCGGGGAAGTTCAAGCCCCGCATTCTCCGATGACGCCACCCACGCTTTCAGATCAGCGGGTTGCTCCGCCGATGCAATCGCCGAGCGTGGCCACTGGAGGGACGACATCCTCACTGCCGCCGCGTCGATCCGGGCCGCCGCCCTCACTCAATCCTGACGGCGTTCGTCCGGGTGGGCCCGCTTTTCCAATCAGCCCTTTTTCTGCGGAATCGCCGGAAAAACGATCCACCCTTGAGGAGGGCTCTGCCTCGACTCAGCCCGGCGCATCCTCAAGTCCATTTTCGGTGGCTGCTCCATCGGAAGCGTCCTCTTCTCCTTCTCCTTCTCCGCCAGCGCCTGGGTTTGGGTCCCCGACTCCACCGGCGCCGACGCCATTTTCAGCATCGCCAGAAACGGCCCAGTCGTCACCCTTTTCCACCGCCGCAGCCAGTCCCGCACCAAAAGCCGTGCCCGAGCTCGACGGATTGCCCACAATGGCCAGCTTGTTCGGTGGGAGGCCTCCTAGCCCTCAGCCTTCTCAACCTTCGTCAGCAGCTCCGCAATCCTTCCCGTTCCAGAGTGTTGATGCGGCACCCTCTTCGGAGCCGGGCCGCTCCGAGTCGACGATGGCGAGTCCGTTTTCTGCATTCAGCCCTCCGTCGTCTCCCTCTCAGTCGGCTACACCACTTTCTCAACCATCGTCAGCAGCTCCGCAATCCTCCCCATTTCAGAATGCTGCTACGGCAGCCTCTTCGGAGCCGGGCCGCTCCGAGCCGGCGATGGCGAGTCCGTTTTCTTCATTCAATCCTCCGTCGTCTCCCTCTCAGTCGACTCCGGCAAGCTCGCCTTTCCAGGGAATTCCAGACCAAGAGGCTCCCCCGGAAGCTCAGGCAGCATCGCCATTCTCAAGCGCTCCAGAGACCGCTCAAGTCCAACGCCCGGTGGGGGTGTCGCCATTTCAAGCGCCGTTTGGCCAGCCTCAGCAGGGTGAATCTCCCTTTTCGACGCAGGCTTCATTGGTTCCCAAACCCACCCAAAGTGAAGGACTGCCGCAACAAGAAACGCTCCGGATGGGGCTGTCGTCGATCCTTGAAGGTTACTCGGTTGAGGAATTGGGATTTGACCCGATGATGGTACCCAGTTGGATCACGGTGGAGCTGGACCAAAGTCTTTTGGCGCAGCGGAGAACGCCAGCCGGGACCTTGGTCAGCGTCGGAGAATTGGTGGAGCGTGTCACGGATTCGGGATTCCGAAATGTCCTCAGCGCCGCGCGTCGAGATTTCCAAGTCAAACTTCCTGTCGATCGAGACGCCGCTGCGCCAAGCGAGGACACGCCATCGGCGGCGGACGCAGCCGTCGGTGACACCGCGAAAGCCGCTGTGCCGAATGGATTTTTGCCGCAGGGTCAAGGCTTCGCCCAGGCTCAAAACTTTCAGCCGCAGACAACCGGAGCGGAGGGGGGATCTGCCATGCCGACAATGCCCGCATTTCCTGCGGCACCCGGCTTCACGCCTCCTGTGTCGCCGTCTCAGCCGACGGTTTCTCCAGAGCCTTCACGTTCGTTCCGCGTCGAGCCGAAACCTCATCACGAGGGGCGGGCTGAAGGTGCGGCAGGCAATCCTCCGAACTCAAGCTTCTTCGGTGCGCCCTCACAGCCTTTGCCGCAACAAGCCAAGCCATTCGATCCATTTGCGCCGCCGGAGTCAGGTATGTCGGAAAAGCCCGCTTTCTTGGCGGGCGGGAAGCTCCCGGCGGATCAACCGCCGCCCGGCGAGCGCAAGACTGATGGGGAGGCTCCATCTTCAGGTGCGGTCCTCCATTCGACCCCAACAGCGAACGATGGTCTTTCCAGCGCGGATTTGCTGGGGCAGGGAGCTGCTTTTTTGAATCCGTCGGATAAGGAAACCATGGGTGGAGGCGGGCCGTCGTGGTCGGGCCGGGCACCACGTGCGAGCGGTGCCGCTTTGGGAGGCTCCTCGCGATCAGCCTCCTCGATCGGGCGGGCTGCTTCTGCGGACGGACGGTCAGATCAGCTTCTGCTGCGTGCGCTGCTGGGTTCGAATGAGGCGGAGCTCAATGCCGAATCGGTGGTCGAATTAACCGCCAGACTCGACGGAGTGGTTGCCTGTGTCTGTGTTCGAGGTGAAGAGGTGGTGGCGGTGAGCAGTCGTCCCGGTGATGCTGCGGGACTGGATTTTGAGCGGCAAGCTTCGGCCATGGCGAAGCATGTGAAGTCCTTGGTGCCGCTCATCAACATTGATGGCGCCGAGACCTTTACCCTTTCTGTTCAGTCGCGGACCCTGACCTTTTGTTTCCCCGGCACGATTATGGTCGGCGTGCTTCATGATGAGAATGTGGCCATGGGTCTTCGGGACAAGCTCACCTTGATCTCACGGGAACTGGATCGCTGGCTTGCTTGAGCCAGCAATTGGGTTCACCATCCCTTTCATGCCTGCCGTCCTTCACGCCGAACGAACGATTCGCTTCAAAATCGTTTTCTGCGGGACCCCTCTCTGCGGTAAGACCGCGAATATTCAGCAAATTCATGCTCGATTGGACCCGTCGGGTCGAAGTGACCTCCTGTCGCTGTCCACGCGCAAAGACCGCACGGTGTTCTTTGATTTCCTCTCCGTCGACTCCGAGGCACTTCCCGGTTACAAGACCAGTTTCCAAATTTACACGGTTCCGGGGCAGGTGACGTACAATGCAACGTTGCAACTGGTGTTGCAGCAGGCGGACGGCGTCGTGTTTGTGGTCGACTCTCAGATTGATCGTCAGCGCGACAATCTCAACGCGTTTCAAAATCTCCAGGCCAATTTGCGCCTCAATGGAACATCGGTCGAGCAGTTGCCTGTGGTTTTGCAGTACAACAAAAGGGATCTGCCCAATGCTGCTCCCGTCGAGTACTTGGAGTTTCTTCACAACAATCGCCCCCGGCCCTTCATTAGCTTCGAGGCATCCGCTGCGACTGGCATGAACGTGCTGGCCACATTGCAGGCCGTATGCCAGCTCGCATTGGAGCGATTTCACCACGATGGGGGCGTTTCAGCAACGGATCCTGAGCCGGAAGCCGAAGCTGAGGTCGAAACCGAGTCCAATCTGGCTGCAACCCACTGAATTCCATGGAGACAGACGATCTGGACAGCATCGCAAAAACTCCGGGGGTGATTGGCGTGCTGCTCTGTGATGACTTTGGTGGCGTTCTTGGCTCGGTCGGTAGAGCCGCTCCTGCAGCCCATGAGACCGCCGTTTTGGCGCAGGCAGCGCATTCGGCCAGTGACGCGATGGGATTTCGAGTGGGTCTTGGTCCCTGCACTGAGATCATTCAGCGGCATCCCCATGGGGGGCTGCGGATTCGTCGGGTCGGCACGCAGCGTTTTCTCTTGATCTGGTACGAGCACGATGTCTCGGAGACCGATCTGGAGGCGGCGTTGTCGGGCTGGAAACCAAGCTCATCGGAGGAACCGGAACCTCAATTTGGAGCCGAGATCGCCGCACCCCACGTTCCTGCAGGAACCGTGTCTGGGTGGGATCCGTTTGCCTCAACGCCCTCACCGTAAATCGAATCCGAAGTTTACAATAATGATCCACCGGCATAAAAGATGCTCTAGCTTTCGCGAAGTGCCCGAACTTTGCGCCGGCAGAATTCCGAACACTTTCCTCATCGTCCCATGATCGAACTGATTTCCAAAGGAGGCCCGCTGGTATGGCTGCTCATCGGCTGTCTGTGCTTTGCCGTGACCGTCTTTTTGGAGCGCCTCTCATACTATCATCGTGCCAGCATGAACGTGGGTGAGTTTCTCTCAGGTTTGGCCAGTCTGATTCGAAGGAGGAACTTTGCAGAGGCCCTCCAGGAGTGCGTTGCCACTCGTGTGCCAGCCGGGCGCGTCATCCATGCGGCCCTTCTGCGTCATCACGCTCCGAGAGAGCAGTTGAAGGAGATCGTTCAGGAAGCCGGTCAGCTCGAAGTGCCAAGGCTCGAGCGTTATCTCGCCATTCTCAATGCGATTGCTCATGCCGGCCCTCTCATCGGCTTGCTGGGCACCATGATTGGCCTTCTGGACAGTTTCACGAATCTTTCCTCAGCCAATGGTGTGGCAACGCCTGCCGAAATCGCCCGTGGCGTTTACCAAAGCCTCATCACTTCGGCGCTGGGACTGGTGGTGGCGATTCCCGCATACCTCTTCTATGCCTTTCTCTGCACGCGATCACGCTCGATCATGCACGATCTGGAAAGGGCGGGCGTGGAAATCGTGAATCTGATCGAAGACGCCAAGTCGACGAGCAACATCGTCGAGTTTAGGCAGGCGGCCGACGAAGACTCGTCCAGCAACGAAGACGAATTGATGGTGCCTGTCCGTCGTAGCACGGGGAAGAAGAAGCACTGAGTCCTTCGAGGCGTTCGACGTCTCTAGGCTTGTCTCACCGGCCGTAGTTTGATGAAGCTCGAAAGTCACCTGCCCACGCAGAGCCCATGGCTCTACATTTCGCCGCTGCTGAATGCCATTCTGCTGCTGCTGGTGTATTTCCTGTTTAGCTCTGGTTTTGTGGTTCAATCGGGTATCACGGTTTCCAAGCCGCAGTCTTCGTCGAGACTCAGTGGCTTTGATCGTGCTCACGTCATCACGATTGCGGCCGGCCCCAATGGGTCCATCTACTTTGATGGCCAGCCGGTGAGCTATGAGGAGTTGCGCGGGCGTCTTGAAGCTGAAAGGGGAGGTGACCGGAAAGCCATTATCCATGCCGATGCACAAGCCACTCATGGCAATGTTGTGCGAGTCAGCGATTTGGCGCTGAGCGTGGGATTTGAGGTCGCCCACTCCACCAACCCGCCGCCCGCACCAAGTTCATGAAGGGGCCGTCCAAGGATGGCGAACCGGTCGGTCCCTTGACCTTTCAGTGGGTCGTTTCGGAGACCACCCTTTGGCGCCTGATTTTCTACGCCTTCGTCACCGTGCTTGCGGTGGGCGGTTTTTTCTTCGTGTTTCGCGTTGTGTATCCAGAGTCCCATCGGGCTCCCCTCGTTTCCCGGCGTGTGCTGTTGCTTACGGGTGATGATCCAGCGTCCCGAGCGTTGGTGCAGCGGGCCATGGATCAAAGCTTTGCGCTGCTCCCATCTCCGGAACCCGACTCCTCTACGCAGGCAGTGCTCCCCGAATTTACACCGTCGTTTGCGGGCTATCGGATGCGTTTGAAGGGGTTGCCTCCGACCGCCATGGACGAACCCAAGCCCCGGCTGTCAATTCCGCGCCGGGTGGTGCTGCCTCCCGTTGATAGGCCGTCTTCATCGCCGCTTCATTCGCCCCGGCCGATGAGCGAGAAGCGATTGTGGGTGGAAATTTCCGGATCGGCTGCGTCACGATTGGCGACGGCTCCCATTCTCGATGGTGTCCTCCTTTTGGAGCCCACACGGTTGAGATTTCGCCTTGGGATCGATGCGTCGGGGCGGGTGGTGTTTGCGCTGCCATTGGAGTCGATCGACGATGCAGACACCCAACTTCAATTGCAGAAAACTGTCGAAAATCTGCGTTTTCGGCCTGATCCAGACAATGCTCTGACTTGGGCGCAGGCGTCGTTCAGTTGGAAAGAGGAGGACGTACCTTGATCGGAATCAGTCTCAGCCATCTCATCATCCTGGTGATGATCACGGGCATTTTGCTGATCGGTATCTTGTGGTTGATCAGCGTTTGGCAGGAGCGTCGTCGAGACATTCATCACAGGCGCGTCGCCATCCAATGCCGAATCTGTGGTTGTGGGTACGTGTGTGGGCCGGAGAAGGATCTGAGCATCTGTCCCATGTGCGAGAGTCCCAATGAGCGCCGCAAGCCAAGGGGCACTTGATTGTTCCGGTCGCTCGTTCTTGGCAGTCGCACTCCAAGATTCATATGGAGTGACTCTGCCTGGGTTGGATGACTTGTTTGGTTGCTTGTGGATTCGGCGAGGGTGCTGAATCGAGCGACCGTGACCCGATTTAGGAACCTTTCGTCTCGACGGTGGTTTTTCTTGGGCTCAGAGTGAGATCTCTGGTTTGTATGAAGGGTTTCTTGAGTTTTCGAGCAAAGCTGATTTTGACGGTGTTTCCCGTGGTCGCGGGGGTGACGACGGCTGCTTTGTGGGTTGCAGAGCGGAAATTTAGCCAATCCTACGAACACCTCTTTCAGCAGCAGTTTGACGGTCAAATTGCCTTGCTCGTTGAGTCCAGAGAGAAGCGTTCCGATGCTCTGGCGTCTGCTCTCGAAAAGATCGCCATGCTCCCACAGGTGGTGAATGGGATGAGGACTCAAGACGTGCAAGAGATTCAGCAGGTCTTGCGGCCTCAAGTGGAAAAATTGCTCAGGGAGCGCGTGATGCAGGATTCGCTGGGAGCACAGGGGCGTGCAGGTCGTGGGGCGGGTTTTTCACAGCCCGGAGGTGGAAGTTCCGTGGGGCGGGGTTCATTCGGATTTGGCAAGAATGACGAGGCCGGAAGACCGAGGGAGCCTGTCGAGGGTCGGGGTGCGGGCGTTCAAGTGAACCGCCCGGAAAGTGGGAGAGGCAGCACTCCGCCCAAAGGAGGGGAGGGGCCAAAATCACCTCAGCGGCAGAACTCGTTTGTGGCGTTGATCAATTCAGATGGAGTGTTCATCAAAGGCCAGCGCGAGCTCAGTCTGCTGCCGCTGATGCTGGATGAGTCAGACTCGGATGGCGCAGAATCAGATTGGATGAAACGGGTTTCAAACCGGCTGCCGTGGTTGGGTGATCGCCCCTTCGAAGCGGTGCTCCGGGGCTTGGAGGTGGGCTACTTCGCGATCGAGGTTGGGACGTCAGGCAATCAGCAGATTCGAGAGGTCTTTATCACGCCGGTCAGGGATGCGGAGAACGGAGATTTTTTGGGGGCGCTTCTTGTGGGAATTCCGATGCCGGCGGCGGGGGAGCGTTTGCTGTTTGAGCGAACCAAAATGGGGGACATGGGGGAGATTCGAAGTGGCATTTGGGTCGAGGGGCATCTCCTTTCGTCGACGATTCCCTTGCGCTATGAGTCGGCGATTGATCGGTATGTGATGGAATTGGAGGCCAATGATGTCGCAGATATTTCGCAGACCAGCTTGGAGATCGACGGGCGGCAATATCGGGTGATCGGGCGCCTTTTGAATCCAGACTCTCCTTTTCCGAAAGCGGCTCAAGTCAGCCTCTATCCTCTCCATGCCCTCAACCAAGAAATTGGTGATCTCAGACGAGCCATCGCGGGATTGGGGGTTCTGGCTTTGGCGCTGGCTTTGGGATTGGTGCTGTTTGTCTCAAGGGGGCTTTCAGGTCCGGTTCAAAAATTGGTCTCCGGCGTGGAGGAAATCGAGCGAGGCAATTTTTCGGTTCGCGTGCCGGTCAACTCGAAGGACGAGGTGGGTCGCTTGGCCTCGGCGTTTAATGACATGGCGGCAGGCTTGGCGCTGCAGGAAAAGTACCGCAGTGTTCTCAATGCCGTCGCTGACCGGACTGTGGCCCAGCAATTGATTGAGAATCAGCACGCGCTGGGAGGGGAGTTGCGGGACGTGACGATGCTCTTTTGTGATATTCGAGGCTTCACCGCGCTTACAGAGAACATGAGCCCGTCCGAGGTCATTGATCTATTGAATCACCACATGACTGCGCTCACGGACGTGGCCTATCGGCATGGTGGAATTGTCGACAAATTTGTCGGCGATCTCATCATGGTGCTTTTTGGCGCTCCTCTGAGTGGTGGAGAAGATGCGAATTGCGCGGTGGCGTGTGCTTTGGACATGCAAAGGGTCCGGAGGGAACTGAATGCGTCCGTGGCGCAACCTTTGGAAATGGGCATCGGAATCGCGACGGGCGATGTCGTCGCCGGGTGCATGGGATCCGATCAGCGGCTAAGCTATACCGTGGTCGGGGCGAGGGTGAATCTTGCGTCAAGGCTCTGCGGAGTGGCACAGGCGGGTGAGGTCGTTTTGGATGACCGTACCTGGGAGGTCGTCTCGAATCGATTTTCTGCGGACCCGATGCCGCCCGTCTCACTCAAGGGCTTTACGGCGCCAGTTCAGTGCTATCGATTGACTTCTGAGGTCAAGATCGCTGCGACAGGGGCATGAAAAAGGCGACTCACTCAAAAGTAAGTCGCCATTGGTTGAGGCAAAACTGTCGAAGAAAGCTCAGGCCGCGGCCTCTGCGCCCTTGTGCCCGAGTTGCTTGACGGCCCGGTTGAGTTGATCGTACTCAATTGGCTTCTTGATCACCGTCACTGGTCCAAGAGAAAGGATCCGGCTGAGAATTTCACTGTCTGGATAACCCGTGATGACGACGATCGGAAGGTCCGGATGGATCTCCTTCAGCTGGGAGTAAACCTCATCACCAGGAATATCCGGAAGCTTCAGATCGAGGAAGACGAAGTCAAAGCGCTGCTTTTTCGCAAGGGCAATGGCTTCGGAGCCTGATCCGACGACGAGACGTCCAAAGCCTGCCTTTTTCAGGAACTGCTTGAACAGCGCTTGGAGTGCAGGGTCATCGTCCACCACCATCACGGTTGGCTGCCCGCCCTCTTCATCTTTGCGCAAAACATCGCGATCCAAGAGGCTACGCTTGATTCTCCACCGTCCGCCGATTTGAACAGCTGGGAGCTGGCCGCGTTGAACAAGGTAGTAGACTGTGGGAAGAGGGATTCGCAGATATTCTGCGGTCTCTTTCACCGTCATCAATTCAGGTGCTGGGGAATCGGCCATGGGAGTGTGTGGTGTCAGTTGATACAATAATATAATTAGCGATGATTATTGGTGTTAATTGGAGGGGATGCAACCCAAATAATAGACAAACTTGCGAAAATCGGTCAGAAAAGCAACTCAAATTTCAAACTGTTAGAGAGGGGAGAGATAAGAACCATTGAAACGACACTTGGAGGTGAATGCAATCATGAATGGGAATAGCAGAAGCATCTGTAATTTTCACTCAACTAGCTGTCTCAGAGAGTACGACAGTCAGACTTTCAAGAAGTTCAATATTAGTTAATTAATAGTGGTCAAATGACCAGCTGTTTTTCGCTGAATCAACAATTTGACCTCGATCTTGCCTGTGCTGGCCGTTTGGAAGTGGGTGCCATCACGCCCATTCTGGGCGAGTATGGTGCCCCAGTCGCTGGGCGCTACTCCACGCCGTTGCAGGCTGTGATTTAGGGATCGAGAATCGGGCTTATGGTTTTGAGCGCTTTCCAAGACACACGAGGCGGGTATCCGTCCGAATGAAGATTTGTCCTTCGCTCATTGCTGGGGACGCAAATACAGTTCCTTCGATCTGAGACTCACTGACGACGTCCAGTTTCTCTCCCGGTCGAACAACCCGAAGGAGTCCAGTATCGTTGACAAAATAGACGAGTCCTTGGGCTGTGACCAGAGACGCATGATGCTCGCGGAATCTCTCCTCCCAGAAGATGTCGCCCGATTTGGCATGGAAGCAGTGGGCGATGCCTGAATCGGAGACGATCAGCAGGTAGTTGCCGACGGTCACGGGCGATGGCACATAGGCAACGCCTTTGTTGGTGCGCCAGGCGACATGGGTGTCGGTGACATTGCCGGTTCCATCGGGGCGAATGGCCAAGAGGTGATGCTCTGGGAATCCGCCGCTCATGTAGAGCAGTTCAGTGCTCTCGTTGTACACCAGTGATGCCACAAATTGCTCCGTTGGGCCGTCAATGATCCAAATCAGATCCCCCGTGCTGGGATCGTAACTGGCCACGCATTTGGTCCCGGACAGAACCATTTGTACGCGCCCCGCCATTTCCCGAATCATGGGGATGCAGTAGCTGCGTGTCTTGTTCGGCCTTTCAATGCGCCAGCGCTCTTTCCCGGACGAGCGTTCCAAGGCGACGATGTAGCCGTCGCCGTCGTGATCGCAATTGAAGATGACAAGATCGTCGTGAAGAATGGGGGAACTGCAGAAACCGTGCTTGCTGGCGAAGCTGCCCGGCCGGACCTGCCAGATGAGTTTCCCCTGAAGGTCATGGGCGGAGGTGACGACCTCGGCTTGGTCCAAAAAAGCCGTAAAGACTCGTTCGCCGTCAGTGGCGGGTGTGCTGGAGGCGTGGGAATTCAGTCGGTGCTTGCCTTCGAGTGCCGACTTCAGCACGACGCTCTGCCACAATAGCTTTCCATCGTCACGATTGAAGCATTGGAGTACGCGTTCCTCGGTATCGGGCAGGCAGGAGGTGAGAAAGATTCTTTCACCCAGAACGATTGGGGAGGCGTGTCCCGCCCCGGGGACTTCGACGCTCCAGTTTTGGGTTCCATCTGCCGATTGTGGAAACCCCTTGTCCAAACTGGTTCCATCCATTCGCGGACCCCGCCACATCGGCCAGTCTTCCGCATGTGCGGTCAGGTGGAGTGCAACAAGGGTGACTGAGAGGGTAAATCGACGAAGCATGACCCACATCTACGGAGTAGAGGTGGGTCTCCAATCAGAGTGATGCAGGTTGCTGAGGCATTTTGCCAAGTCGAGACGAGTGGCCTGTGCGTGCTTTCAGAAACGAGGGGTCGATGCAGCACCGACGAACTTGATCGAATTGCCCCCATCAGTCCTGAGACGGGGCAGGTGACGTAACGAAGGTGCGCCCTTCGATGCCCTCAATGAGCGGGGTGTCCCGATGGAGGCGCGGAAGCTTTGCTTCCTTAGGCCTTGAGCGCCCATTCCAAGAGCGCCTGGGCGTCCCTCCACACAGCCGACGAGGTGTCGTTGAGCACGACCACGATGCGGCGCTTCCCGTTCTTCTCACCACTGGCCACGAGGCAGTAGCCCGAGGCATCGGTGTAGCCCGTCTTCATCCCATCGCAGTACCCGCAGGTTCGGAGGACTCGGTTGGTGTTCGAAAGCTCGACAACCTTGCCGTCATTGCGGACAAATTTATACGTCTGAAGCTTGATGATTGCACGAATCTCGGGCTGTTGATCCGCCGTTTTGGCAATGATCGAGAGATCGGCGGCGGTGCTGAACTGTTCCTGTTCATCCGGGAGGCCGTGCGGATTCACA
>CAXBNA010000093.1:0-22473 GCA_963976915.1 uncultured Verrucomicrobiales bacterium
CTTGGTCAGATCCTCGATGCGCTCGACAAGAGTCCGCATGCCAAAAACACCATCATCGTGCTCTGGTCGGACCATGGCTGGCACCTGGGAGAGAAGGATCACTGGCACAAATCCACCCTCTGGGAAGAGGCCACCCACATCCCCTTCATCGTGTCAGGACCGGGCATCCCTCCGGGCCGCTGCGACCGCCCAGTGAATCTGATCGACCTCTACCCGACCCTGATTGAACTCTGTGGACTCGAGCCAATTCCGTCCCTTGATGGTATCAGCCTCGTCCCCCTACTGCAGAACCCCAACAGCGATTGGGATCGGCCCGCCGTGACCGAATTCCACAAAGGCAACGCCGCTGTCCGGTCCGGGCGCTACCGCTACATTCGCTATCATGACGGAAGTGAGGAGCTCTACGATCATCAGACGGACCCCAACGAATGGGTGAATCTGGCCGGGCGCGAAGGGATGGCGTCGACCATTCGAGAGCTGGCCCTGTGGCTGCCCGATTCGTGGGCGGACCCCGCTCCGGTCAAGTCCGCCTACGACTTCAATCCCCAGACCTTCATCTGGACTCGCAAAGCGACCGGCGAGGTGTTCTCTGGCGCCTCCACTTCCTCCTCGCGATGAACTCAATCCGCTCACAACCACGCCATTCAACCCAGCTCATGAAATCGATTCTCCTCGGCCCGGCCACTTTGCTCCTGGCGTTCGGCACCGTTGTGCATGCGGAGCCCTGGCTCGAAACGTTCGACGTCTTCCCCGCCGGGATGAATGACGTCGCACGATACCGCATTCCCGGGATTGTGGTCACCACCAAGGGAACCGTGCTGGCTTACTCCGAAGCGCGGAAGAACAACTCCTCCGATTGGGGTGAGATCGAGATTCATCTGCGCCGCTCCACCGACGGTGGGAAGACTTGGGAAGCCGCTCAGAACATCGCTCACAAGGGTGAGCGACTGGAGGGCAACCCTCGCAAGAAGGAAGGCGGCGAGCATGAGCAGACGGTGAACAATCCGGTCGCCATCGTGGATCGGGATACAGGAGCCATCGAGTTTCTCTACTGCATCAACTACGCCCGCTGCTATTCCATGCGCAGCACGGACGACGGCCTGACCTGGAGTGCGCCCGTGGACATCACGTCGACGTTTGAGCCGTTTCGAAAACAGTACGATTGGAAAGTCATCGCCACCGGACCGGGGCATGGCATTCAACTCAAAAGCGGGCGACTCGTCGTGCCGATTTGGCTCGCCTACGGCAAGACGGGCGATCATTCTCCCTCCGCCGCAGCCACCATCTACAGCGACGATCGTGGCCAAACTTGGCGGGCGGGGGATCTTGCCGTTCCTAACGAGGGGGACTTCAACAATCCCAATGAGACGATGCTCACCGAACTGTCGGATGGCCGTGTCATGCTCGTGACGCGCAGTGTTTCGAAGCCGAACCGCAAGATCCTCACTACCAGCCCGAACGGTGCCACGGATTGGAGCCAGCCCGTCTTCCACGATCAACTCTGGGAACCCGTTTGCATGGCCAGCATCGTTGCGCATCCCTCGCAGCCGGGGATGCTGATCTTTTCGAATCCGCACAGCCTCGGCCTCGACAAGGAAGGCGAGGAAATACCCGCAGGACGCGGCAAGCGCCGGAACCTCTCAATCAAACTCAGCCGCGACGATGGCAAGACCTGGCCCGTCAACAAGACGCTCGATGCCGGCCCCAGTGCCTACTCCGACCTGGCGGTGCTTCCAGATGGAACGGTGCTGTGCCTTTACGAGGCGGACCAAGACATCGACTGCGCCCGCTTCAATCTCGAATGGATCACAGCACCATGAAGCATCTGATCCTTCTCCTCACGCTCTGCCCGTTGTTCGCCGTGGCGTCGCCACCGAATATCCTTTTCATTCTCATCGATGACCTTGGATGGAAGGACTTGGGTTGCTACGGCAGCACCTACTACCGAACGCCAAACATCGACCGCCTCGCGGAACAAGGTGTCCGTTTTACCGATGGCTATGCCGCCTGTGCGGTGTGCTCGCCGACGCGGGCGGCGATTCTCACCGGAAAGTATCCGGCGCGGCTGATGCTGACCGAATGGTTGCCTTCAGGGCGCTGGGATCCCCATGCCAAACTGCGCAGCGGGCGGTTTCTTCGGCAACTGCCTTTGGAAGAAATCACGTTGGCCGAGGCGTTGCGAGCGGGTGGATATCGAACCGGGATCATCGGCAAGTGGCACCTTGGTGGAGAGCCGTTTTCCACGCCTGCGCATCACGGATTCGACGTGGCGATTGCGGCGAACGACCACGGCAATCCGGGCGACTACTTTTTCCCCTACGAAGGGGAGTGGTCGATCCCGACGACGGACTTGAAGGCAAGTTGGCGGGTGATTGAGGGCGGAGAGAAGGGCGAGTATTTGACAGACCGACTCACGAACGAAGCCGAGAACTTCATTCGCGACAACCGGGACCGACCCTTCTTTCTGTACCTTTCACACTATGCGGTGCACACGCCGTTGCAGGCGAAGAAGGAGATGATCGCGCCTTACGAGTCGGTGCAGGCAAATGAGCGGCAGGGGAAACCGGTTTACGCCGCGATGATTGAGAGCGTGGATCAAGGCGTGGGTCGCTTGATGGCGACCTTGAAGGAACTCAATCTCGAGGAGAACACGCTTGTGATCTTCACCTCGGACAACGGTGGTTTTGCGGGAGCAACCAATCACAAGCCCCTCCGCGGCAACAAGGGCGCCTACTACGAGGGTGGCATCCGCGTGCCGGTGATTGTGCGCTGGCCGGGCGTCGCCAAGGCCGGGAGCGTGTGCGACGTGCCGGTGACCAGTGCCGATTTTTATCCGACCTGCCTCGTCGCCGCTGGCTTGCCGCCGCATCCGGCCCAGCATCGGGACGGGATGGATCTTCGGCCGGTTCTTGAGGGAGCAGACTCGTTGGATCGCGAGGCGCTGTTCTGGCATTACCCGCACTACAACAGTCATCCGTCGAGCGTGCCCTCGAGCGTGATTCGCAAGGGCGATTGGAAGCTGATCCAGACCTTCGATCCCGAAGGCTTCGAACTCTACAACCTCCGAGACGACTTGGGCGAAACAACCAACCTCATGGATTCCCAAACCGCAAAGGCCGACGAACTGAAGCGGGATCTTGAAAACTGGCGTCGCGATGTGGATGCCGAGATGATGGAGCCCAATCCCGATTACCAGCCCAAGGGAGGATCTGGCCAACGATGAAGCGTCACCAACCGAGCAACCGGGCAACGGCCGTGCGCAGCGCCGTTTCCAGCACTGCGGCTTCGCCATGAGACACGGGAATCAACACCTTCTTCACCGACTTGGCGGTCTCGTCCTGTCGCGAAACGCTGACCCAGTAAGGCGCGCGCTTGGGATCGTCGCGCAGGGTGAGTTCGAAGGCGCTGTTGGCTTTTTCCGACTGGTGAAAAAGCTTTGCCTGAGTGTCGCGACCCTGCAACACCGCGAGGACGCTGCCGAGATCGGACAGGCCCCATTTCATGGTGATCTTGTTTTCCCAATCGAACTGCTTGTCACTGGCCTGAACGGTGGCGTCCACGAAGACAGCGCCCTTGGCGCGGTTGAGTTCAAAGCGAATCCCCCCGCCGGTGCCCTTGGCGTTGGGTTTGTAGATCGCGTAGTCCAGCGGCCGGTGATCGGCGGCTCCAGCTTTGTCGGGGTTGCGTTTCATGGTGGATCGGCAATAGAGCGAGCAGTTTTCCGCAGAATCCTTCCCAAGACCAGCCTCAATTTCCCGATGATTTCATGACACACGCCGAACTTCTTCAACTCAAGCGCTGGAACACCCCCACCATTTACAACGGTTGGGAGCAAATCACGCGACACGACTTCTGCGCCGACGCTTTCAATCTGGAGGAAACGCGCGACTTCATGCCGCAGATGGGTCCGATGGTAGGATATGCAGTGACGGTGCAGATCGAGCCCAGCCAACCCCAACACCGAACAACCCATCCAAAAGCGTGGTCCGAATATCGACGCTATGTCGCCAGTATCCCCGGGCCGAAAATTGTGGTGGTGCAGGATCTCGACAAACCCCGCGTGATCGGTGCCTTCTGGGGCGAGGTGAATTCCAACATTCATCGGGCCCTCGGTTGTGTCGGCACCATCACCGACGGAGCGATTCGCGATCTCGATGAAATGACCAACGCCGGATTCAAGTCGATTGCGCAACGCCTCTGTGTCGGCCACGCCGCCGTTCATCCAGTGGAATGGCATTGCGATGTCGAAGTCTTCGGCCGCACCATTTCGCCCGGCCAACTCATCCATGCCGACAAGCACGGCTTCATGGCGATTCCGTTTGGCGAAGAAGCCGCACTCCTCGACGCCGCACGCTTCATGGACGCCAACGAATGCCGCACTGTCATACCCGCCGCCCGAAGCAGCGCCGGCCTATCGACGGAACAATTGCTGCAGCAGATCGATACCGCAGGTGCGGCCTTTAGCGAAGCCGCAAAAAACCAGTTCGGGAGGAAAGGGGAATGGTGAGTGCATCCCTCCTTGCCCATCACATCATGAAGATTGTCCTCACCTTTTTCACCGCTCTGATCCTCGTGAGTTCGGCCTCTGCTCAGCTTCTCGATTGGTCTCAACTCCCTCCCATCCCCGATGCAGAGGGTTTCGCAACTCCGTTTGCCGGGGTCGTTCAGAACCAACTCGTGGTCGCGGGTGGTGCGAACTTCCCGGATGCCAAACCTTGGGATGGCGGCCAGAAGGTCTGGTATGACTCGGTGTTCGCACTGGCGTCGTCCGAGAGCGAGTGGAAGAACGTTGGCCAACTCCCGCGCCCCTTGGGATACGGCGTTTCAATCAGCACCGATGAAGGCCTGATCTGCATCGGAGGCAGCGACGCGACCGCACATCATGCCGAGGCCTTCCGCATCCAACTCAACGGCAACACCCTCGCGATCACCGATCTCCCCAATCTTCCGTCCCCCTGCGCCAACATGTGCGGGGCGCTGCTTGGGAGCACCGTTTACGTTGCCGGTGGCATTGACAAATCCGACGCGACCCAGGCACTGCTCACCGTCTGGACCCTCGATCTAGATCACGTGGAAGCGGGTTGGAAAACGATCAAACCTTGGCCGGGTCCGGGACGGATGTTGGCGGCGGCAGGAGCCCTGGATGGTTCCTTCTTCATCGTTGGTGGTGCAGCACTGAAAGCAGGTTCCGACGGAAAACCCGAGCGAGTCTGGCTCACGGATGGCTATCGCTACACACCCGGCAAAGGCTGGAAACAAATCGCAAACACGCCGGAGGTATCGGTCGCCGCACCCAGTCCCATGCCGATAGTCGGCGCGTCCACCTTGCTCCTGATCGGCGGCGACGATGGAGCGCAGGTCACGGTGGCACCCGACGATCATAAGGGCTTCCCGAAAACGGTTTTCGCCTATCACACGGTGACCGACACCTGGCGGTCCGTGGGCGAGATCCCACTCGGACTCGTGACCACCTCCACGGTGCAGTGGGATGATCGCATCGTAGTTCCAGGAGGGGAAAGAATGCCGGGAACGCGATCCAATCAAGTGTGGTCAGGCACCCTGACGCTCGAAGGAAAGACGCCCTTCGGCTGGCTTAACTACACCACCCTGTTCGCTTACCTCGCGGGCATGGTCGGCATCGGTTGGTTTTGCAGTCGGGGCAATCACACCACGGACGACTACTTCAAAGGCGGGGGCAACATCCCCTGGTGGGCCGCAGGCATGAGCATCTTCGCCACCATGCTGAGTTCGCTGACCTTCATGTCCGTCCCGGCCAAAGCCTACATGACGGATTGGACTTTCCTCTGGGCCAACCTGCCCATTCTGTTTCTCGCGCCCTTCATCATCGGCATCTACCTGCCGTTCTTCCGCAAGCTCCAGATCACCACGGCCTACGAGTATCTGGAGAAACGTTTCAACCTCGCGGCCCGACTCTATGGCAGTGCGGCGTTCATCCTCTTCCAACTCGGACGCCAAGCCATCGTCCTGCTCCTGCCTGCATTGGCCTTGGCCACGGTGAGCGATCTCGACGTGAACGTGTGCATCCTGCTCATGGGTGCGCTCTGTGTTGCCTACACGACCATGGGCGGCATTCGCGCGGTGATCTGGACGGACGTGGTGCAAACCTTCGTCCTCATTGGCGCTGCCTTGCTGACGCTGGTGCTTGTCATCTCCGGTACCGAAGGGGGCATCGGAGGCTTCTTTGAAATCGCGCAGACGCAGGACAAGATGCACGCCATCAACTGGACCTGGGATGCCACGAAGGCTTCGAATGCATTCTGGGTCATCATCATCGGCAATCTCTTCATCAACCTTGTGCCCTACACCAGCGATCAAACGGTGGTGCAGCGCTACATGACGACGAAGGACGAAAAAAGCGCCGCTCGCTCCATCTGGACGAATGCGTTGATGGCCATGCCGTCCACGCTGCTTTTCTTCCTGATCGGAACGGCGTTGTTTGTTTTCTATCGCACGCACCCTGAGAGTCTTGATGCCCAGCAGACTCCGGACGCCATCTTTCCGGCGTTCATTCTGCAGAACCTTCCAGCAGGCATTGCCGGCATTGTCATTGCCGGAATCTTCGCGGCGGCCCAGTCCACGGTTTCCAGCAGTCTCAACAGCGTCTCCACCGTGCTGACCGTCGATGTCTGGCAGCGTCTCGGCTGGACCACCGAAGCGAAAAGCCTCCGTCTTGCCAAGACGCTCACGATCATCGTCGGTGTGTTCGCCACCGTGGCGGCATTGGTGTTGGCAGAACTCAATCTGAAGTCGCTTTGGGATGCCTACAACAGCCTCGTCGGACTCGCGGGCTCGGGCCTCGCCGGGTTGTTCGCGCTCGGCATTTTCTCCAAGCGTGCGCACGGAACGGGAGCGCTGATCGGAGCACTGACCAGCGCCTTGGTGCTTTACTTCGTTCAGCAGACGAACCTGCACTTCTTCCTCTACGCGGCCGTCGGCATCGTCACCTGTGTCAGCGTGGGTTGGATCGCCAGCATTCTCCTTCCTGGAACCCCGCACCCTGAATTCTCAAGGAGCGATGCTGCTCCCGGCGTCCCAAATCCTACACACTAGCGGAACGGCAGGAATGCCATTCCTCCTTCTCTCCCCCCCCTTTCATGAATACCCCCCCCCTCCACGGACTCATCACCGCCACGTTCACCCCGATGAACAACGACGGCTCTCTCGCCCTCAATCGCATCCCGGCCTACGCCGACTTTCTTGTGAAAAACGGCATCAGCGGCGCCTTCGTCAACGGCACCACGGGTGAAGGCTCATCGCTGACTCAAGCCGAACGAAAAGCCATTGTTGAGGCATGGGTCTCCGCTGCACCGCCCGAGTTGCGTGTCCTCGTTCACGTGGGCCACAACTCACTGGACGAAGCGCGTGACCTCGCGGTGCACGCCCAGCAGATCGGAGCCTCGGGCTTTGCCGCGCTGGCACCGAGTTTCTTCAAACCGGGTTCCGTCGAATCGCTCGTCGCCACCTGCGAGCATATCGCCTCGGCAGCACCGGACCTGCCGTTCTACTACTATCACATTCCCTCAATGACCGGCGTCTCAATTCCTTGCCTCGATTTCCTCAAGGCCGCAAAGGATCGCATCCCCAACCTGCGAGGAATCAAGTTCACCTTTGAAAACCTGATGGACTACCTCGCCTGTCTTCGGTTTGAGGACGGCCGTTTTGACATCGTCTTTGGGCGGGATGAAGCACTCGTTCCAGCGCTCGCCATCGGGGCCCAAGGCGCCATCGGTTCGACGTATAACTTCCTTGCTCCGCCATTTCAAGAAGCCATTACCGCATTCCGGTCCAGCGATCTCCCCGCCGCCACAGCCCATCAATCGGGCATCAACGAGGTCATCGACGTCATGATTCGCCATGGTGGACTCCCGGCAGGAAAGGCAATCATGTCGCTCCTCGGACAAGATCTCGGTCCGGTCCGTTTGCCTCTGAAATCCGTCTCTGGGACAGCAATGGATCAACTTCGAACCGATCTGAAGTTGGTCAGCTTTCCATGACCCGGCAGACAGGCCGAACGAGGCCACAAGGATTTTGAAGGGTCCTCGAAAGAAGCTTTTCAGCGCCCCGTTTAGCTGGCATACCAGTTGCATTCCAATGCCAAAAACCATCGCGTCCCCACCCGCCCGCCTTCAGTCCCGCGCTTATGCGGAACTGCGCCGCCTGATTGCCACGGGCGAGTTCCCACCGGGCACTTTCCTTTCAGAACGCCAACTCGCCGCCCAACTCGGCATGAGCAAAACCCCCGTTCACGTCGCCCTTGAACGTTTGGAGTCGGAGGGCTTCGTCACCATCTCCGCCCAACAGGGCATCGTCGTGCGCGGCATGACCGTGGAAGACATCATTGATCACTACGAACTCCGGGAAGCGGTGGAATCCTGGGTAGTGCGCCGTTTGTCAGGTCGACTCAGTCCCGAGCAAATCGACCAACTTCGCGACAACATCGCGAAGCAGCACGAGGCGCTTGCAGAAGACAACCTCCACCAGATCATGGTGCTCGACCAGCAGATGCATTTCCTGCTCAGTTCCTTCCTTGGCAATCAGGAGATCACCACGACGATGGAGCGCCTGCGCGACAAAATTCACCAAGTGATCCTTCGCGTGACCGACACCGACGGCACCCGCCCTGCGGAAAGTACCGCTGAACATGTGGCCATCATCGACGCCGTCATCGCTGGCGACGGCGACCAGGCTGCCCGGCTGATGGTTGAACACCTTGAGGCTGGCAAACGCCGCATCCTCAATCCCGAACGCTTCGCCCGCTGATGCGTCTGGTCATCGCCATCCTCTGCTTTGCCTCACTCGCTGCCCGGGCGGGTGCGGGCACGCCCACCCGGATCGATTTTCAGCGCGACATCGCGCCCCTCTTTGCTGAGCACTGTCTCAAGTGCCACGGACCGGACGAGCAGAACGGCGGCATTCGCTACGATCAAAAGGAACGCGCCTTCGGCATCGGTGACTCAGGCCATCATCCCATCGTTCCCGGAGATCCCGAGAAGAGCGAACTCCTCAAGCGCATCGTATCGACCCACAAGGACAAGCAGATGCCGCCCAAGGGGCCTCGCCTCGCCACGTTCGAGATCGAAACCCTCCGTGCATGGATCGCCGCAGGTGCCAAGTGGCCGGACACTCCCCTCACTGAGACGACCGCTCCCAAATCAGACCACTGGTCCTTCCAACCCATCACCGATCCCAAGCAGCCATCGGTCAAAGACGAAACCTGGGCACGCAATCCCATCGACAGGTTCGTCCAAGTCAGTCGAGAAGAAGCCGGACTCACCCCCGCTCCTGATGCCGATCCCGTCGCCTTTATCCGTCGGCTTACCTATGACCTCACCGGGCTTCCGCCCACGCCGGACGAGGTGGCAACGTTTCTGAGCGAATTTGGCAGAGACAAGGAACAGGCAATCTCTTCCCTCACGGAGCAACTCTTGAACAAACCAAGCTACGGCGAACGCTGGGGACGCCACTGGCTCGACTGGGTGCGCTACGCGGATACGGCTGGCGACAATTCCGATTTCCCGATTCCACAGGCCTACTTGTATCGAAACTACGTCATCGAGTCCCTCAACGACGACGTCCCCTACGACCGCTTCCTCACCGAGCAACTCGCGGGCGACCTTCTTCCCGCAAGCACCCAGGAGCAACGCAACCGCCAAGTTATCGCCACCGGTTACCTCGCCATGGCGCGGCGTTTTGGCTCGCTGGTGGAAGGCTACCCGCAGCACCTCACCATCGAGGACACCATCGACAACCTTGGCCGCACCGTCATGGGCCTGACCCTCAGTTGCGCCCGCTGCCACGACCACAAATTTGATCCCGTCAGCACCCGCGACTACTACGGTCTCTACGGCATCTTCGCCAGCACCCGCTACCCGTTCCCCGGCATCGAACTGTTCAAGGCCCAGCGCGATTTTGTGCCCCTCATTCCCGAAAAGGAAGCTGCCGCCAAGCTCAAGCCCACGCAGAGGGAGACGGACAAGCTCACCGCCGAACTCGAACGGCTGCTCGCCGCGTGTGATGCCAAGGCGCTCGACAACGCCGCCAAGGAACCCACGGCCACCGTCGATCAACAGCGCAAGATGGCCGGTGAATTGGACGGCATGATGCACAAGGCGCGCAAGGCCGGCGAGGCGCTCGCCAGCCAACTCAAAAAACTGCCCACCTTGCCCACCGCCTACGCCGTTCAAGATGCCAAACCGGTCAACGCCCGCGTCCAGATCAAGGGCGAACCCACCCGCCCCGGCGCCGAGGTGCCGCGCAAGTTTCCCGACATCCTCGGCGGGCAAACGCTGACCGACGACACGCACAGCGGCCGCCTTGAACTTGCGCAGTGGATCACCGATTCACGAAATCCACTCACCGCCCGCGTCATCGTCAACCGCGTCTGGCAGCGTCACTTCGGCAGGGGCCTAGTCCCCACGACCAGCGATTTCGGTTTGCGCGGCGAGAAGCCCACCCATCCAGAACTGCTCGACTGGCTCGCCAGCGATTTCATGGCCAACGGGTGGTCCCTGAAGCACCTCCATCGCCGGATCGTCACCTCGCGGACTTACCGTATGAGCTGCCAGGATTCGGAAGACAACCTCGCCTCCGATCCCGACAACACCCACTACTGGAAGTTCAACCGCCAGCGGCTCGACGCCGAATCGATCCGCGACACCCTGCTGGCCCTTGGTGGCAATCTGGATTCCTCACCGCAGAGCGAACCTTATCCGATCCCCGCCATCAAAGACTGGGGCTACACCCAGCACCATCCTTTCAAGGACGACTACCCAACGAACAAACGCAGTGTTTATCAGA
This sequence comes from uncultured Verrucomicrobiales bacterium, assembly GCA_963976915.1. Classification (GTDB taxonomy): domain Bacteria; phylum Verrucomicrobiota; class Verrucomicrobiia; order Verrucomicrobiales; family Verrucomicrobiaceae; genus CAXBNA01. Next base: position 10,819 of record CAXBNA010000093.1, read on the forward strand.
TGACCAAGCGCCTCACCGTCGCCCCCTACATGCAAACCTTCGACGGTGCTGATCCCAACGTCTGCACCTCCACCCGCGACACTTCCGTGACCGCGCTTCAGGCGCTCTACTTCGTCAACGACACCTTCCTGCACGAACAGGCCGCCCGTTTTGCCAAAGTACTCGCCAGCGGAAACGCCACAGACAGTCAGCGGCTCGAAGCCGCCTTTCTCACGACGTTCGCTCGTCCTCCAACCACCGCCGAATCCCAACTTCTCCTCAGCCACCTCCAAACCACCCGTCAGCAAGCCAAGGACGACACCGCCGCCTGGGCCAGCATTGCGCGGACGCTGTTTCGATTGAACGAGTTTTTGTATCTGGACTAACGCCCATGCTCAACCGCCGCACCGCCCTCCGTTCCATGATCAGCAGTTCCTCGCTGCTGATGCCGGGTGTTTTGTCGGAACTGCTCGCCGCTGATGCCGGCCCTCTCTCCGCCCATCGCTCCCATACCCGCGCCAAGGCCAAACGGGTGATCATGATCTACGCCACCGGTGGTGTTTCTCACATCGATACCTTTGATCCCAAACCCCTCTCCAAAGGTCGTGACGGCACCGGTTCGGACAAATTCATGGGCAATGTCTTCGGCTCCCAACCCAACGCCCGCTGTGGCACTGAGGTCAGCGACATCTTCCCGCACCTTCGCGACGTCATGGACGAGGTTTGCGTCATCCGCAGCATGCGCGCCTCCCACTTCGATCACAGCGAAGCCACGCTCGGCATGCACACCGGCTCGCCGACGTTTGCCCGCCCCAGCATGGGCTCCTGGGTCAGCTACGGCCTCGGCACCTTCAACCAAAACCTGCCCAGCTTCGTCGTCATCGCACCCTTCCTGCCATATGGCGGCACGCAGGTGTATGCGAGCGACTTCCTGCCCGCCATCCACCAAGGCACCCGCGTGATTCCGGGCGACAACCCCCTTGCCAACCTGCGCTCGCCCGATGGCAGCAAGGTCCTGCAAAACCAGGAGCTCGACTTGCTCGCCAAGCTCAACCAACAGCATTTGTCCTCCCGTGCGCACGACACCGCCCTCGCTGCCCGGGTGAAGTCGTTTGAAACCGCGTTCCAAATGCAGCAGGCCGCGCCCGAGGCCTTCGACATCAACAGCGAGCCCGAGTCCATCCGTCGGCTCTACGGACTCGACCGGAAACTGAAGGGGCCCGGAGCGGACTTTGGCTGGCAATGCCTCGTCGCACGCCGCCTCGCCGAACGCGGGGTTCGTTTTATCGAACTCATCGACACCGGATCGCGCCCGAACTGGGATTCGCATGGAGAGATGAACGAGCACGCCGAACTCGCCCACAACGTCGATCAACCCACCGCCGCCCTCATCACCGATCTCAAGCAGCGCGGCATGCTCGACGACACCCTCGTGGTTTGGGCGACCGAATTCGGCCGCACTCCCACCCGCGAAGGCAAGAACGGTCGCGGTCACCATCGCGACTGCTTCAGCGTCTGGATGGCGGGTGGCGGCATCAAGCCCGGCCACGTTCACGGCGTCACCGATGACATCGGCAAGTACACCGTCGAAGACCAGGTCGAGGTCCATGACCTCCACGCCACCATCCTGCATCAACTCGGCATGGATCACGAAAAGCTCACCTTCCGCCATGCGGGCCGTGACTTTCGTCTCACCGATGTCCATGGCCGCGTCGTGTCGGAGATTCTAGCTTGATTCGCCCACTTTGTCTGACCGAGACTCCCCCGGCTTGCGCGCAGTGCTTGCCGATCCCTTGATCCCAATGATTCCAAATTTCAGTCCAACCACCGGCACCATCGCCATCTGCGGCATTGGCCAAATGGGAGCCTCCTCCGCCGTCGCCTTTCAACGCGCCGGTTACCGCGTCCTGCTCTGGGCCCGGGATGAAGCCAAACTCCGCGCCGTCGAAACCGAACTCGCCCGGCAGTCCGACTGGTCCAACGACAACGTCGGCCCCGCCAAGCGCGAGGGCGGGCAGATCCTCCTCGAACCCAACCTCGCCCGTCTCGACCGGGAGGCCGACGTCATCCTCGACTGCATCGCGGAGGTGATCGAGCTAAAGGCGGAGCTGTTCCGGAAGTTCGACGACGCCAAGACGCGAGGCGCCCTTTTTCTCTCTGCCACCAGCGGCCTAAGCATCACCGAGATGGGGCGCGGCGGCGAGTGCGGGCCGCTGCTCGTCGGTGCGCACTTTTGGAATCCACCGCATCTCATCCCCGTGGTGGAAATGGTCGCCGGAGAGGACACTCCACCTGAGCGACTCGTTGCCGCCTGCGCCCTGATGGAGGACATCGACAAGGTGCCCGTGCGCTGCAAGGACGTGCCGGGCTTCATCGGCAACCGCATCATGCATGCGATGTGGCGCGAGTGTCTGGACCTGGTGGAGCAGGGCGTCTGCACGGCGGAGGATGTGGATCGCGTGGTGAAGCTCACCTTTGCCCTGCGCCTGCCCGCGCTTGGCCCGATGGAAAACATGGACCTCGTCGGACTGGAACTCGCCGAGCGCGTGCAGCGTTACCTGCTGCCTGATCTCGCTCGCAACACCATCCCCGCATCCTGCATGACCGACAAAATCGCCGCCGGTGACGTTGGCATGAAGAGCGGCAAGGGGTTCTACGACTGGACGAAGCGCGATGCGAAAAAGGTCATCGAAAACCGCGACGCGCAGATCGCCCGCCAGGTCGCCTTCCTGCGAGAAATCGGAGAGCTGTAAACCGAGCGCACACCGCTCCTCAGTACCCGTTGCGCCAGCCCGCCTCGACGAACGGCAAGTAGATGCCGAATTTCTTTGGGCAGTTTCGCAGCAGCCCTGAGTTTAGGCAGTCGCTTACGTCGCCCCGCGTCGCCGCCACTCCACCGGCGGCAGTCCCGTCAGCCGCCGGCACGACGCACTGAAATGCTCTGCGGTGCCAAAGCCTGTCCTCTCCGCTATCTCCGCCATGCTCAGCGTACTCTTCATCAGCAGCTGCTGCGCCTGCTGCATTCGCAGGTGCAGCAGATGATCCCAGACCGATGTCCCAATCGCCGCACGGAATCGTCTTTCAAGAAGGGAGCGCGACATGCCGCAGGCCTCCGCAATGTCCAACACCGAGATTCGGTCCGCCAGATTCTCACGAAGGAATCGGATCGCCGTTCGCAATCCCGCATCCTCCACCGCCACCAAATCCGACGATGCCCGCGTCGCCACGCCAATCGGTGGCACCAGCATCGCCTCGGCCTTCACCTTCCCGCCCTGCATCGTCTCTTCCAGCAGCTTCGCGGCCTCATAGCCCGCCCTCCGCGCGTTGGGAATCACGCTGCTCAACGGCGGATCGCACATTTCGCAAAGCAGTTCGTCATTGTGTTGGCCGATCACCGCCACCTCGTCCGGCACTCGCAGCCCTGTCGCGCGGCAGGCGTCCAGCACCTGCTGGCCACGAATGTCGTAGCATGCCATGATCCCCACCGGTTTCGGGAGCGAGGCCAGCCAGCGCGGGATCTTCGCCCGGTCCGACTCCTCCCCCGTCGTCGGAAACACCGCGCACACCGCACCCGCTTTCTCACAGGCAGCGCTGAAATGCTCCTCATGCCTCCCTGACCAGACAAACCGCGCATCCCCGCAGTAGCCAAAGTTTCGAAACCCCCGCTCCAGAAAGTGGGCTACCGCCGCCCCCGCAATCGCCGCGCTGTCACTGATCACCGCCGGAAACTCAGGTCCCAATCCCGTAGCGCTCACATTCACCACCGGCACCCCGCAGCTCCGTACCGCCCGCGCGATTTTGGGATTCTCGATCCGTGCGATGATGCCATCTCCCCGCCAACTCTTCAGCCAGCGTGGCGGCTCGTTGCCGCGTCCCTGCTCCGACAAGTGAATCGTCCACGCCCGCTGCGTCCGCATCCAGTCGCGAACACCACGCAGCAGCTCGCGGCTGAAGGCGTTCGAGGTCTCAATGAGAAGCGCGACGACGGGTGTGCGGCGTTTGGCGGAGCGACGTGACATAAAACGAGTGATCCGGCTCTGCCGCAATCACGCAAGGATAATACGGCATCCCGCATGGACGACCAGCGTTGATTCTGACAACCTCGAATCATGACTCAACCGGCCAGCCAACCGCATTTCAACATCGCCGTCCTCTCGGGCGATGGCATCGGCGTCGATGTCACCCGCGAAACCGTTCGGGTGCTGCGCGCCTTGGAGTCCAAGCTGACCGCGGTGAGTTTTTCCTTCACGGAGCAGAATGTAGGCGCGGGCGAGTTTCTGCGCTCGGGCAATCCGCTGCCGGAGGAGGCCTTCGCCGCTTGTCGCTCGGCGGATGCGGTGCTGCTGGGCGCAATGGGCATTCCGAGCGTCCGCTGGCCGAACGGCAAGGAGATGACGCCGCAAATCGATCTGCGTGAGCGCCTCGATCTCTATGCAGGGCCGCGCCCCATCAAACTCTACCATCCCAACGACACACCGCTGAAGGACTACGACGCGGGTGAGATCGACTTCGTGATCGTGCGCGAGAACACGGAGGGTCTGTTCTCCGCCCGTCTCAGTTCCAGCCCGAGCGATGACGAGGCTCGCGATGTGCTGCGACTGACACGCAGGGGCTGCGAGCGCGTGATCCGTTTCGCCTTTGATCTCGCCCGCAAGCGCGGCAAACACTGCACGCTCGTGGACAAGGCCAACGTCCTGCCCTCAATGGTTTTCATGCGCCGCATCTTCGACGAAATCGCCGAGCAGTATCCCGACGTGACCACCGACCGCGTCTATGTCGATGCGATGGCGCTCTTCCTTGTGCGCAAGCCAGAGGCCTTCGACGTGCTGGTCACCGAAAACATGTTCGGCGACATCCTCAGCGATCTCGCAGGCGGTCTCGTCGGCGGCATGGGCATGGCACCTTCAGGTGACATCGGCGACGACTGCGCGATTTTTCAGCCTTCGCACGGCAGCGCCCCGGACATCGCAGGGAAAGACATCGCGAATCCCACCGCCACGATCCTTTCCGCCGCCATGATGCTCGAATGGCTCGGCCACGAACAGGCACAGCGCGGCGCGAAGATGATCGAAGCCGCCGTGCAGCGCGTTTTCGATGACCCGACCAACCGCACACCCGACATGGGCGGAAAACTGAAGACAAGCGAACTCACCGACCTCATCATCGCCGCGCTATGAGCCGAATCATTGATCTCACGATGACCATGCGCCTCGGGATGCGGGGCGTGGACTGGGAGCAGGCAAAAACGGTCGAGAAAGAAGGCTGGAACGCCCGCACGCTGCATCTCTACTCGCACGCCGGCACGCACATGGATGCGCAGACGCATTTCGCGGCAGGACTAGGCACGATCGACGCGACACCGCTGGAGCGTTGCATGGGTGCCGCGTGGGTGGTGCATCTCGACGGCATCGCGGACAAGACCGCGATCACCGTGGCGCATCTCGGTGCAATCGCGTCGAAGTTCAAGCCGGGTGACTCGCTTCTGATCCGCACCGGCTGGTCGCAGCATGTGGACAATCCGCAGCACTACCGTGACAACTTTCCGCGCATCTCGGAGGAGCTCGCACGCTGGTGCGTGAAGCATGAGGTCAACGTGCTCGGTGTGGAGCCGCCGTCTGTCGCCGACGTGAACAACATGGAGGAACTAACGCTGGTTCACCAAATCCTGCTCGGCGCGAACATCACGATCGTCGAGGGCCTGAAAAATCTCAGCTCGATCACGCAGGAGAAAGTATTCTTCGTCGCGGCGCCGCTGCGGATTGAAGGCGGCGACGGCTGCCCTTGCCGTGCCTTTGTCATCGAAGGCGTTGATCCCGACCAACTGTCACCGTCATGATCCCGAAGCGCTTTCTCCTTGTTCTCGGCACCTTCATGCTGTCGGTCCTTCTGTATGTGGACCGGACCTGCATCTCGACGGCCAAGGACGCGGTGACGCAGGAACTCCATCTTTCGAATGAGCAGTGGTCCTGGGTGCTCGCTTCGTTTGCGTTTGGCTATGCTCTGTTTCAGACGCCGGGCGGCGCGCTGGCGGACCGGCTCGGCGGGCGCATGGTGCTCACAGCGGTGGTGACGGTGTGGTCGGTCTTCACCGGCTTGACCGCAATGGCGTGGAATCTTGTCAGCTTGCTCGTCGTGCGTTTCCTCTTTGGCGCGGGTGAAGCCGGTGCCTTCCCGGGCATGGCCCGCGTGGTGTATTCGTGGGTGCCGGTCAAAGAGCGCGGCCTGGTGAAAGGCATCAATTTTTCAGGTTCGCGGATCGGTGCCGCTCTGGCGATGCCAGGGATCGCTTGGTTGATTCAGGAACTCGGCTGGAAGCAGAGCTTTCTCGTCTTGATGGCCGCCGGTTTCGGCTGGGCGCTGTTTTGGTGGATGTGGTTTCGCGACGAACCCGCCGAGCATCGCGGCATCGCCAAGAGCGAGCTCGACTACATCCTCGAGAACCGGCAGGACGCGAACACGCGCGACGCACCGCCAACCAAGCTTCCCTTCAGCAAGCTGATGGCCTCCGGCAATCTCTGGCTGATGATGGTTCAATATTTCGGCAGCAACTTCACCTTCTTCTTCAGCCTCTCGTGGCTCTATCCGTATGTGAAGGCAAAGTACGAACTCACGGCCGTCGATGCTGGCTTCTACGCCATGCTACCGCTGCTCGGCGGCGCGGTTGGCAATGTGCTCTCAGGCGCTTTGGTCGATGCGCTGTATCGGCACGGGAAACACTCGCTGTCGCGCAAACTGCCCGCCATCATCGGCTTCGCTCTCGCGGCGACCGGCATGGTCATGAGCCTGGAGCAGGACAGCGTCGGCGGCGCGATCTTCTGGCTGACGCTCGCCATCTTCGGCGCGGATATGACGCTTTCGCCTTCCTGGTCGTTCTGCATTGACATCGGTGGCAGCCATGCCGGAGCGGTAAGCGGCACGATGAACATGGCGGGCAATCTCGGCTCGGCGATCACCGCGCTGGCCTTCGCCTATCTGCCCGAGTCGTCACGCGGCAACGTCGCCTTCTTCTACACCGCCGCTATGCTGAGCCTCGCGGCCATCTTCTGCTGGATCGCCGCAGACAACTCGAAAAAACTGGAGGTGCAAGCATGAAGCCAATGCGTGGAACGATGATCGGCGCCGGCTTCTTCGGCGCGTTTCAGGCCGAGGCGTGGCAGCGGATTGCGGATGCGGAAATCGTCGCGGTGGCGGATCCCACGCCGGGGCGCGCGGTGCAGTTTGCGCAGCGCTTTGGAATCCTGCGGAGTTATGAATGCGCCGACGAGATGTTGAAGGCCGAGAAGCCGGATTTCGTGGACATCGCCACGCGGCCGGACACGCATCTCGCACTCACACGCCTCGCCGCAGCCCGTGGCATCCACGTCATCTGCCAAAAACCCATGTCGCCAACGATGGCCGACAACATCGCCATGTGCGAGGCCTGCGAGACCGTCGGCGTGCGACTGCTCATTCATGAAAACTGGCGCTGGCAGCCGTGGTATCGCGAAGCCAAGCGAATCATCGACGGCGGTGACCTCGGCGCATTGAAGCGCCTGTCCTTCGACTGGCGCACGGGCGATGGCGACGGCCCCGAGCCGTATTCGGCGCAGCCGTATTTCCGCGAGATGCCGCGGCTTCTCATTCACGAGAGCCTGGTCCACATCCTCGACTCCTACCGCTATCTTGCCGGGGAGTTTGCGGTGACGGCATGCGAAACGCGCCGCGTGAATCCCGTAATCGTCGGCGACGACTGGGCGGAGATCGATGTGAGCTTCACCAGTGGCGCGAAAGGCTTCATTCACGGCGACCGCCACACTGGCCCTAATCCCGCGCCCGTCGCGATGGGCAGCATGATCATCGAAGGCGAACGCGGTACACTGCGCATCTCGCCGGTGGGTGAACTCTTTCTGAACGACCAGCAGCTGCCCTTCGTGCCGAACACGACCGGCTACAAAGGCGACAGCGTCCTCGCCACTCAGCGTCACCTCATCGACTGCCTGCGCACAGGCCAGCCTGCCGAGAGCGAAGGCCGCACCTACCTCACCACCGCAGCGCTCGTCGAAGACTGCTACCGACTTTCCAACTCATGAAGCATCAAGGACTTGATCATCTCGCCATTGCCGTTCCCGACACCGAAGCCGCGCTCAAAGTGTGGCGCGACACAATGGGCTTTCCGCTGCTGTACAGCGAGGTCGTGAACGGCGGCACCGTGCGCCTCACTCATCTCGATCTCGGCAACACGCAGTTGCAGCTCGTCGAACCGCTCACACCCGATAACCCGCTGCAGGCTTGGCTCGCGAAGAACGGCCCGGGTCTGCACCACTTCTGCCTGAAGGTCGATGACGTAGGCGAAGCGATGGCAGATGCGCCTGTGACAACGGGTCCGGCACCGCATCAAGGCACGCAAGGCAAGCGGGCGCTGTTTTTTGACAAGGCGGCCACGCAAGGCGTGCAGGTCGAGATCACTGGGAAGTAGGAATCTTGAAATCGAGAATCGGGCATTTTTCATCCGTCATCTTCAAACCATGCCCGAACGAACCAAGCACCTCGATCTCAGCCACCGACTTCGCACGATGATGCATTCAAAGTTCAGATTCTAGATGCCCGATTTCACGATTTCAAAATCCCAAGTCTTCGCCGAGCTGCCTCCCCTTTGGGCGGAAGACGTGAAGCCGCGCATTCGCGAACTTCTTGCTGCCCGTCCAGAGCACAAACTCGTGGTGCTCGATGACGATCCCACGGGCACGCAGACGGTGCACGACACGCCGGTGCTGACGACTTGGGACGTCGAAGCGCTCAAGGCGGAGTTTACAGAACCCGGGCCGTGTTTCTACATTCTCACCAACTCCCGCAGCCTTGACGCGAACGACGCCAAGGCGCTGAACCACGAGATCGCGACGAATCTGCGAGCTTCCGCTGGCGGGAAGCCGTTCACGGTCGTCAGCCGCAGTGACTCGACTCTGCGCGGCCATTTTCCTTTGGAAACGGATGTCCTCACCGCGGAACTCGGTCCGTTCGATACCACGCTGGTCATTCCTTACTTCGAGGCCGGCGGTCGCTACACGATCAACGACGTCCACTACGTCGCGGAAGGCGACATACTCACTCCGGCGGCCGAGACGCCCTTCGCGAAGGACGCCGTGTTTGGCTACACGTGCTCGAACCTGTGCGAGTGGGTGGCGGAGAAGACGAAGGGTCGTGTGAAGGCGGATGACGTGGCTTCGGTGTCGCTGGAAACAATTCGTTTCGGTGGTCCGCAGGCAGTTTGCGAGCAGTTGATCGGCTTGGCGAAGGACAGCTTGTGCGTCGTGAACGCTGCGGCGCTTTCGGACATGGACGTGTTCGCCCTCGGCTTGCTGATGGCGGAGCAACAAGGCCGGCGTTTCCTCCTGCGCAGTGCCGCGCAGACCGTTTCGGCCCGCTTGGGTCTTGAGTCGCGGCCCTTGCTCAGCGGTGAGGATTTGAAGACAGGCGGTGCCGGTGGCGGCTTGGTCGTGGTGGGCAGCTATGTGCCAAAAACAACCGAACAGCTCGCGCATCTGCTCGAACACTCGACCATCGACCGCATCGAACTTCTTGTGCCGTCGTTGCTGGATGAAAAAATACGCGGCGAGTGCATCGCGAATGCGCTGGAGCGCATCCAGGAGTCATTGCAGGCGAATTGCGATGTCGTGCTCTACACCAGCCGAGCGCTGATCACCGGCGACAATGCCACACGCAATTTGCAAATCGGCAACAGCGTCTCCGCTGCGCTGGTGGAGATCGTCCAGCGCATCACCGTTCGTCCGCGCTACCTCATCGCCAAAGGCGGCATCACCTCCAGCGATGTCGCGACGAAGGGCCTCGGCCTGAAGCGCGGCATCGTCGCCGGTCAAATCCTGCCCGGGGTGCCGACGTGGCGCGTGGGCGAGGAAACCCGCTTCCCCGGCATGGCCTACATTGTTTTTCCCGGAAACGTCGGTGGCCCATCTGCGCTCACCGACGCCGTCGCCCGCCTCAGCTCCAATTAACCCAACCATCCATCATGCGAAATCACCCACTCATTGCCCTGCTGGCCTTCGGCTTGTCGCTGCACGCCGCCGAAGAAAAAACCGGTGTCATCACCATCGAAGCGGAGAGCTTTGCCAAGCAGACGCTCAACGAGAAACGCAGTTGGCACATCACGTCCGCCACTGCGACTCCCGAAGTCACGCCTGACGGCGATCCGGTTCATCTGGAAGGCTCCAGCGGTGGCGCTTACATTGAAGTCCTTCCCGACACGCGCCGCTCCCATGCCGACAAGTTGATCAACGGCGAGAACTTCATGAATAAGGGCGGCGAGATGGCAGTTCTCAGCTATCCCATCGAGGTCGCATCTCCCGGCCGCTATTTGATTTGGGTCCGTGCCTACTCCACCAACAGCGAGGACAACGGCCTCCACTTTGGCCTCGACGGGGAGTGGCCGGAAAGTGGCGCGCGCTGGCAGACGGTTCAGAAGAATGGCTGGCACTGGGATTGCAAACAGCGCACGGATGAAGAGCACACCGGCGTGCCCATGCAGCTCTGGCTCGACATCCCAACCGCCGGCAGGCACGAGCTGCTCATGTCGATGCGTGAGGACGGCGCTGAGGTGGATCAAATCATCCTCGCCAAAGACGAAAGCTTCCGCCCCGAGGGTTTCGGCGGCTACGCCAAGGAATCAACAGGAGGAAAAGCCACGGCCGCCCCGATGGCCGCCGTCCCCCTCATCCTCCCACGCCAGTCTGACGGTTCCGGTGTCGTCAGCATCAGTGGTGAACTCAAGCAGTGGCACAAGGTCACGCTTGCTCTCGATGGGCCGTTTTCGCATGAGCAGGACAACGAGCCGAATCCCTTCACCGATCTCGCGTTCAACGTGACTTTCACACACGAAAGCGGCTCGCCAAAGTATGTCGTGCCCGGCTACTTTGCCGCCGATGGTGATGCGGCCAACAGCAGTGCTGAATCCGGCACCCGATGGCTCGCCCACCTGTCGCCTGACAAGAACGGCACTTGGAATTACGCGATCAGCTTCAGCAAGGGCAAGAATGCAGCCCTCGATGGCGGCGGCGAAGCGCTGTCTCCTTTCGACGGTCAATCCGGTAGTTTCTCCATCGCTGAATCGGACAAGACCGGCCGCGACTTCCGCGCCCATGGCCGCCTGCAGTATGTTGGCAAGCATCATCTCCAATTCGCCGGTTCGAAGGAGTACTTCCTCAAGGCCGGAGCCGACGCGCCGGAGACGCTGCTCGGCTATGCTGACTTTGACAACACCTCGGCGGGCAAGCCGGACAAGGTTCCGCTGAAGACCTGGGCTCCGCACCTGCGGGACTGGAAGGACGGCGACCCCACCTGGAAGAACGGCAAGGGAAAGGGACTCATCGGCGCGCTCAACTACCTCGCGGCCAAGGGCGTCAATGTCTTCTCCTTCCTGCCCTACAACGCCGGCGGGGACGGCGACAACATCTGGCCTTTCGTACATCGAGATGACAAGCTCCACTACGACTGCTCAAAGCTCGGCCAGTGGGGCATCGTCTTTGACCACGGAACCCAACTCGGTCTCTACCTGCACTTCAAACTCCAGGAAAACGAAATGGACGACGACCGGAAGGGCCACACCTCCTCCCCGGGACGCATCCCGGAGTCCCTCGACGGCGGCAAGCTCGGGCCGGAGCGCAAGCTCTACTGCCGCGAACTCGT
>CAXBNA010000094.1:0-22376 GCA_963976915.1 uncultured Verrucomicrobiales bacterium
GCCAAAGGTTGGTTTCATTCTTGTGGCTATAGTTTTATATAAAATGCTCTAGCGCAGAACCGTTGACAGGCAAGCAGGCAGAGCACTGGCTCGTCCGATTCGCGGGCTGCGAAATCAATCCTTGGAGGCTTCAATCACCTCATCGGCCAGTGACTCAAACTCCGCGACAGCGGGTGTGCCGATGGCTTTGTAGGCGTCCCAGCCGAGTTTGTGCTCGCCGGTTTCGGTGATGATGCCGAGGCGGAGGCCGCCCTCGCGGTCGGGCATGTCCTGATACCGATGCAGATGGTAGGCCTCGATGGCGGGGAGCTTGGCAAGTTTCCGGAAAACGTAGATCAGTCCGGCGACCTGGCGCTTTTGATCTTCAATGTTCAGGGTGGGAGTGTTGAAACCTTGCTCAGAAAGGAGGATGCCGCGTGGTTTGTCTCGAAAAAGAAACGGGGGCTGCGCGAGGTAGGCGGGCAGGACTTCGAGGTTTTTCGGCGTGATGTAGGGCGTGTCGAAGTCGCTGGTGACATTGGCATCGTTCCACGTGTCTGGGTTTCTCAAATCGCGAGGGTAGGGGTGGTAGGCGACGCCCCACTCGAAGTCGCCCTCCGCCTGAGCGATTTCGGCGAAGAGATCGATCATGTCGCGCACGACGTAGGTGCCGGGGCCGGAGCTCTGTTTCGTCCAATGATGGGTGAGCGACATGAAGACACGCGCGTGCGGATCGAAGTTCCGTGCGGAGTGATGGACGATCCGGGCGGAGCGCATGTAGGTCTCCAGATAGCGGGGAATGGGTTGGTCGCCCATGTTCGTCCATGTGCCGGCTTGATCGACCTCGTTGTGGAGCACCCAGTTGCTGATGCGGCCGTGGGCTCCGTCGGCACGACTGTAGCGCTCGGTGAGGTAGTGCATCGTGGCGCGGTAGTGCGCGGTGGACTCGGGCGTGGTAAGGTTGGGGATCGAGTAGGTGCCGCGCGATTCGGCCTCGGGATGGGTGAGGAGGGATTGGGGCTGGCCGTTGGCGTCGCGGTGGTTGCCGACGAGGAGGATGCAGGTGACGATGATGTCTTGGTCGGACAGGGTTTTCACCGTGAGGTCGCGCCCCCGCATGGCCGCTTCGTTGACGTGGTAGGTGCGGCCTTCGAACATCCACGGCTTGGTCCCACGCCTCGGTGCGGTTTGGAGCACGCTGGTGAGCACGAAGTTCATCGTGGCATGATGAATACCGAGGTCGAAGATCTCGTGTTCAGCCGATGCAACGGTCGGCATGCCGCCAAGGCCCTTGGGGTGGGGCGCGGTCAGCTTTTCCAAAGTACGTCGCCCGACGGCTGGACCTTCGATCGTGGGCCAGCGGCAGGGGGTGAGGAAGGTGCCACGGTCATCTGCGAGCCGCCAGCGCCAGAGGGCTCGGTCTTGAGCACCCGGTGAGGCGAAGCGCGGCACGACGATCCTGAAGGAACCTTGGTCATTGGGTTCCACCTTGGCGATGGGGCTCTTGGGGACGGGTGTGCGATGCGAAGGGAGGTGGGCGGGGTAGCCATAGAGCTTCGCCGATTCGAAGGTGGTGCCGATGAGGGTGATGTCGCGGACGCCGACATGAACCGTGTCAATGGTCGCTGGGTAATCCGCGCGGAGGTAGGCGCGGTAGGCCTCGGAATCCGCGTTCCGTTCGTTCCGCACTTGATCGCGCTCGGCGGCGATTCTCCGGTCTTCGGCATTGGGTTCCCTCAAGTGGAGGTTTCGGATCTGGAATGTTGTTCCAGGCTGGCCACCGAAAGTGAGGTGAAAGCGCATGTCCGGGGAGCTTGCCGCCGGTGGTTCCGGCACCTCGCTGAAGTCGATGGCGACCGGTTGCCACGTTTCCGCCAGCGGCATCTCTCCCGACCCCGCCCGTTTCATGCCATCCTCGCTTCGGTACATGAGTCGGACCGACTCGACCCCGGTCGGGGCGAAGTATTCAAAGGCGAAGATCGTGTGCTTTTTCGGATCGAAGGTTTTTGGAACAACTGTGGTCCAGAAATGCGGATTGCCTGCTTCGAGGGTGAGATCGAAGACACCCTTGGGCCCCGCTTTGACCTGGATCTGAGCTCGCGGACCGACCGAGAGAGGAACTTCGGCTTGAAGGGTGGTCGTGAGGCTGAGAACCGAAAGTAGGGTGAGAACGCGCATGAATTCGAGACTGCGTTTCTCGTCGTGGGAAAGGGCACGGTCAAGAGGTGAGGCGATGGACGCCCTCTCCTTGAAAAAGAACATGCCCGTCCGGTGTAGATTAGCCGGACCGGCGGTAGATGATCTAGTTTTTGAAATACACCCGCTTTCCATCGAGCCATGTCTCCAGCACCTGCGTCTGCGGCAGGTCGTCAACGGGGCACTCGAGGATGTCGCGATCGGTGACGATGAAGTCGGCGCGTTTGCCGGGTTCGAGCGAGCCGCAGTCGTTTTCCAGGAAGAGCACGCGTGCGTTGTGGCGGGTGTACATTTCCAGAGCCTCGCGACGGGACAATCCGCTTTCGGGATGGAGAGGTTCGTCGAGGAATCGGCACTTGCGGGTGACCGCGATCCACATCCCGAGCCAGGGATTGTACGGATTGATGGCGCGGAAGGAGCCGATCTTTTGCATGTGGTCGCTGCCGCCGCCGACGGGGACGCCCGAGTCAAACAGGGCGCGCAATGGCTGAAAGCGGCTCATGCGCTCCATGCCGAACTGCTTGAGCAGGGTGTGCCCATCGAGGTGAAACCAAATCGGCTGGAGATCGATCACGGCACCCAGTTCGGCCGCTTTGGAGATGCTTTCAGGCAGCATGAAATTGCAGTGGGTGATGCTCGGACGGGTGTCGCGGAAGTGGGGCACTTCGCGACTGACCTCCTCATAGACATCGAGCAGGAGCTTCACGGCGCCGTCGCCAACGCTGTGCGCGGTGAATTGAAGCCCGCCGCCGGAGACCTTGCGCACCATCTGCACCAGTTTGTCACGCGGGATCTGCTGCACGCCCCGGTAGTCGGGATCGGTGATGCCGTAGATGTCGCTGACGCCCCAGGGCTCGGTCATGAAGGCGCTGCCGGTGAGCATGCCGCCATCGAGCCAGACTTTGGTGCCAACGATTTGAAGCATCGGGTCGGGCTTTCGCAGCGGGTGTTGAATAATCTCTTCGATTGCCTTTTCCGTGGCGGGCCAAAGGTTGCCGCTGGAAAAGGTGTGCGACAGGCGCAGGCGGACCGTCAGATCTCCAGAGTCGCGGACTTTTTGGTAGATGGCGATGTTGCCGCTGCTAGCCCCGCGGTCGGCGATGGTGGTGAATCCGACGCTGTTGTAGTCCCCAAACAGCTTCTTCACCAGGTGGAGCTTCTCGTCCGCAGAGGGCGATTTGTTGGGGGACTTCATTTTGACGAAACGTCCGAGTCCGCGAAGCAGCCCGGTGGGCTCGCCGGTGGCGGGATCACGGGCGAGTTCGCCAGATTGACCGTCGGTGATCTCGAAGTCGCGGTCGATTCCGCAGAGCTTGAGTGCGAGGCTGTTCAGCATGGAGTCGGGCCCCGTGGAAAAATGGACGGGATGCTTGGGTGCGACGCGGTCGAGTTCCTCTCGCGCCGGG
The DNA here is from genome assembly GCA_963976915.1 of uncultured Verrucomicrobiales bacterium. Lineage (GTDB taxonomy): Bacteria > Verrucomicrobiota > Verrucomicrobiia > Verrucomicrobiales > Verrucomicrobiaceae > CAXBNA01. The sequence goes on from CAXBNA010000094.1 coordinate 3,582, forward strand.
TAGCGCTGCTCCTTGAGCCGCGTGATGAAAACCTGCCGGACATAGATCCAGCTTCCCTCGGGCAGTGCCTTGGCTCGCGTAGAGATGTAGTCGAGCAGCTGTGGGATGTCGGAGATGTCAGGGATCGGATGGTCGAACTCGTGAGCGGCTGCCGATACCGGGTGGCAATGACTGTCCATCAGCCCGGGTAGGACCATCTTTCCATCGAGATCGATGACGCTCGTCTGGTTGCTCTTCAGGGCCAGCACTGCGGCATCGCCTCCCACCGCGGTGATTCGCTCGCCCGTGACGGCCATGGCGGTGGCGATTCGAAACTCGGGGTCGACCGTGACGATTTTTCCTCCGTGCAGAATCAGGTCGGGCTCGGAGTGAATCGATCCCGCAAGGAGAAGCAAGTAGGGCAGGGGAATCCAGAGTTTCATGAGAGGAGCGTTTCGGGCGGTCGCCATCGAAGTCGTGGGAAGTGCGGGCAATCTTGCAGTGGAGCGTCACCCAGCAGACTCTCCTCGAACGAAATCGGGCATCAACCGGACGGTGGGCGGGGGAGAACCAGTGCTGTGGGTGAGTGTCGTGACGATGTTGCCAAGCTGCTTCGCCCAGGTGTCAGGATCGCTCTTGTACCTAGCGACGGCGGGCATGGTGTGGGCTAGAAAGGCGTCGTCATCGCGGGAAATTAGGGCCACATCTTGCGGCACACACATGCCTTCCCGTAGCAGGTACGTCAGCACGGACAGGGTGTGGGCGGACCGGGCGACGATGAAGGCATCGGCTTTCAGTGGTCCGCTCAATTGCTTGTGCAACTTGTGTTGAAGGTCCTTCATGGACTCGTCGTGGCGGAGGACGCGCGATGCCGGTTCCTCTGCTGCACCGGGGAAGGCTTCACGGAAGCCCGCTTCGCTTTCTAGGTCGCCTTGGGCCTCCGACGACGGAAGCAACAGGACGATGTTGCGTCGCCCTTTGGATTTTAGGAATCCCGCGGCATGCCTGCAAATGGCGCGGTAGTCGAGATCCACTGACGGAAGATGCACGCCGGGCGCGACCGATCCTGCGACAACGCATGGAATCCGCTGTGCGGCGAACCATGTTTGCATGACTGGATTCGTCAGGAAGAGAATCCACGCTGCGGGGGGCGATGAGGCCACCAGTTTGGCCAGTGCGCGCTCGGGTCGCCCGGAGAAAGCTTTTTTGTGAACGATCAACTCCATCGTTTGCCCGGTTGCTCCAAGCCGTTCGCGGAGTTTGTCCACCCAGCAAACCATGAAGGGCGGCATCTCATGAAGTGGGATGGGAGAAAGAAGGCGCACATCATTCCGCAGTTTGTCGGTCGAATTTCGGGTGACTCCAAGGATTCGCGTGGGTTTTCCATGAGCGATCTCAAGCCGACCCTCATCATGGAGTGCCCTCAGCGCAGTTCTCAATGTGGGGCGGCTGATCCCCAGGCGTTCGCACAGCAAGCGCTCGCCGGGAAGGACGCCCGACCAGGTGCCGCAGTCGATTTCCGAGCGCAGTGCGTCCGTCGCTTGCGAGGATAATGATGTGCGCGAAATCCGGGAAACCACGATCGATCTTCATACAGCGTTGAATGCTGGTCAATGCGGTTGACCACTGCGCTGGATACCGATGAGATCGGCGTGATTTCCCGCAGGGTGACCGGTGCAGGGTGCTGGTTTGTTTCATTAACCAGTGAAACAGGCTGAGTGGGAGCGTTTTCTGGGGACACTCGCTCTTCTTTCCAACCCGGTGAATTGCTATTTTCCAGTCCATTCGCGCACGATCGCGCAAGTTGTGTCCGCGCTCCTCTTGATGGGACCGTGGACGACGATCACATCGGCGGAGGTTGCATTTGGCATTCACGTTCCTGCGCCCGGACCATCGGCCTACGCCGATGACGTGCTTCAAGAAGCGATCGACAAGATCGCAGAATCGGGCGGTGGCGTGGTGACGCTCGGCGCGGGCGACTTCAAGCTCTCACGTCACACGGACGACGAGACCCTCATCATCAAGAGCAACGTTACCTTGCGTGGCCAAGGGCACGCCACTCACCTTTATCTGGATCCCAAGACCCCGCCGAGTCCGATCCGCTACTTCCCGGTTCGCATTGGTTCAGCGAGTGAGCCCGCGAACAACGTGGTGATCGAGAACCTGCGCTACACCGGCAACGACAAGGCGATTGGTGGTGGCTCGATCATGGGGTTCAACGCTCGGCTGGATGAGCCGGAATCCTTGTTGCTGTCCTGTGACAATGTGACGATTCGAAACTGCTGGATCTATGACGCCAAGCAGGCGGCTGGCTGTACCAAGCCCGCAGCAACCATGTACTTGGCGAAGCATGTCATTCCCGCCAACGAGGCGGAAGCCGCCGCTGAAGAGGGAGCAGGCGCAGACGTTTACACAACGCCAAAGCGACTCGCCTGCCAGTTCAAGAACTGGCAGGTGCACCACAACTTCATCGACACTTGCGGCAACAAGGCCATTGAGCTAGCGGAGTGCAATGGTGGCCTCATCGCTGACAACTACATGATCCATGTTCAAGATGGACCGCAGGTGATCTTTGGTTCCCGGAATGTGCGGATTTGCGACAACCAAGTCTTCTTCACCGGAACGGGAATCAACATCACCGAAGGATCCCACCACATAACGATCAGTGGAAACATCGTGGAGCCAGCGCCAGGGATGCCTCGCAACAAGTGGGGTGCCTGCCTGACTTTTCGCACCGAGCCGCTTCCGCTCGTGACTACAATCTCGCACGTCACGGTCACGGGAAATACCTTTCGCAATCAAACCACGGACGCCAAACTCACGTTGCGCTTTGAGACCCGCCCCGAGTCGAGGGGCTGCAGCTTCGAGGCCATCACGATGAGCGGCAACGTCTTCGACGGCGACCTCCAATTTTATGATCGCCGAACGCCGAGCATGACAACCATGAAGGACATCGTGTTCTCCGACAACGTCTGCGAGGGACGTTTGCACAATGCCAGAGCGGATGTGATGACCTCGAAGACCATCATTATTCGCGATAACCTGTTCCGGTTGCCTGATTCGCAAACACTCGCCGCCAGTCATTGGGATTGGTCGGCGAACACTCACAGCGCGGGCAGTCTCCACATCGAAGCTGGGGCGCAGCACAATCTGGTTCGGGACAATGTGACCCCAACACCCATTCTTGATGAGGGCGTTGAAACCGTCCTCTCAGGCAATCACGTTGCTCCCCATGACCGCTAGAATCCATCGCCACCCGCTTCTATTCGCAGCCTGTGCCATAGCATTGGCCGCCTCGGGTACTCGCGCAAACGATACGGCGACGGTGATCGACGTTGGAGATCAGCGTCAGCTCTTTCTGGATGATGCCTTGATTGATTTGGAGCACTCCAAGAACCTCCAGCGCTCCCTCAACTCTCCAACGAGCATTCAGCGTGTGCTCAAGCCTGAGCGCCCTTCCGAAGCCCTGGGCTTCATCTTCTACGGCAGTGTGGTCGATGATGAAGGTGAGGTGAAGCTATTCCACGGTAGCTACGATGCGGACAAGAAGAAGCGTTTCAGTCTGGCCACGAGTCGTGACGGCCTGCATTTCGAGAGACCGAACCTCGGACTCACGGAGTATCGGGGCGACACAGACAACAACATCCTGCCAGTAGAAGCCGTGGAGGCGGGCGTTTTTCTGGATCCACACGCCGAATCTGAAAAACGCTATCGCCTGCTCTACACGCGCCACTGGCCTGATCCGGCAACGGCAGGCGTGTATGTCGCTTCGTCGCCCGACGGCATCCGCTGGACCGAAAGCGATCAGCGTGTGTTTCCCTTCGCGCCGGACAGTCAGCATGCCGGGTTTTGGGATGAAAAGCTGGGGCGCTATGTGATCTACCTTCGCGCCTGGGATCCCGTGCGCTCGGTGGCCCGAGTCGAAACCGATAATCTCGAAGCCCCCTGGCCTTACGATGCAGCGGTGACTCCGCACCATATCTGGGGCAAGGACAAAGTACCGACGCCGAGCAAGGAACTCCCCGTTGTGATGACACCCGACGCCCACGATCCGGAGAACGTTCAACTCTACACCAGCGCCGCCATTCGCTATCCCTTCGCTGCCGACACTTATTTGGCCTTTCCTGCCGCCTACATGCTCTTCAGGGGCGACGAATGGAAGTCACGTACCCTCAACAGCAACGACGGCACCTTTGACATTCAGTTCGCCTCCAGTCGCGATGGCATCACCTGGAATCGTCTTCGCCTGCCCTATGTCGCTGCGGGTCGGCATGACGGTATGGACCTCCGACTGGTCAGCATGTGCCAGGGCATGGTCCGACGTGGCGATGTCCTGCATCAGTACTTCATCGGCTGGCCGCACACCCACGGACGGCCGGTCGTTTGGGACAAAGATCTGGAAGATCGCGCCGAATGGCTGCAGCGCGATCTCGGCGGCATCTACTGCGCCACCCAGCGTCTCGATGGCTTTGTCTCCTTGGATGCCGGTGACGAGGTGGCAGTGGTCACCACGCGTCCGCTTCGATTCTCCGGCAATCGCCTGCTGCTCAATGTCCATACTGACGGTGCGGGTTCGGCACGTGTTGCACTGCTTCGTCCAAATGGGACGGCCATCCCTGGGTTCGGTAATTCCAATGCGGTTGCCATCAATGCCGACTCAGTGAACCAGGAGGTGGTTTGGAACGGCGGACCGGATGTGGGACCCTTGGCTGACCAAGAGGTCCGTGTGCAGATCACCCTGCGTCGCGCCAAGATCTTCGCCTTTCAATTTACCCGCCAGCCCTGATTCCAAACCATGATGAAACACCTCGCCGCCTTCCTGCTGGTTGGCACGCCGCTCGTCGCTGTCGAGCCTTTTCTTGAAAAGACCGACCTCTTCAGGGTGGGCGATTTCGGCTTTCAGCGCTTCCACATTCCGGGCATTGTGGTCACTGCCAAGGGAACCGTTCTGGCCTGGTGTGAAGCGCGGCGGACCGATGGCGACTGGGCGGACATTCGTGTCCTGCTTCGGCGCTCCACAGATGATGGTCAGACCTGGAGCGCACCCAAAGAGATCGTTGAGGTGCCCGGGCCGATCACGAAGAACCCGTTCGCCTTGGCGCTCAAGAAGACCAACCCGAAGGACGTGACTTACAACAACCCGGTGCTGATCGCGGATCGCGACGGGACGGTGCACATGGTTTTTTGTCTGGAGTACATGCGCTGCTTCTATCAACGAAGTGATGATGACGGCGTGAACTGGAGTGCACCGGTCGAGATCACCTCCACCTTCGAAGCCTTCAAGAAAGACTACGATTGGGAGGTGCTCGCCACGGGACCCAATCACAGCATTCAACTCAAGAGTGGCCGCCTCGTCGTGCCGGTCTGGCTTTCCACCGGAACGGGAGGCAACGCGCATCGTCCCAGTGTCACCGCGACGATCTACAGTGATGACGGCGGCAAGACGTGGCTTGCGGGTGAGATCGCGGTGCCCTGCACGGACGAGTTCATCAATCCCAATGAAACCGTCGCTGTCGAACTCAGCGACGGTCGCGTCATGTTGAACGTGCGCAATGAGTCGAAGGCGCATCGCCGCATTGTAGTGACCAGTCCCGATGGGGCCACTGATTGGTCGGAACCCAAGTTTGACGACGCTCTCGTCGAGCCCATCTGCATGGCCGGACTGGTGCGTTATCAGCACGATGGCAAAAGCCTTCTCCTCTTCTGCAACCCAAACAACCTTACCCGCGCCGATGGCAAGGAGGAACCAGGCAAGAGTCGCGACCGACGCAATGTGTCGGTCCGCATCAGCAAGGACGAGGGTCAGACGTGGACCGCAGGAAGATCCATCGAACCCGAATGGAGCGCCTACAGCGACATCGCCGTGACACCCTCCGGCACGATTCTTTGTTTCTACGGTCACGGTGACAAAGCCAGTTTTGCTGGTGACCGACTCACCGTCGCCCGCTTCAATCTCGACTGGCTCACTCAATAAACTCATGAACACGACAACACTCCTCCTAAGGAAGGATGGCATTCTTGCCGTCCCCCAACCAAGGATGGATGCCGTCCCGGCGGCCCCATCGCAAAAGAGACGGCAGGATGCCATCTCTCCTTGCCTCCGCCTCCTCGGCATTCTCCTTCTCACCCTCACCACTGCCTCCGCCGAAGTCATTGAGTCCGATGTCTGCGTCTATGGTGGCACCAGCGGGGGTGTGGCCGCAGCGGTGCAGGCAGCGCGACTCGGCAAGTCGGTCACCTTGGTGGAACCCGGCGGGCACCTCGGCGGCATGACATCGGGCGGACTCAGCGCAGTGGATATCGGCGACCCGAGGTCGGTGGGAGGCATTGCGCGCGAGTATTTCACCAAGCTCGCCGCCACGGTGGGCGTCGAACTCGCTTGGGACAAGCCCTTCGAGAACAAGGGAGGCGGTCCCGCGACAGGCGGCGCCTACGCCATTGAACCACACAAGGCGGAGCAACTCTTCGACCGCATGTGCGAGGACGCCGGCATCAACGTGCAGCGGAATGCGCGACTCGCTGCAGTCGAGCACAAAGGGCGGCGAATCTCGGGCATCGTCATGGAGAACGGGAAGATCGTGCGCGCCAAGATGTTCATCGACACCACCTATGAGGGCGATCTCATGGCGAAGGCGGGAGTGAGCTTCACGCTCATGCGCGAGGGCAATGCGAAGTATGGAGAGACCTACAACGGCATCCACTACACTGAGAAATACAAGCCCCGAGCTGGACACTTGATGCCCGGAGAAAACGGCCGTGTGGTGGGAGGTCAGGGTGTCTGGGATCGCGATTTCCCGCTCGATCCCTATGTCGTGATCGGATGCCCGGAAAGCGGACTGCTCCCCCTGATCAATGAAGGCGAACCTGGGGTTCAAGGCGAACCGGCTCCCGGCATTCAGGCCTACTGCTATCGGCTCTGCTTGACGACGAATCCAGACAACCAGATCGCCATCGATCCGCCACCGGACTACGACCCGAAGCGCTACGAGTTGATCGTGCGCTTTATCGAAGCCTGCCTCGCCAATGGCGACGACATGGACCTGCGCTGGTTTTCCAAGCACGACGCCTTGCCCAACGACAAGTGGGACTTCAACACCGCCACCTTCGGCGGAAACCTGCCCGGTCTGAGTTGGAAGTGGCCCGAAGCTAGCTATTCGAAGCGCGATAAACTTGCCAAGGAACTTGAGAACTACCATCGCGGCCTGCTCCACTTCCTTGCCACCGACCCCCGTGTGCCGGAAAAGGTCCGCGCTGACATGAAGCGCTTTGGTTTGCCCAAGGATGAGTTCATCGACAACGGCGGTTGGCCGCACCAAGTCTACATTCGCGAAGGCCGCCGCATGGTGAGCGATCTGGTTCTGACCGAGCATCACACCTTTGGCAGAGCGATCGCGCCGAAGTCCGTGAGTCTCGGCAGCTATGGCACCGATACCCATGAGATCCGTCGCATCGTCAAGGACGGCGTGGTAACCCGTGAGGGCAAGACCGCCACGGGTCGCGGCGGAGCTCCCCCTTATCCGATTGGTTACGATGCCATCGTGCCGAAGCAGAGCGAGTGCGAGAACCTCCTTGTCACCTTCGCCTTGAGCGCCAGTCACACCGCCTTCAGCAGCATCCGCATGGAGCCCGTCTTCATGTGCACCAGCCAGAGCGCCGCAGCGGCGGCCTGTCAGGCGATCAATGATGATGTTTCGGTTCAGGAGGTCGACTACGCCACGCTGAAGCGCCAGCTAGAGGATCTCGGCCAAGTGCTTGAATGGAAACCCACTCCCCGCTAATCAGGATTCAGCAGGCCATGAAGTTGCTCATCGTGTTTGGTCTCTTGGTTTTTGGCTCGCTGGCTCGTGCCGAGACGATTCAGGCAGATCTCTGCGTCTACCAAGGCACGCCCGGCGGTATCGCCATGGCCGTGCGTGCGGCGCAGGAGGGCTTGAGCGTGGTGCTGGTGAATTACAACGATCATCTCGGCGGCATTCTCTCCAGCGGCCTCGGCGTGTGGGACACGCTGTGGGAAGGAAAGCGGGCACCCATTTATGACGAAGTACGGGAAGCGATCTTTGATCACTATCGAACGACCTACGGCGAGGATTCGCCGCAGTATCGCGACGCGTTGCCTGGGAAGAGCGGGCACACGAATGGAAAATTCGAGCCGAAGGTGGCGGAGAAGATTTTCACCGATTTGGTGGCGAAGGAGTCGCGCATCCGTGTGATCACGCATCGGGTGCCGGAATCGGTGAAGCGTGAGGGCGCATTGATTCAATCAGCCAGCTTCATGAGTCTGTGGGGCGATGTGGAAGCTCTTGAAGTGCAGGCGAAGGTGTTTGCCGATTGCAGCTACGAGGGCGATCTCGCCGCAGTGGCGAAGGTGCCGTATCGGCTGGGGCGTGAGTCACGGGAGGAGTTTGGCGAACCGCATGCGGGGGTGATTTACATGGCGCCGGTGAAGGAAGCCCCAACACCGGAGATACCGCGTGCGGCGGAGTTGCATCACCAGCTGAAGCTGCGGAAGTTCAGCGGATTTCAGCGCGTCCAGCAACCGGAGAGCACCGGCGAGGCCGATGGGAACGTGCAGGCCTTCAACTACCGCACGATCCTCAGCTCCGATCCGGCCAATCGAATGCTGGTGGAGAAACCGGCAAACTACGATCCTGAGAAGCTCAAGTTGCTCGAACACGGTTCCATCGTGTCGCCGATTCCGAATGCCAAGCGAGGCTGGAATCGCCCGCAGTTGGTCGGGATTCACTCAGCGTATGTCGAGGCCGATTGGAATGGCAGGCAGAAGATCATGAACGCGCATTGGGATGCGACGATGGCCCTGCTCTACTTTTTGCAAAACGATCCGTCGGTGGAACCGGCTCGGCAGAAGTCGTGGCGCGAGTTCGGACTGGCGAAGGATGAGTTCAACGACAACGGCCACCGGCCCTACGAGTTCTATGTGCGCGAAGCACGGCGCATCGAGGGGCGCTACGTCTTCACCGAGCATGATGCGACTCTGGTGGCGGGTCTGGATCGTGCGCCGGTGCATGAAGACAGCATCGGAGTGACCGAATGGTATCTCGACACGCACGCATGCACACCGCGTCACCTCCCAGACGCCTTGGAGGAAGGGAAGATGATGCTCGATGTCGAGACCTTCCCTGGACAGGTGCCGTATCGGGCCATTCTGCCGGAATGCGTGGACAATCTGCTCGTGCCAGTGTGTCTGTCATCGACGCACGTCGCCTGGGGAACGATTCGACTGGAACCGACCTGGATGAACCTCTGCGAATCGGCCGGTCATGCGGCGGCATTGTCGGTGCAGAATCAAATCGCGCCCGCGCAGCTCGATCCACAGCTACTTCTTCGCAGATTGGCCGCCAGCCATGTGATGCTGAGCTTCTTCAACGACGTCGACGTCGCCTCCGATGATCCCCGCGCCGCCGCCGCTCAGTATTTTGGCACCAAGGGTTTCTTCACCAGCTACGATGCCGGTCTGAACGAACCTCTCACCGAGCCCGTGAAGAAGCTCTGGACCCAAGCCTTCGCCGACCTCCGAGCCGGCACCCTGGATTCCCGCCAACTCACCCAAGACCTTCATCGGGCTGAGCAGGCCACTCCGCTCAAGGTCGCCGAGCAACGCGGTGCGTTTTTGTTGAGGCTCTGGAACGAACTCCGTTCCTGAGGTGCCTCCATCCTCATGACATGGAGACTCCTTGCAGAGTCGCTTGGAACGGGATTGTATGTCCGCACGATGGAACGCGAACACTTGCCGCTGGATCGCCGTTTGCGGCAGGAAATTCTCTTTGCCCGTGAGCGGGTGTATCGCTTCGGGCAAGCGACGCCCATGGAGCGGTTGCATTTACCGGGACCGGAGCCATCACCGGAGATCTGGGTGAAACGGGAGGACCTTTCCGCGGTCAAGTCCTACAAGTGGCGCGGCGCCTGCAATGCGATGACGCAGCTCACCCCCGAGCAACGTGCCAAGGGCGTGGTCACCGCCTCCGCCGGCAATCATGCCCAGGGAGTGGCCCTGGCGGCCAAGGCTCTCGGCATTTCCTCCCGCATTTACATGCCGCGCTCCACCCCCAAAGTGAAGCAAAACGCCGTCCGGCATCATGGTGGCGACTTCGTTCAGATCGTTCTTTCAGGTGACAGCTACGACGAGGCCGTGATGGCGGCTCGCGAAGACGAACGCTCGAATGGCGCGACCTACGTCCACGCCTACGATGACCTCCAAACCATGGCTGGCCAGGGCACCATGGCAGACGAGATCGTGCTTTCAGGTCATGGCCCCTTCGACGTTGCCTATCTGCAGATCGGCGGAGGCGGGATGGCTTCTGCCGTTTCGTGCTGGCTCAAAACCTACTGGCCTGACATCGAAACCGTCGGAGTCGAGGGCGTTGGACAAGCGTCCATGAAGGCCGCCATCGAAAAAGGCGAACCCATCGAACTCCACGACCTCGATATCTTCTGTGATGGCACGGCGGTTCGCAAAGCGGGCAGCCTTCCCTTCCAGGTCTGCCAAGGATCCCTCGACCGGATGGCTACCGTCACCAATGCAGAGGTGAGTGCGGCGATCCGCCTGCTGTGGGAAACGTTACGCTGCATCTCCGAACCCTCCGGGGCCATGGGGCTGGCGGCCATGATGAAGGATCGGGAAGCGCTCGCCGGCAAAAAGGTCCTGCTGGTCATCACGGGCGCCAACATCGACTTCCTCCAACTTGGTCACATCGCCCAGTCTGCAGGCTCCATGAATGCCGCTTCCCGCACCCTGCGGGTCCACATCCCGGAGAAACCTGGAGCCATGCTCGCCCTGCTGGATTCGTGTTTTGAGGGACTGAACATCGCCGACTTTCAATACGGCGTGAACTCAGCGGATGAGGCACGCCCGGTGTTCACCGTCACCGCCGATCAGGAAGACCCTTTGGAGATGCTGCCGAAGCGACTGCAAGCAGGAGGCTATCATTGGGAAGATCTCAAAGGGGCCGTGGATGTGACCTTCCGAGCCATCTCACTGCGCGGTGATTTGCTCTCCCATCCCGTATTTCTGCGCCTCGATTTCTACGAACGAACCGGCGCCCTGCACGACTTCTTGTCCCGTCTCATCCGCGACCGGGCCAATCTCTGCTATTTCAATTATCGCCAGTCCGGGGAGCGCATCGGCCGCGCCCTGATTGGTCTCGACTTTCAGAGTGCCACAGCCCGATCCCATTTCCTCGACGAATTGCCCGAACACGGCGACGGCTACCGCTCCTGCAAGCCGGTAGATGAGGCCACCATGGCCCGGATGACAGGATAGCCGGACGGACGGCGCGACTTTCCTTCGACGGATGGTGCCTGGTTTTCCGAACTTACCAGATAGCCAAGCCCTGCCAGAGGCGTGGTAGGAGAGTGATTTCATTCTTCCGGTTCAGCGCATTCGTCCTCACCCTCCTCCCCGCACTCAGCGTCCACGGCGATGCACCGTTGCCGGTGGTCGATCTTTCCGGGGACACCACCCGCCACGTGGTCGTCGCCCAAGGGACCGAAGCTATCTACCAAGGACATCCGACGACATTGCTGCTACCGGACGGCAAGACGATATTTTGTGTGTGGACCCAAGGGCACGGCGGTCCTTGTGGTCCGATGAAGCGCAGTGAGGATGGCGGCAAAACTTGGAGTGACTTGCTTCCCGTTCCAGACAATTGGAAGACCACCCGCAACTGCCCCGCCTTATATCGGCTCACCGATCCACAGGGAGTGGCGCGGTTGTTTGTGTTTGCAGGACAAGGGCCCGGTGGAACTCGGCAACCAGACAATGGCACGATACAACGTTCGGTTTCGCTCGACGATGGCAAGACCTGGTCGCCCATGCAGAGCATCGATCTGGAATGCGTGATGCCGTTCTGCACGATTATGCCGGTGGACGGTGGCAAGAAGCTGATCGGTCTCACCAACATCCGTCGCCCGGGCGAGACCAAGGACCTCAAGTCGAACATCATCACGCAGAGCGAATCCACCGACGGCGGGATGACGTGGAGCCCTTGGCGAGTGCTCGTGGATCTCGGTGACTTGAAGCCCTGCGAGCCTGAGGTGGTGCGATCACCCAACGGTAAACAACTTCTCTGCCTGATTCGCGAAAATGTCCGCACGGAACCCGCCCACTTCATCACCAGCGAGGACGAAGGCAAGACTTGGTCGGAGGTGAAGGCCTTGCCACCTGGATTGCATGGCGACCGACACAAGGCGGTGTATGCCCCTGATGGGCGCCTCATCGTGTGTTTCCGCGACACGGGTCGCGACAGTCCCACGAAGAACCACTTCGTCGCTTGGGTGGGTCGCTACCAGGACATCGTCAGTGGCAAAGGCGGCGAATACAAAATCAAACTGCTGCACAGCCACAAGAGTAGTGATTGCGGCTACCCAGGACTCGAACTGCTGCCCGACGGCACCTTCGTCGCGACGACCTATGTCAAGTATCGCCCTGGCGCCGAACAGAACTCCGTGGTGAGCACACGCTTCACGCTGGCGGAGACTGACCAGGCACAGAAATCAGTCGAGTCGCCCGGATCGCGCAAGGCGGCTGGCTTGGTGCTGGATGATTCGGAAGCTGAATTCGTCGGAAACTGGGGTGTGAGTGACCAGCGGGCATCGCTGGTAGGTCCGGCGTATCGGGTAGCTGATCGGAACTCGACTGTAACCGCCACGTTCAAGCCGAAGGTGCCAGAATCGGGTCGCTATGAGGTGCGTCTGCTTTTTCCGGACGCCAGCAATCGCGCACGCAATGCCACCGTCACAATCGGCGATGAGGTCGTGACGTTGAATCAGCGTGAACCTTGTTTGGAAGATGGCATTCCGCGGTCCTTGGGTGTCTTTGCATTCAACCGAGGAACGTCGACCACGATCACCATCTCCAACCCCGAAGCGGACGGGTATGTGGTGGTCGATGGCCTGCAACTCGTTTCGGAAGCCGAAGCGACCGCAGAACGAAACACCCGCGCCGACGCCGGATTTCCCATAGAGACAAGCGCTTTGCCGGTGACGATCCCGCCGCCAATGCTGTTGAAGAGTGCCGCGAAGCCGCAGGACATCGACGGCAAGTCGTATGACCTCGTTGTGATCGGCGGAACGCCTGGCGGCATTGCTTGTGCCGTGCGTGCGGCTCGCGAAGGACTCCGCGTGCTGCTGGTGAATCACACGCAGCATCTCGGCGGCTTCGTCACCAGCGGCGCAGGCGGCTGGGAGGCGCCCTATGACGGTCTGCGCTCGCCCCTGTATGGCGAAATGATCACCGGAGCAGCGCAGTATTACGCGAAAACCTACGGAGATGGATCGCCGCAGCACATCGTGTCGTTGCCGAGCAAAACGAGCAGGGCGCACATCGATCGTCCGAAGGTCGAGCCACGCATCGCGGAGATGCTGTTCAATGAGATGGTCGAAAAGGAGAAGACGCTGACAGTCCTGCTCGGTCACATTGTCTCGAAGGTGGAACGCGACGGCGCTCTGCTCAAGAGCGTCGCGCTCAAGCGACATAGTAGCCATCTCGCCCCGCGAGATGAGCCCTCCATCACCGTGAGCGGTGAGGTCTTCGCCGACGGCATGTATGAAGGCGATCTCATGGCGGCTGCTGGGGTGGAGACGCAGATCGGACGGGAAGCGCGCAGTCAATACGGCGAGCCGCATGCGGGTGTGATCTACACCACCGAACGCCACAAGGAACCCGGCCAGCGCGGTTTCCCCAAGGCGGCCGACGAAGGCACGCTGAACATCCGCTACAACAGCCATGCGACGGCTGAGATCCTCGAAGGGCCAAACAGCGGCGAAGCGGACGACTCCGTCATGGCCTACAATTACCGCCTGATCCTCACAAGGGATCCGGCAAACAAGATCATGGTCGAGAAGCCCGCAAACTTCGATGTCTCCATCGCCAAAGCCGCTGGTGGCGGTGGTTTCGTACCGAACTTGCCGAATGGCAAGGTCGCGTGGAATGGCGGCCGTTTGATCGGCCCACAGAACGACTATCCCGCCGCTGACTGGCCGACGCGCGAAGCGATCTCAAAGCGCTATCTCGAGGGCATGCTGATGCGCCTGTGGTGGATGCAGAACGACCCGAAGGCATCGGGGGCGGAACGAAAGCAGTTCGCGGGATACGGCCTCGCTGCGGATGAATTCCCCGACAACAATCATGCACCCTATGAGATCTACGTTCGCGAGGCACGGCGGCTCGTCGGACGCTACGTTTTCCAAGAGCAGGACAACAAGATTGCCGAAGGCATCGCGCGCACGCCGATTCATTCGGACAGCATCGCGATGACGGATTGGCCAGTGGATTCCGTGGCGTGCTTGGATCGCAAAGTCCCCGGGGGACATCAAGACGGCATCCTGTTCCTCGGTGAGGAATCACGACCGGCGCAGGTGCCGTATCGCAGCCTGCTGCCCAAGGAAATCGACAACCTGCTCGTCCCCGTCGCCATTTCTGCCTCGCACGTCGGCTGGGGAGCGATTCGTCTCGAGCCCTGCTGGATGCAACTCGGCGAGAGTGCGGGTTTCGCAGCGGCTTTGGCCGTGAAAGGCCAAACCACGCCTGCGGTGCTCGACTCCGACCTTCTAATCCGAAAACTCGCCGGGAGCCACGTGATGATCAGCTTCTTCAATGACGTCGACGTCACCGCTGATGACCCACGCGTGGCTGCCGCTGAGTATTTTGGAACAAAGGGTTTCTTTGCAAGTTACGACGCCCACCTCGACGCGCCACTCACAGGGGCGATGAGGAAAGTGTGGGAGAGGGGTTTCAAACAACTGCAGCAGGGCTTGCTCGATCCGCAAAAGCAGGCCCTCGCGGTTCACGCGGCATCCCTTCAAGAATCGCCTGACACCCATGAATCTCGCGGCAATGCGCTTTTGCGTCTCTGGCAGCAACTGTAGCTTCGCCGGTCAATCAGAACCAACATCCATGCAACCCCATCTCCAACGGCTGTTTGCCCTGTGCGCAATGGCAACACTGTCTCTCGCGCAGGATTGCTGCCTCGGAGTTGAGAACTCGGACTCTTCTAAAGCCTCCGCATTTGATGGCCAATTGCTGACATTGATCATTCCACCGACTGACGGAGATCGCTTTCAGCATGCGGAGTTTTCGTGCTGGCTGCCCGAAGGTGAAGAGCCGTTGACGGCTGTCATCATTCATCAGCACGGCTGCACCAATGCCTCGCCGGACAAGCATCCGCCGATCACGACGGACTTTCATTGGCAGGCCTTGGCCAGAAAGCATCACTGCGTCCTGCTGGTGCCCATGTATCAGGTGGCGGGCAACTGCGACGAATGGAACGATCCCGACAGTGGCTCCGAGCGCGCCTTGTTCACCGCCTTGGAGGATTTCGCCCGGCAATCGGGGCATGCCGAATTCGAGGGGGTGCCTTGGGTCTTGTGGGGACACTCCGGTGGGTCGAGTTGGTCTTCGCAAATGATCGTGAGACACCCGGGTCGCGTACTCACGGCATCGTTCCGCAGCGGCTGCAGCAAGCAGTTTTCCGTGCCGGAGTTTCGCGCTCAGTTCTCCAAAGTCGCGCGTGATTTGCCTCTGCTGTTTGTTTGGGGAAGGCGTGAGTCGGTTCCTGAATCGAGCCACTTTGTGTCGTGGGTGCCGATGAACACGATGTTTCGGGAGTTGCGTTCGCAAGGCGGAAAAGTGTGTCGCGTGATCGATCCCCGCTCCGAGCATGGTTGCGATGACTCGCGACTCATGAGTCTCTCCTTTTTCGATGCCGTGCTTTCCGGGAGAACTCAGCCCAGTGCTCTAGCGGACATCGAAACGTTTGAAGAGCGCGCGGTCAACGAGACGAACCAAAGCGATCCCGCGCTCGCCTGGATGCCGACTGCCGCTTTCGCCAAACTGTGGCGGGAATTCTCCGAGACGGGAACGCTGAGTCCCGTTGATCCAAAGCAAACCGCTCCTGAACTCACCGTCAGCCGGGACGAACAAGGTCGCACGCACCTGTCGTGGAGTATCCTCCCTGCGATCAGCGGTGGTTTGCGGGCGCTGCGGATTCATCGCGATGGCCAGTTGTGGACGGAGATCGGACTGAAGCCCACCGACTTCCTCGCCACCTCCCGAGATGCGACCCCGGAAATTTTGCGCAGCCGCGAGCTCACCGACGAATCCACCGAGGCGCACACGTACTCGCTGACCTTTCTCGATGCCGCAGGGAACGAATCGCCACCCAGCCGACCATAGGAGAATTGGGTCGGCAAGTCGCTGCCACGCGAGAGAACACGCCAGTTCTTGCGTTACGAGTGGGACTGTCCCTATCGTATGATCCATCGCCGCATTCTTCCCGTTCTTCTCGCCTTTGGTTCCATTCTCCAAGGGGCGGACACCAAGCCGGATGTGCTGGTGGTGATCACCGATCAATGGAGCCCACGCTACTTGAGCTGGGACAACCCGCAGGTGAAGACGCCGAACCTGGATGCGCTGGCGGCGGAGGGGATGATCTTTGATCGCTGCTACACCACGTCACCGGTTTGCATGCCCGCCCGGGTCTCGCTTTTGACCGGCCTTTATCCGCACAACGGTGGCCACGGCATCTGGGGCAACGCGCTCTACTACTTTGCTCCGCCCACGGAGGCGACGATGTATCGTGACATCCAGGCGGCAGGCTACAAGACCGCACATATCGGCAAAACCCATTGGACGGCAGGAGCTGCCATGCGGGACACCTTCGGCAAGGCCGACGCCTATTACCAAGCCCTGAATCTCGACTACGTTTTCGATGTTTCGGGTCCGCCGGACTCCCCCACGCAACACGGGCCTTACGCGAAGTATCTGCGGGATCTGAATCTGCTGGAGGGAGTGGCCAACGACATGCACGAACGCTATGTGAAGTGGGAGTTTCTTCCGAAAGCCAGCTTGGTCACACCCGAGCAGTATCACGACAGCTTCGTCACCCGCGAGGCGGTGCGCTACATCCAGGGGGAACCCAAGGACAAACCTCTGTTTCTCGTCGTAAGCCTGCACTCTCCGCATCCGCCGCTCGATGCTCCGGGGGAGTTCGCCACGATGTATGATCCAGAATCCCTCACGCTCCCACCTAACGTGCCGGAGACCTTCAAGCGCGAGATGCGCATGATTGGTCACAAGGAGACGAAGGAATTGCTGGCGAACTACTTGGGCAAGATTTCGTTGGTGGATCAGAATCTGGGGACGCTAGTGGCGGCACTCAAAGAGCGTGGAACTTGGGGCAACACGCTCGTCTGCTTCACCTCCGATCACGGCGAGATGATGGGTGCTCAAGGACAGCTCACCAAAGGTCGGTTTTATGAAGAATCGGCGCGGGTGCCGCTGGTGGTGCGATGGCCAGGAAAAGTGCAAGTTGGACGGACGAAAGCGCCGGTGCAGATGTTTGACGTCTATCCCACCGTCGTCGAGGCCATCGGCGGTGAGCTTTCTCCGCAGCGTCAGGCGAAGTCCCTGCTTCCCATCGCGACCGGCGAGCGAAAGCGCATTCGCCCTGTGGCCATCAGTGAGATTGGCAAGGGTCCTCCCTTGCGCCTCATGGCGACGGATGGCCGCTACAAATGGTGGGTGGATGAGAAGGAGGAATACCTCTTTGATCTTCAAACCGATCCGTATGAGATGATCAATTTGGTAGCCGCTCCAGCGGAGGCCGAGACGCTGCAAGAGATGCGCATGCACATGCTCGATCACCTCCGCTCCAGTCAGACCAACTACTCGGAGGGCTACAAGTCCAAGGTGCAACGCTTGCGGGAAGCCGAGGCGAAGGAAGCCTCCACGCCGAAGTGACCCGTTGGAGTCAAGCCTTTAGGCGATCAGTATGAACACTGGCAGACCATTGGACTTTTAGGGATCGCCTAAAGCCTCGACTCCAACAACCACTGGTGAATCCGACTTACCAGATAGACACTGGGCCCCAAAGAGGTTGAAACTGCGTACCAACCATGAAACTCCCAGTCCCACTTTTCGCTCTCGTCCTTCTGGCATCGTCCTTGATCGCTGAAGACGGCCCGGACCTCCCCCTGCTCGACATCTCAGGCGAGACCGAGCGCCACGTCATCATTGCCCGAGGTACGGAGGAAACCTATCAGGGCCATCCGACCACGCTCCTCATGCCAGACGGCAAAACGATCTACTGCGTATGGTGCATCAATCACGGCGGTGCAGCCGGACCGATGGCGCGCAGCGATAACGGTGGCGTCACTTGGACCCGCATGGACGATCAAATGCCCGCAGGTTTTAAGACGCACCAGAACTGCCCCAGCATCTACCGGCTCGTCGGCCCCGACGGAACCGCCCGCATCTGGGTGTGGTCAGCTGCCCTCGGCAAGCGCGGTGGTCCCGGCATGCCGAGCATCATGAGCGAGGACGACGGCCAAACCTGGAAGGAAATGCCACCGCTGAACTTTCCCTGCGTGATGACCTTCAGCAGCATCGTGCGATTGAAAGACGGCCGCTATCTGGGGCTCTACCACAAAGGCCCAGGAGGCGCGGATAAGGCACCGCTTGAAGTGCTGCAAACAATTACCGCCGATGGCGGATTCACTTGGTCGGAACCGAAGGTCGTCGCCTCGGTCGAGGGAAAGAACCCGTGCGAGCCTTTTGTGTTTCGTTCCCCCGATGGCAGCGAACTCTGCACCCTCCTGCGAGAGAACACGCACAAGGGTCGCAGCTTGATGATGTTCTCCAGTGATGAAGGCGAAAGCTGGAGCACGCCCGTCGACACCCCCTGGGGCTTGAGCGGCGACCGCCACATGGGAGCCCGCCTTCCGGACGGTCGATGGATCTTCGCTTTCCGAGACCAAGCCCCGAACAGTCCCACCAAGGGCCACTTCGTCGCCTGGGTCGGC
>CAXBNA010000095.1:0-22238 GCA_963976915.1 uncultured Verrucomicrobiales bacterium
TGGCACTCATCGGAGCCACGCGCAGAAACACCATGTTCAGCAACACATAGAGTCCGCCGACGAGCAGCGTTCCAATCGCCACCGAAAGCGGCACGTTGAGCGCAGCATTCCTCACTTCCCCCACGATGTAGGTCGAGGCATTCCAACCTGAGTAGGCATACATCACATACACCAAACTCACCGCAAAGGGGGCCGAAGTGATGAGGTCCCAGTCGCCTTCCACCGGTGTGAAAGTCACGGGCTGAACATCACCGACCAGGAAGAAGCCGGCTCCGATGAACACCAGGATGAGGCCCACCTTGAGCCAGGTCGCCAAATTTTGGAGCACACTCCCGGCGCCCGTTCCCATGAGGTGGATGGCCGTCACGATCAAAACGACACTGATGGAGATCGCCAACGGATTCGCCTCCTCAATCACACCCGTCGAGTAGCTTCCCAGCGCCATGGCCGCCAATGCGATCGGTGCCGCAAACCCAACCGTCGCAGAGAGCCATCCCGAGAGAAACCCCAGGGCGGGATGGAAGATTTTCGAGAGGAAGTGATACTCACCACCCGATCTGGGAAGCGCCGCCGCCAGTTCCCCATAGGACAAGGCACCACAGAAGGCACAGACGCCACCCAACACCCACAAGAACACCAGCACAAACCCCGAGGGCAAATCCCCAACCTGAAAACCCAGGCTCGTGAAAATCCCGGTACCCACCATGTTCGCCACAACGATCGCGGTCGCGGTCACAAGCGAAATCCCAGCGGTCGCATGACCGGAACTTCCGATGGCCGGGGCCTCCGAATCTGCTGGGGATGGGTTCGACTGGAAACTCACAACCCGCGCTTCTAGCGGTCCTCTCCAATCCGGTCAAGCGGTTCCCTCCCTCAGTCGTGTTCCTAGGGTGACAATTCCCACTGCAATCCACAGGACATTCAGTGCCCTCAGCCTGGGTTGTTCGAACCACACAAATGCGGCCGGAAGGCGATGTCAGCTTGATTCCACGGCCTCAGCGTAGCATGTTTCCAGTGCTTCCCGCACAATCAGTTCCCAACCCCTGACCGTGCGTGAAGCTTCAGTCGTCATTCATGATTCCTAACCCCCACGGAGAACGCGCCGCATGAGCCTGCCCGAAATTGCCGGCCATGAACTCAAGGACCTCATCGGCAGTGGTGCCTGCGGAGCCGTTTATCGTGCCGTAAGCAGCGACAACAAGGCGTGTGCCGTCAAGGTTTTCAGCTCGATGGCCATCAATCGCAAGGCGCTCGCCCGTGCGTTGAATGCCCTTCAACAGATGCCGCACCATCGGGGCATCCTTCCCGTCGAGTCCTTCAATTTCGACCAGAGCCCATACTTCGCCGCGATGCCCTTGATCGGGGTCATGACGAAGGACAACCACGGCAATCGTGTCTGGCAGACGCCCACGCTCGAATCTGCCTGCAACGGACTCCCGCCGGAGCAGGCTTGGCGCTACGTCTACGAATTGGCGGACGCGGTCGCCTGGCTGCACAAGCACGGAATCCCCCACGGCAACCTGCGCCCGTCGAACATCCTCCTCGAAGACGACCCGGAGTCGTCCGTTCGAGTCACGGACTTGGCACAAGGCTGGGTCGGAGGCATCCACCACCTTGAATTGGCGGATCACTTCGTTCACATCTGCCCCGAACAAGCGGAGAATCCGGACGGCGTGTTTGCCGGCTACGGCCATTCTTGGGATGTCTACAGCTTCGGGGTTCTCGCCTACCGATTGCTCACCGGGCAGCTCCCACGCGCCGCCGAAGCCTGGGAATCCGAAGTCGCCAAAGCCTACCAACAGTCCAACGCCGGACTGGCTTATCAGCTCGACAACAACGCGCTTCTCCAAGCCGTCAGGGCTCAACCCAAAATCTCATGGCCCGAGCCTGCCGCCTCGAAATGGGAGGAGCGGCGACGCAGCATCATCGAGCGGGCACTTGACCTGAATCCATCGGCGCGGTGGACCGACCTTCGCGAGGTCGTCCGCGAGTTCGAAGTCCTTGAGTCGGACTATCTGCTTGAGGAATCCCGTGAACAAACCGTTCAGGAACGGAAGAAGCAGGCCAGCAAAGTCCGCACGCTTCAAATCATCGGCCTCTCGCTGCTGAGCACGCTGACTGTGTGCACGGTCTACGCCTTCATCACCTTGCGTCGCGCCCAAAAAGCAGAAATCACGATCACTGACAACGCCGCGCAATACCAGGTTGAGATTGACGAACGCGAGGGCCGCATCGCCTCCCTCACCGACCAGCGCGACGATGCCATCCTCGCCAAGAAGACTTCCGACGCCAATCTCCAGCACTCTCAGACGGCGGTGGACCAGTTCCTCACTCAATTGCTGCAAACACCGACGGGCAACCAGATGGAGGTCGACTTCTCCAGCGGTCAATTGTTCGACGCACTTGCCTTCTTGATGCGGAATCTGGCCGGACTCGAAGCCAACCCACAACTCGGAGTCGAGCGTCTCCGCACCTACGGCAACATCGGGCAGATTCACCTAAAACTGCGTGAGCTGGACCTTGCGTTGTCGTTTCTCGAAAAGGCCCGCAAACAAGCAGCTGACCTCTTGGCGTCGGACTCCAACAGCAGTCGAGTTCCCCTCTATCACCAATGGCTGGGACGTTACAGCCTGCTTGTCTCCGACATCCGCGGAAAGCGCGGTGAAGTTGAAGAATCGTTGAAGCTGCTCCGCGAGGCGACCACTCACCTCCAAGAGGGCCTTGCTGCGGATCCGCACAATCGCCTGGCTCGCAATGAGTGTGCCCGCGCTTGGCTTGAGTATGGCCTGCGCACCCTTCGCAATGGCGAAGTCGACGAAGCTTCGCTCGCTCTTGGAAAGGTCGGCGAAGTCCTTGATCCGCAAATCATCGAATCGGAGTTGACGAAGGACGAGCAGTTTCTCCTCGCTCGGTCCAAGTACGCTCGCGGTCTTGCCCAACGCGACGCTGGAAAGATTGAAGACGCCATAACCACGCTGATCGATTCCGTTCAGGCGATGGGAGAACTCGTTCTGGGCTCCTCACCCCGGAACCAGGAACAAGCGCTCCTTCTCGCCGAGGCCTACACTGAATTGGCCGAACTCATTGGAAAGCATTTCAGCGCGGACGACGCGATGGAGGCTCATTCGCAGGCCGTTCCAATCCTGCTCGAACTCAATCGCCTCTTGCCTGAATGGCCGGAGGTCAAGTTCCTCCTCGCGCGCAATTATGGGGCCATGTCCCTCCTTGCGCGTGATACCGGGAAGACATCCGATGCGACAAAGAAGACTCAGGACGCCATCGAGTTGATGAATGAGATCGTATCCAATGATCCCGAAAATGATCGATATGCTTTTGTCCTCGCACGCCTTCGTGGAGAGTATGCGGAACTCATGGCCGATCTTGGCAAGCCCACCACGGCAGTGCCGATCGTTCAACAGGCCGTTGAATCCCTCGAATCACTCCTCGCCAAACGTCAGGGAGATAAACTCACGCCCGAACGCCTGAACTGGGAAATCCAACTCGCCCAAATGTACGGCGTTCTGGGTCACACCAGCCAGTCCGCAAAGAACGCCGATCTCGCCAAGTCCTCGTTCGCTAGCGCCACAGCCAAGTGGGAGCAACTCGCCGCTGCCGTGCCCGAAGACGAGGTCGTGAAGCAGGGGCTCCTGTGGTCCAAAGACCGACTTCAAAAGCTTCAATAGGTTTCCCTTGGTTCCGATGACACTGGAAGAGAAGCAGCAATCGCTAATCGCGGATCTCAATCTCATTCCAGATGCCCAGGAGCGTCTTGCAGCCCTCGGTTCTCGTGCTTCCGAGGTCCATCTACCAAAAGCTCAAAAATCCGATGACCTCATCGTCGCGGGCTGTGTCTCGCGGGTCTGGCTGGATGGACGGCTCAATGACGGGGTCTGCCAATTCGTGTGTGCGGCTGACTCCCCCATGGTGCATTCCCTCGTGGTCACGCTTTGTCAGCTCTACAGTGATGTTCCTCCCACGGAAGTCGTTCAAGTCGAGCCTGAGATTTGGGAGGCCTGCGGTTTTCAGAGGATGCTCTCGCCGACGCGCCTCAATGGCCTCGCGGCCCTCCGGTCGCGAATTCGCACCCTCGCCGAGGGCTTCCTCGCGCAATGACGTCTCTCGACGACGCCCACAATCACCTCCACGACGAACGGTTGTCGGCACTCCGACCCGAGTTCGATGCCATTGCCCGGCGCATTCCCATCCGCCACTCCGTCGTCAACGGCACCTCAGAGTCCGATTGGCAGGACGTTTCCAACCTCGCGGCTGAACACGACTGGATCATTCCTTCATTCGGACTCCATCCGTGGCACGTCAAAGCTCGCTCGGCCGATTGGCTCGAAACCCTCGAGTCGTTTCTGACTCGACACCCCACATCCGCCATCGGGGAAATCGGACTCGACCGCTGGATTGAACATCCCGACATCGATGCACAAACCGAATGCTTCTTAGCCCAACTTGATCTCGCCCGACGTCTCAAACGCCCCTGTACCATTCACTGCCTGAAAGCCTGGGGCCTGCTGGAAGAGATCCTTCACCGGGTCGAACCCCTGCCCTGCGGCTTCCTGCTGCATTCCTACGGCGGCTCTCGCGAGATGATCTCCACATTTGCGAAACTGGGTGCCTACTTCTCCATCTCACCCTACTTTGCCCACGAACGAAAAGCTGCCCAGCGAGAAAATTTCCGCCACATCGCCATCGACCGACTCTTGATCGAGACCGATGCCCCCGACATGTGGCCGCCGGAGGCAGTGAATCCAAATCCACTGGCAAATGGCGAGGGCGGATCGATCAACCACCCCTCGAATCTCACCGTCAGTTTGGACCTCTTGATGAAAGAACGTAATCTCGAAGAACACGAACTCCGCGAGAACCTTCGGGAGAATTTCTCCCGCCTGTTTCTCCGCACTTCGACGCCGTGATTCCCGTCCACCTCCCTCCGGCAGACGTCCGGATGGGTCATTCTATGTCGCGCGTCACTGAGTCCTGTGAGCTTGCCAGATCGTTGTCCTACTCCTTGCCGTCATCTTTGCCTTTGATCAAAAGGGATTGGGGCGAGGATGAGGGCTGCATGATTTCACAAAGAGTGCTGACGCGCGGCATATGTGCATTCCCGATAGTCCACCGTGCGAAAAGCATCTTCACGCGCGGCGTTTTTATCTGTAGCCTCGCTCATTCATCCATGAAACGCTTCCTCCTTTGCCTCGCCCTACCCTCGGCATTTGCTTCGCTTCGCTCACTCCTTCGGAGCAGCACACGCTTCGCGGTGCTGGCTGTCTTACTTTGCTCGGCTGTCCTCCCGCACTCGTCCTTCGGATCTGACCCTCTCCGGGTTTTCATCCGTGCGGGAAAGAAATCCCACGGGCCCGGTGCCCACGACTTTCCCCGGTTTCTTGCCGAGTGGAAGCCGATGCTGGAAGAGCGTGGCGCCACGTGTGAGGGCGGACTGGAGTTCCCCACCGCTGAACAGTTCGCAAAAACCGACGTGCTCATCCTGCACGCGCAGGAAGCAGGCAACATCGCCATCGGCGAGGAGCGCAAGAACCTCCTCAACTTCCTCAAGCGCGGCGGTGGTCTGGTGGTGATTCACGCCGGTGCCGTCTCGCGCGATCCGGGTTGGTACAAGACGATCATCGGCGGGTCGTGGAACTTCGATCGTCCGACCAAATGGCTCGAAGCGCCGATGAGCCTCTACTTCACGGATCGCTACAACCCGATCACGAAGGACATCAGCAACTTCGACCTCGAGGACGAGATCTACTACGACATGGACATCCTGCCCGAGGCCCACATCCTCGCGGCAGCTTACACACCGAAGGCCATCGATACCGGCGGCAAGGGCAACAAGGAAGCCCAGGAGCGAGCCGCCGAGTACGTCGCCAAGAAGAAGGGCGTCAACATTTATGACATCCAACCGCAGGTCTGGACCTATGAAAACACCGTCGAAGGCGGCAGCGAGGATTACCGCTCCTTCGTCCACATCCCCGGACATTGGCACAAGAACTTCTCCCACAACGGCATCCGCACGATGATCCTGCGAGGCATCGCCTGGGCCGGAAAGCGCGACAACGTGGATGAACTCTGCAAGCCTGAGGAACTCGGCGACGCCCTCCGCTACGTCGAAGGCGGTGTCCCTCGCCCAGAGAATTTGCCAAAGCACCTCGAAATCCACCCTGACTTCGACATCTCTCTTGTCGCCAGTGAGCCGCTGATCAACAACGCCATGAACATCGACTGGGATGAAAAGGGCCGCCTCTGGGTCGTTGAAACGCCCGAGTATCCCAACGGGCTCCGCCAAGCCAATGTTGAGTCCTGGAAGGATTCTGGATCGCTCATTCCGGGAGTCTATGACCGCGAACCCCAGGACCGGGTCTCCATTCTCTCCGACACAGACGGCGATGGCATCATGGATTCAAAGAAGATCTTTGCCGACAAACTTGAGCTTGCCACCAGCTTCGTCCTTTACAAGAACGGCATCATCGTTTGCTCGGCACCTGACATCTGGTTGTTCGAAGACACGGACGGCGACGACATCGCCGACAAGCGATCAAAGCTCTACACCAACCTCGGCACCCGTGACACGCACGCGGTGATCAACAATATGCGCTGGGGCATGGACGGCTGGGTATACGCCACCCACGGCTACAGCAGCTCAGACAACGTCACCTCAGGCGACGGATCACAGGGCTTCGGTCCCATTGGCATGGGCGTTGTCCGTTTCAAACCAGACGGATCTGCTTTTGAGCAGTACGCCTCGCGCGGCGGCAACACTTGGGGTCTTGAAATGACCACCGACGGTGAAGTCTTCTACACCCAGCCCACCACGGGCAATCCCCTCGTTCACGTCGTCCTGCCGGAGCCGATTCTTTCCAAGGGCAAGCTCCCTGGCGTCGTCGGCACAAATGGTCTTCTCGATGGCGCGACCACCAATCCCGCCATGCACTGGGAGCAGCAAGCCTACGTTCAGATCGATCAGGTCGGTCGCTACACAGCCGGTGCAGGTTGCGTGATCTACGAAGGCGGCGCTTGGCCTGAGAAATGGAACTACACCTACTTCACCTCCGAGCCAACCCTCAACATCATCGGTCAGTTTCATGTGAAACCCGACGGCGTCACCTACTCTGCCGCCAAGGAACCCGGTCGCGAGGAAACGGAGTTCATCCGCAGCCGCAACCTTTGGTTCCGCCCCATCGAGGTCCGCACGGGTCCGGACGGAGCGCTCTACATTGTCGATTTCTGCAACCAAGCCGTCATTCACAATGACACCCGCGGCCCAACCCACGGCCCCGCAAACGCCGCCGTTCGTCCTGACCGCGACCACTACTACGGCCGCATCTGGCGCGTGCAGCACAAGGAAGCCAAGCAAATCAAAGCACCGAATCTTGATGGCGCCGATGTCGCGACTCTCAAAGAGGCTTCAACGAGCCCAAATAACCACATCAAGGAACTCGCCATCCGTCTCCTTCGCGAACGTCACGGAATCGAAGGACCTCAGGTCGGCAGCGCGGCCGTTCAAGCCTACGAAGCAAACGCTCGCGAAACGGACTTGAGCAAGGTCATTGCCTCTGCCAGCGCGTCGAAAGACGACTGGACCACCTCCGCCCTGATCGCAGCGAGTGCGGACCGTGCCGAGCCCGTCATCGACGAGGCGCTCTCCGCCAAGGCTTCCGATTCCCTCACCGCCTTCGTCTCCGCCCTAACGCCAATCGCGATCCAAAACGGAGGCTCGGCCACGGCACAGAAATTGATTCAAGCCTGCGGCAATGCAACGAATGCCGACGGTGTGCTGGTGTCCAAAGTCCTCACGGCGATCGCGACCTCCGGCCCCGACGATCTGAAGCTCGACACCGCCACTGAATCGGCCCTCAAGTCGCTCCTCAACAACATCGGCACCTCGGGAGCCGCTCTGGCGATCGTCTCACGCTGGGAAGGCAGCGGCGATCTCGCCGGAGTCATCTCCGAACTCACGGCCAAGCTGACCTCCACCCTCTCCGACACTTCCGCACCCATCGGAGATCGCATCAATGCCGCCAAAGCCCTCATCACTGTCGGTGGTGACGCCACCAATGTTGGAGTGGAGCCTTTGGGCGATCCCCAAACGCCCGGAGAACTTCAGTCGGCCATCATCACCGCGGTCGACGAAAGCGACTACGCTGACAAACTCATCCCTCTCTTCGCCAAACTCCCCGCCGCTCCCCAGCAGGCCGCCTTTGAGGCCATCATTAAGCGCCCTGCCGCCACCCGCGCCCTTCTCGACGCTGTGAACGCAGGCTCCATTGACCGCACAACCTTTTCCCCCGGCAACGTCGCCCGACTTCGCTCCCATCCCGCCAAGCCTCTGGCCAAGCGTGCCAATGATCTGTTCAAGGTGGACACCTCCGCCAAGGACGCCATCATCGCCAAACTCACTCCCGAAGTCGAGAAGGAGGGCAATGCCGAGAAGGGCAAGATGTACTTCACCGCCGCCTGCGCCGTCTGCCACAAACTCGGTGACCTCGGCGTCTCAGTCGGCCCGCCACTCGACGGCATGGGTGCCCACGGAGCCGCCGAGCTCCTTGTTCACATCATTGACCCCAACCGAGAAGTGGAACCAAGTTTTCACGCCCACAACATCACCACCAAGAAAGGTGAGATTCTTCAGGGTGTCATGACCGGAGAAAACACGGCCATGGTCAGTCTCGCCACCCAGATGGGTGTTCGTGAAGTGGCCAAGACCGACATTGCCAAGCGCGAAAACACCCAGCGTAGCCTGATGCCAGAAGGTTTTGAGGCCCTCGGCGGCGAAGCTCTCCGCGACCTCCTCACCTTCATCGTCGGCGACGCTAGCCGTGACTTTCGCATCGTGGATCTGAACAACGCATTCACAGCCGATTCCCGCGATGGCTTGTTCGCTTCGATTGAGGCCAAGGGTGGCAAGCTGAATCTGCCGAAGCTCGGCAATCTGACAATTCAAGATATCCCCTTTTACATTCAAGATCCCGCCAAGAGTGCGACGGCCGCCAACCTCATCGTTCTCAAAGGCGGGCCGAACCCGAACAACCTCAGCAACAGCCAACCGAAGTCCGTCGAAGCCAAACTCGGCGTCTCCGCCAAGAAGCTCCACCTGCTCAGCGGGATCGGAGCCTGGGCCTTTCCCTTTGGCGATGGGGAGGGCGTGCCGGTGCTCAAAGTCGCGCTAAGGTTCACCGACGGAAAGACCGAGGAACATGTGCTCAAAAACGGTGTCGAGTTCGCAGACTACATCCGTCGCACCGATGTTCCCGGGTCCGTCTACCTCCCCGAACTCAGCGAGAAAACGCAAGTGCGCGGCATCACCATCGACGTCCAACACGACGGCGTCATCGACACCATTGCGCTCAGCAGCTTCGCCAACAAGGTCGCCCCCGTCGTCATCGCCATCACCGCTGACCTCACCGGCAAATCAGGCTTCCAGTCTGCGGCGAGTGGCTCAGGCGCTCCGCCTGCTTCCGGTAAGCCCGGCAGCAAAAAAGGCGGCAAGAAGGAAACCGCGAAGAAGAAGGGCCCCAACGAGCCACCTCCAGTTCCTGCCAAACCCGTTCAATGGGAGGATGGCAAGACCAAGGTGCTGATCATCGGCGGTGGCAGCGCCCACCAGTTCAACACCTTCTTTGGGGAGACCGACTCCGCCACGCTCAAAGATGCCGGGTTCACCGTTCACTACACCGAGGACCGGGATCAAGCGACGGAGCAACTCTCCGTCGCCGATGTGGCCATCATCAGCGTGAACCGCAGCTTCTTTGACACCCCCGCCTATCGCGCAGCCCTCATGGCGCGAATCGACTCGGGCAAGGGCGTCATCATGCTCCACCCTGGCACGTGGTACGGGTTCAAAGGCTGGCCCGAACTCAACGCAACGGTCGTGGGCGGTGGCGCACGCGGTCATGACAAACTCGGCCCCTTCAAGGTCAACGTCCTCGCGAAAGACCACGCCATCATGGCAGGCGTCCCCGCTTCCTTCGAGGTCGAAGACGAGCTCTACTACATCAACGCCGAAGGCACTCCCGAAGGCACGCTCCCCATCGAAGTCCTCGCCGAAACCAGCCCCAGCATCAAATACGAGAAGTCCCACCCCAGTGTCTGGATCACAAAGAACGACAAGGCCCGCATCGTCGGCTTTGCACTCGGACACGATGAGCGCGTCCATGACCACGCTGCCTACCGGACGATCCTCACCAACGCCGTCAAATGGGTGGCCGGGAAGTAGAAGAGAATCCACTCCTCGAATCTTGGAACCGTTTGCCGGTTAACCCTGGTGGGAGAGAAAGTTTCCCATGGAGAAAAACGGCGCATTTTAAGTTGCACCCATCAAGTCGCAACCCGGATCTAATCCCGCCCCGGGATCTCCGTACTTGCCCCACTACCCAACATTTCCCCGTCTTCAAGGTCGAGGTCAAATCCCGCCACCTCGACCTCCCCTTTCCGCACGCGCTTCTTCGCCATGGCCACCGAGATCCAGCGAAACTCCTGACTGTTGTCGAGCATCATCTTGATGAGCATCGTGAGAGGAACGGCAAGAAACATGCCCACGATGCCCCACATCCAACCCCAAAAAATCACGGACAGCACGATCACGAGTGAGGACACGCCGAATCGCCGTCCCATCAGCGTCGGCTCAATGAAATTGCCGATGGCACCGTTGATCGCGAGGTAACCCAAAACAACGCCAAGAGCGCTCCCCGGCCCTTGCAGCCCGAGTGCAACGAGCGCCGGAGGAATCGATGCAACAATGGATCCCACAGCTGGCACGTAGTTGAACACGAATGCCACCAAACCCCACAGTGGCGCATACGGCAGGTCAAAAACCAAACACCATCCAAATGCCAAAAGTCCGGTGATTGCACTCATGGCCGTCTTGATCCGCAGGTACTTCTGAATGTCCGAGGCCGACTGAACCGCCCTCTCGAAGTTCGGGCCACCGGCAAGTTGGATCGCTGTGAATCGCCCCATGGTCCCGCGCACTTCCATCAGAATGAACACCAACAGGATCAAGACGATCACAAAGGTTGAAACAAACGACGCCACGGTTCCCACGGTCGATCCCATGAACGACGCAATGTTCTGCATCACATCCTGCTTGGATGCATAGCTGATGATCGCTGACCAGTCGAAGACTTGGGCCACCATTTCAGTGGCTCCCTGAACGCCCTTTGCCTCCAGCCATCCTGCCCCTTCTTCCAAGGAGGCTTTCAACCTCACCAGATAAGCCGGAATGTCCTTCTGAAAATCAATCAGCAGCGTACTGCCCCCCATCACAATCAGGACGATGAAGAGAATGTCTGCCGCCAGGGTCAGCAACATCGCCAGAAAGTGCGGAAACCGGTGCGCCATCAACCAGCGCATCATCGGATAGCTCAGCACCGCAAAGAAGAATGCCAGAATGGCGGGCACAAAAAACGACTCGGCTGCTCGCAACCCCGCCACGACCACAACCATGCACGCTGCAGCCAGAAGAAGGCGAAAGCCCTTCTGCCCTGCATCATCCTCGGCCCGTTGGTCCCCTTCAAACTCCATGCCCTGAAATGTTCCAGACAGGGACCCATGTCACAACCTAAAAAGTCTTCTTGGGCACTTTCAACGCCCTGTCAGAGAACCTGCCACGACGAAGATTTCACGGTTTTCCCAACGCACACTGGCCTGAGAAATGCAATGTCTGCGATTGATGTCTCTTTTCCGCATTCAGCTGACCGCCTTTCTTCTTCCCCTGATCGCCGTCGGCTGGTCCGGAAAGATTGCGGCCGATGAGCCCTTTGGCGAGGTGCCCCACGACGATGCCGATTGGTGCAGCCTGACCCGCCTTCGTCCCGACAATCTGTTCGACCAACCCGTCGGCTTCGCTCACCTGCCCGATGGCTCGACCATCATCGCCTGCCAGCGTGGTCCGTTTCATCGCGTCTTCTTGGATGACCCGGAGAAATCGCCAACCCGCTTTTTGGACTTCACTTCCCGCATGCAGGGCCTCGTCAATTTCGAGGAGGGCGTTCATGGCATTGCGCTTCACCCTGATTTTGAGACCAATCGCCGATTCTTCATCTCCTACTCCCAAAACGCTCCCCGGCGTACGGTGATCAGTGAGATGCTGGCTACGAGTGGAAAGAACATAGCCGCCCGACCTCAGACTGAGCGCATCCTCCTCGAAGTCCAGCAACCGCTCGCCGACCACTGGGGTGGCCAACTCGTCTTTGGCCCGGACAACTTTCTCTACATCGGGCTCGGCGATGGAGGTCTCCGAGACGATCCCTACCGCATGGCCCAGAATCCGTGGCTGCTGCACGGCAAGATTTTGCGAATCAATGTCGACGGAAAAGAAGGCGCCCGGGAGTACTCCATCCCTGACGACAATCCCTTCGTGGGCCAACAGCTCATGCGTGAGGAGATCTGGGCGTCGGGACTGCGCAACCCGTGGGGACTGGCATTCGACCCGAAAACCCACGACCTCTGGTGCGCCGACGTCGGGCAAGATGCCTGGGAAGAGATCAATCGAATCGTCAAAGGCGGCAATTACGGTTGGAGTGATCGCGACGGCCCCGCACCCTTCCACCTTCAGCGAACGCAGTTGCTGAGCGACGCCGGGTTCATCGATCCCGTCTTCGCTTACACCCGAATGCGCGGCGACGGCATTTGCATCGTCGGTGGCATCCTGTATCGAGGGAAAGCACTTCCCAAACTACGCGGCAGCTACATCTACGGCGAGTGGGGCTACGGTCTGGTTCAAGCCGTCAAGATCAACAGCGATCAAAGTGGTGCCACTCAACGCTGGACCCTCTACCGCAAACCCGCAGAGGACACCTCACCCTTCAACCCGGTGTTCATCGGTACCGACATCCAAGGCGAACCCCTCGTCCTCTCCCAAAACGGCTCCATCTGGCGAATCACTCCCAGGTAGCACGGGCTTTCAGCCGGTGCCTAGTACGGCGGGCATTCTGCCCGCGACCTATCACTCCTCGCCAAACAATTCACGCTCGGTCCAAGGCAAGGTCCGTTTTCCATCGCCCTCTCTGACGGTCCTCACCTCTTCGTTGCTCACCGTCACATCCCTCCCGCCGAACCGCCTCATCACAAAGGTAAGCACCTCGGCAATTCGCTCATCCGAAAGCATCGCGCCTTGGCCAGGCATGATGGGGGCCGAAGTCTGAAACGCCTCCCCGTTCAGATGCAGGGGGCCGACCATCCC
This sequence comes from uncultured Verrucomicrobiales bacterium, assembly GCA_963976915.1. GTDB lineage: Bacteria > Verrucomicrobiota > Verrucomicrobiia > Verrucomicrobiales > Verrucomicrobiaceae > CAXBNA01. Next base: position 13,193 of record CAXBNA010000095.1, read on the forward strand.
GTGAAGGACCACCCGGATCAGCCGCTCCGCATCCGCCTCGCGCACCCAATCCACGCCAGCAATGGGCGGATACATCCCGGGAATCCCTTTTCCATCCCATTGATGGCAGGTTCCGCAATGCGTTCGATACGCGGTTTCAGCCTTGCTGACCGGAGGGGGAGGCAGCTCTTCCAAATCACACCCCGCCAACACCCACGCGATCCAGAACAGGCATGGCCACGTCTTCATGCCGCAGCCTTGGCTGAACGGACATTGGTGACAAAGATCTCCATCTCATCCATGGCACGCTCAATCAGATCGGGAGCCGTTGCATAGCAGCACCGCACGAATCCCTCGCCAGCGGCACCGAATGCCGTTCCAGGCACGACGGCGACGCTGTGTTCATTGAGCAAGCGAATCGCAAACTCCTTGCTCGACAGTCCGGTGGAACGGATCTCCGGGAACACGTAAAAAGCGCCCCCCGGATTGAAGCAATGGAGCCCCATGCCATTCAGGCGCGACACGATCCGGTTTCGGCGTTGCTCATACGAATCGCGCATGTCCTCATAGGCCGAACGACCCAGCGAAAGGGCCTCGATGCCCGCCATTTGACTCATGATGGGCGCGCAGAGAATCCCGTACTGATGGATCTTCATCATCGCTTCCAGCAACGGCGCAGGTGCACAAGCGTAGCCGAGCCTCCACCCCGTCATGGCAAAGGCCTTCGAAAAGCCATGCAGCAGAATGGTTCGTTCGCGCATTCCGGGAAATTCGACGATGCTCCGGTGAGTCCGATCATCGTAGAGCAACTCACAGTAAATCTCGTCAGTGATGACGATCAGGTCATGCTTCACTGCAAGGGCCGCGATTTTCTCCAACTCCGCTTCCGGCATGATGCCGCCCGTCGGATTGGTCGGAAAATTGAGCGTGATCACTCGCGTCCTGGGTGTGATCACCTTTTCCACGTCTTCGGCCATCAGCGCGAACTCGTTCTCCTCTCGCGTCTCCACAATCACCGGCTCACCATAGGCCATCTTGATCGTTGGACTGTACGAGACGTAGCAAGGCTCGTGATAGATCACTTCGTCCCCCGGATTCAGTAGAGCTCGAAACGCCAGATCCAGGGCTTCGGAAACACCCACCGTGACGAGGATCTCCTTCTTTGGATCATAGCTCGTGCGAAACTGCTCTTCCACATAGCCGCTGATCGCGACGCGTAGAGACTCCAACCCAAGGTTCGACGTGTAGCTGGTTTGTCCACGTTCGAGAGACCGGATGGCGGCCTCGCGTATGCTCCATGGCGTCGGCTTGTCCGGCTCCCCGACCCCGAGCGATATCACGTCGGGTCGGCCGATGACCAGTTCAAAAAAGTCGCGAATTCCCGAACGGGGAAGATCACGAACCTGGTGCGAAATCTTGCTCTGATAGTCCATGTGCGGCACTCCCTCGGACTTCACGGCGTCACCGGCAGACGATCTTCGTCTTCACCCGGATTGACCAAGAACCCACCTTTCTTGTAGCACTTGAGTTGAAAATGCGTCGCGGTGGAGAGCACGCCGCCCTGACGAGCCAACTTGTTCGACACAAACGTCGCCACATCCAGCAGGTCCTTGCCCTCGACGAGCACGGCGAGATCGTATCCTCCACTCATCAGAAAGCAGTCCACCACTTGATCAAACATCGCAATCCGACGAGCCAACCGGTCGAATCCGCCTTCAACTTCTGGAGTGATCCGTACTTCAATCAGTGCCATGACACCGTGATCGCCTGCCTTGTGACGATCGACGATGGCCTGGTAGCCCAGAATCGCCCCAGCTCCCTCCGCCTCTTTGATTCGCGACACGACCTCCTCCTCGGAGATGGCGAGCGCCTGCGCCAGTTCAGAATGAGAGCGATTGGAGTTGGCTTGTAGAAGTCGAATCAGAGGATCCATGGGACCGCGAGTCTAGGGCATCCCGAAAAATTCGCAATCACCAGGTCAGAGTTCCGTCGCCTGCTAGGGAGCGATATCGATCTCCAGCCGGCCAAACATCTGGTCGCGCCCTTCGATGGCCTGCGTAGAGCGATACCTCTTCGTGACGGAATCGATCTCCGATTGCTCGACCGGGACACTCATCGGAAACCAGTCGACCAAATTGTCTGACCACTTCGGTATCACACTGACTCCTGTCGCCGTCGTTCGCTGCCGAAAATCCAACATGAAGACCTCACCCTCCCTGCCGGCCCCAGTCCCCTTGCCTGCGTCAGCCAGCAATGGATTCAAGTTCATGACGAATTCGGCAAGGTTGTCCAATCCGTCGCCATCGGGATCACCCGAGACCCCTTGATCAGCCCCCTCGGGCCACACCTGCGACGCCACCCACATGGCAAAGGTCGTTGGCTGCGGCGAAAGCGAGATTCCGACCAAGACGGGATCATGATCCGATGAGCGAAACGGCGTTCCCTCGGTGAGCGCCTCCTGGGCTGGCGATTTCCCTTCACCGTTGTAGTCCATCAAAGCAGGCTCATCCGCGTTGATGTGCCAATGCGCCGCCCCGACGATCTGACTCGACATGGTGACCGTCGAGAATGCGTGATCCAGCCGCCCGCGCAAGGCACCGAGTCGGTAGCTGTGGTCTCCAGGCGAAAATCGATCTGATTCATCCACCCACCCCCCGGCTCGCAGCAGATCGATGGGATCCTCCTCGCCGTAGGCGTTCAGATCACCCACGATGAGCACATCATCCTCGCCCAACTCTGCGCGCAAACCATTCAGCCATGTGATCAGGCGAGACGCTTGCTGCCGACGCAGATCGTTGAAGGAGGCCTGACCGTCACCCTGATCCTGATTCACTCCCGTCGCCCCCGAACTCGACTTGGATTTGAAATGATTCACACAGGCGATGAAGCGCTCCCCCGTGGCCAGTTCCTGGAATACTTGTGCCAGTGGCGGACGCAGCGCCCTTGGAAGATTCCACAAGTCATCGGTGTCGGTTTGGGCAGCGCCCCAAGGCATTACCGCCGAAGGCTTGTAGAACCACGCCAAGCGAATCGCATCATCGCCCACGCCCTCCACCGGGTCCGTCACCGCCGAGTATACCTCAGAGCCGATCTCTGCGTTCAACGCGCTCAGTAAATCCGTCACCGCAGACGGTTGATTCTCAATCTCAATCAGCCCGATCACATCCGCGCCCAAGCCCACGAGGGCCGCAACGATCTTCCCCTGCTGCCTCTCAAATTCTTCCAATGTGTCGGCACCTCGATCCCCCAAGGTCGTGAAATAGTTCAGCACATTCATCGACGCCACTTTCAAGCGACCCGCCACTGGTGGAGCCGTCACTGGGCGCGGATTGGCATCCACAAATGAGACCCCTGACGTGGGTTGGATCCGATAACTCCCACCCGACTCCGCCAGCACCCCCTCCAATCCAGTGACGCTGTCGCCACAGCGCCGCGTTCCCGCCGCACTCAGGTAGGGCGTCGGCTCCGGGTAGTGTGCGCCACTTCCATCATCCAGCGTGATCTGATTCCGTTCGTTCAGCGATTGGCGGGCCAGCACGTTCGCCACGTTCGAAGCCCCTGTGCTGGTCGTTCCCGAAGCCGGATCATCATTCGGATCGATGCTTTCCGTGGGTGCCTCCAGCGGAGCCGTCGATGAAAGGATCAGCTCCCCGTATCGCAGATAGCCATCGGTGAAGGAAAACCCATGACCGTTGTCCGTCACCATCAGCTCCTGGTTCCACACCGACCTCATCCCCTCGCAACGCTCAAAGACGGAAAGGTCAGCGACGGGAAGCGCCAAAGGGGTCGCCGTGGGCAGAGGCGCGCCACTGGTGACCACTTGCACACTGGTCACTCCGGAAATCTGCGTCATGCCAGAGAACTCACCCACCGTGCCACGCACCCTCACCACATCTCCCACCGTCACCTCCTGGCTTGCGCCGCTGCTGGCATCATACACAAACAAGCCCTCAGAAGTCTCGCCACGACCATCGGCATCCCCGTCCTCTTCTTGGAGGAAGAATCCACCCAATGCCGGAAAGGCCCCTTGGAAGTCACCGACCACCACCGCTTCAACCGTCACATCGGCCCCCTCCATGGGGGATTGGGTTCCGTCTCCCTGAATCAGATGAATGGGCACCAACTCTCCCGGGGATGGAAAAGTGTTGAACGTCCAGGTTTCGTCAGCCGCCATCGCGGCACTGACCCCCTGCACGGAGGCAGCAGCCACCACCACCGACACCGTTTCGCCCGTCTGAAAACCTGAGGTTGGCGTCAACAGGAAACGCAGCGGACCACCCGTCAGTGTGAACGGCACATTCCCACTGATGTTGCCCGTCACCGTGAAGGCCCCCGGCCCCGCCGTCACCGGCTGATCAAACACCAGCTCAATCGGCTGGTCCACCCCCACCAGCGTCGCCCCCGGCTCCGGCAGGCGAGACACCACCATCGGTGCCGCTTCGACAGCCCGCGGCGCATGAAAGAGAAAGTCATCGAGCGCCAACCCGTCATCGTTCCCCGTGTCATTCACATCCTGCCACCGCAGCATCAGAGACTGCCCTGGTGCCCACGAAATTCCGGTCACCTCCGCATTCAGCCACACTCGGTTGGCCGGATCGTTTCCGTCTAGAGCGCCCGTGCTTCCTCCATTCATGGGCGCGGTGAAATCCAAGGCCGAGACACCGATGCCCGCGGCTGCAATGTCCACGGCTCCGATCTGATACTCGAAGGTCAGCGTGTTGGGGGTCCCGTTTCCAAAACGCCACTGTTCACCACACACACTGACGACAAAGCGAGTCAGCGTCTCCCCCGTCTGATTTTCGACGATGAACGCCAGACTCGCAGCATGACTTCCGGCTGCCAGGGACCCGAGAGCCCGGTCCGCATCCCCATCCAAACCGTAGCTCCACACTCCAGACGAGGCGCTCGATCCCGTGCCGACACGAAAGAGCAACTGCCCCCCCGTGCCATCCGCGTAGGCCACCCAGCCCTCGACGCCAGGCGCCTGCACAGGAATGTCCGAGAATGCATAGGGCCCCCGACCCGTGGGTAGCGTGAAGTCTCCTGAGGCGGGCAGCCCATCAAAGCGATCCCACCCCAATCCTCCCGTGTACGCGGCCTGCCCCATGCCATCCATTTCGACGACATTCAGCAGCATCACGAGCGCCACCCAACGACGAACCCACTCAAACGCCCCAGTGAGGCGACTTGTCGTGGCACTGCTGAATGATCGCACATCGCGATCCTACCCAAATCCTTCCGTGAGGCAAAGCTCCGATGTGGGTTCGTCCCCCTACAAATCAGGCGTGGAAGCACTGGTGCAATGAAAGCCGCTCAGCACGACTGATCGTCCCCAGCTCGCTCATGGCGTCAGCGAGGATCTGATTCAGCTCGGCCCGTGACAGGCCTTCATAGCGAATGCGAAAACAGGTCGAGGTCAGAATCGAGGAACTCTTCGTCCCTTCCGGCACCCAGTTGAAGGCCTTCGCATGACGCAATTCCACGCGGCAATCCTTCTCCAACTCCAAGCACGAAGCCGCCAGGTGACCGCTCAAACTTTGAAGAAAAAACCACATCCGATCCGTACCACCGCTCCGCGCTCCTTCGCGCTCCAGCAGGGCCACACCACTGATCTCGGCCTTGTCGTGGCTCCGGTTGAACTGCTCACTGCCGTCCGCCAATAGCATCTCCATCGCGGAATGATGCGCCACGCTAAAGAGGAGGTTGCGATCCTTCGTCGTACTTGAGGCCCAACTTCCCCCAGCCACGGAACTCTCCAAAGCCTGCGGGTAACGCGGAGGACGAACCCCAAGCGAGCGAAAGCGCTGCGTCAATCCGCCGATCAGGGTCATCGCCTGAGGCGAGGCCAAAACAGCGGCAAGGGATTCACTGCGGGAGTCATCAACAGGCGTCACAACAGCTTGCTGGGGGGAGAACTCTTCTGAGGAGGAGGATTCACGACGATCATTCATGGGTGGTGGAGGGGGCGATGGGTGACGGGCGGCGGACAGGTTCATCCGCAAGAAAGGAAAATTCGATGAGCACCGCGCTTTGCAGTGCTTGAAGTTGGAGGGGACGAGGCGAGCGATTTTCGATCTGGATCACAAGTGAGCCCTCGAAACCCGGCGTTACGACGGGATCAAAATAGACCGGTGCACCGGGGCCTCCCAGACCGTCCGCCGCACCCACAAGCAATCCGCGGACCCGACTCGGCAGCTTGATTCGTTCAGCGAGCCGCAGAGTCGCGACCTGCCCCGTCTGCAGAAGAAATCGAGGCTTCAGCGGAACAGACACCTCCCCGGCATCCGGGTCCGATTGCCGCACCACCAGCGCAGAATCACTCAGGCGCAACTCATAGGTCGTTCCGTTCAGGCGTTCGGCATCAAAATTCGGGATATCCAGGTATCCAGCATTCACAGCATCCTCGATTTCGTGATCGACCAAGAGGCGCGGACCACGGAGTTCCCACTGATCAAGCAGCGCTTCCGTGGATTTTTTTTGAAGATGCTCCCGGCCTGTCGGGCTGGCGGCAAACTGGTCATGTGTCTCCTGAACCTGACTCCAATGGCTCGGAGGCAGGCCCAAAAAGTCCTGCAATTTCAGCTTGAGGTCAGCCGAGAATGGATTGTGCCCATTGATGATCGAGTTGAGATGCCCCCGGCTCATCCGAAGCGCTTGAGCCGCCTGGCTTTGCGAAATGTCACGTTCAGCGAGCACATCGCGAAGCACTTCGCCAGGCGATGGAGGAGGCAGCGTCTTCATGGTTTCAGTCATCTAGCAGAAAATCCTTACAAGAGATGTCAGATTGTCAGTAATTAGCAAGTCCAAAATGTTTCTTTTTTGAAAAAACGGCTCTGAATAGCCGAAAATTTTGAGGATTTACAGGGATACACCTCGATATCCGACATAACATAAGATCATGACATGCATGTCAGACCCGTCCACTAAAAGTGTGCCTCACCTCAAAGTCACTCGCCCTTCCCCAAGCCAGATTCACTTGGCGCCCGGCCGCGACAGCCATTAAGGTCCCGACCCATTGAAGTCTGAACTCATCGTCATGCCCTTACCGGGTCAGAGATCGAACTGGATGGCCTGTCACGACTGCGACGCGCTGTTCGAAGCACCGCAGTTGCAGTTGGGGGAGTCGGCCCTCTGTCCGCAGTGCGGCGCCACGCTGGATCGTCAACGGCAAAACCCAGTTCATCGCTCTGCGGCCCTCGCCGTCAGCGCCATGGCCTTCTTCGTTGTCGCCAATTTCTTCCCATTCATCGAGCTGGAGGCCGGAGGTCAAATCAGTCGGATTGTCCTGGCCGAGAGCGTTTCCGCACTCAGCGACCATGGAAGCCCCTGGCTGGGAGCCGCCGTCGCCATCTTCATTCTTGGTGCCCCCTTCGTCATGATCAGCGGATTGCTCTACCTGCTGCTCCCGCTCATCTTTGGACGCCGACTTCCCGGGGCCATTTTCGTCTGCCGGATCGTCTACGGAACCAACGCTTGGAACATGATCGAAGTCTTCCTCATCGGCGTTCTCGTCAGCCTGCTCAAGCTGGGAGACATTGCGACGGTCACGCTTGGAATCTCTTTCTGGGCCTTCGGAGCGCTCATTGTGTGCCTGACGGCGGCAGTCTCAGCCATCGAGCCACGGGGACTTTGGGATCGCATGGAGGAGGCCCGGGCATGACGGACACGCGCCAAATCAAAACTGCCGCCCAACTCGGGCTGGCTTCCTGCCACGCATGCGGAAAGGTGCAAGGTCTCGATCAGGCACGCTGCGGACGCTGTGGTGCGGGCTTGCACCTTCGGAAACCCCACAGCCTCCAGCGCACCTGGGCACTGACGATCGCAGCCGCCATTCTCTACGTGCCGGCCAATCTTCTCCCCATCATGAAGGCCGAGGGCTTGGGAGGCGGTGGAGCCAACACCATTCTCAGCGGCGTGATTGTCTTTTGGCACCATGGCGCTTACCCAATCGCCATCGTGGTATTCACGGCCAGCGTCATCATCCCCATCCTCAAGCTCATCGCCATTGTCACCCTCTGCATTTCAGCCCGCAGATGCCGCCATCCGCGGGTGATGACTCAGGTCTATCGACTCACGGAACTCGTCGGCCGCTGGTCGATGGTCGACGTGTTTGTGGTCGCGATCCTCGTGGCAGTCGTTCAATTGGGGTCGCTCATGTCCATCGAGCCTGGACCTGCCGCCGTGGCTTTTGCGGGAGTCGTGGTGTTGACCATGCTCGCTGCCATGTCCTTTGACCCTCGACTGCTTTGGGATTCAGCGCTCCCTCACAAGCCTCAGCCCCAAACGACCGAATGAGCCAGGCCTCTCCCAAAACATCCACCCCCGCCCCGCCTCCACCGGAGATCGTCCGGCCTCATGGCGGGATCTCACCGGTATGGATCATCCCGCTGGTGGCGGCGCTGCTCGGAGCATGGCTCGTCTGGCAGCACTACGCATCGCAAGGCCCGCTCGTCACCGTGCGCTTTGAGACCGCCGAAGGCATCGCCGAGAAAAAAACCGCCATCCAGTGCCGCAGCGTCAGCATTGGCGTCGTGGAGTCGGTCCGGCTCGCCCCCGACCTCAAAGGCGTCATCACCACGCTTCGCCTCAATCAATCGGCGGCAGAACTGTTGAAGGTCGACACGCGCTTTTGGGTGGTCCGGCCCCGGTTGGGCGGCGCGGGCATCTCGGGGCTGGGCACGCTGGTCTCGGGCACCTACATCGAGCTGGACCCGGGCGTGTCTGAGACCCCGGGCTCCGATTTTGTGGGCCTTGAAAACCCTCCCGTCACTCCGCTGGGCGTCCCCGGACTCCACATCAACTTGGTCGCGGATCAGGCGGGATCCGTCGGACCCGGCTCCACCGTGGTCTACAAGGGGCTCAAGGCAGGCCGGATCGAAACCCAGGCCTTCAATCCAGACAATGGCCGGGTTGAGTTTGGGGTCTTCATTGAGGAGGAGTTCAGCCGCCTCGTCACCCCGCAGAGCCGGTTTTGGAACACCAGCGGATTCGATCTCGACATTGGAGCCAACGGCGTCCGCCTTCGAACGGGCTCGCTGGAGGCCATGGTGGCAGGCGGCGTCTCCTT
>CAXBNA010000096.1:0-21884 GCA_963976915.1 uncultured Verrucomicrobiales bacterium
GCGAGAATGCGTTCGCGCAGATCAACAGAGAGTGTGGCCATGTACCACCTTAACATATAAACACAATACGGCTACAGAATAAATTAAAATGCTCTAGCCGAAACGTAAACTTCGTCGTCGTTGGCGGCGTTGCGGTCTCGCTCCAAGGCTACGTTCGACTCACCGAAGATGTCGACATCCTCGTCGAATCCAGCGTCGAGAACCTCACCCGACTTCTCGAAACCCTGGCAGGCTACGGCGAAGGCTTCGCGAAGGAACTATCGCTCGATGATTTTGACGAGTCTGAGGGAGCCATCCGTGTCGTCGAAGAATCCGAGCAGTGTCAGATCGATATCTTCACTCAAATGAGCGGGCGCAAATTCGCGGACGTGATCGTGGATGCCGGGGTGCTTCCCTTGCGGGGATTGGAGATCCACTACGCCTCGAAGGCCTCGCTCATCGGTTGGAAAGAGAGTTCCGTTCGGGAGAAAGACCGTCTTGACGCTGCAATCCTGCGCCGCTTGCGGGAGGATCCACATTCAATGGACTGACCCCTCCCAATCCTTACCCCACTCCTGAACCGGAGCGGAGGCCGCGATTGAGACAAAGAGCGGGACCAGGATTAGGATCTGATCGAAGTGCAGGATGGAAGTCGCGCAGAGCCCTCACGTCCCGCAAAACGTCTGCGTCACCCGCTCATGGGGCAATGGCGCTGCCTCCAGATCGCCAAACTCGGGTCGCTCGGCATAGGGCTCCGACCACGCCTCGACCAAGCGATGGAACAAGCCGAAGTCTCCCTTCAGCCCGTTTTGGATGGCCGCCTCCACCTGATGGTTGCGGGGAATCAGAATCGGATTCGCCAAGCGCATGGCCTCCACATTTGGCGGCCCCAACGTTCGCCACTGAGTCAACCACTCCCCGCCTCGTTCTTTTGAATCAAACAAGGCCACAAGCGCCGCTGCATCCTCGCCCCCAGCCACGCGGGTCAGGTGCCGGAAGAAGAGCGTGAAGTCCACGTGCTGATCCGCCAAAACATCGAGCGTCTCCTTGATGAACCCCATCCCGCCGTCTTCAGCAATGCCTTCCAGCCATCCCAACTTCGCGCGGAAGACGGCCAGATAGTTCGCTCGAAACGTTTCCACGAACCCCTTCAACACAGCCTCGGCCAGACGCACCGCCTCGTCCTCCGACTCCGACAGCAGCGGCAGCAGCGTTTCGGCAAACCGAGTCAGGTTCCACTGGCAGATCGCAGGTTGGTTTCCCCAGGCATAGCGCGCGTTCCGATCAATCGCGCTGAACACGCACTGCGGATGAAAGGTGTCCATGAACGCGCAGGGCCCAAAGTCGATCGTCTCGCCCGAGATCGCCACGTTGTCCGTGTTCATCACGCCATGGATAAAGCCGAGGCCCATCCACTTCGCCACCAGACTCCCCTGCGCAGAAATGACTGACTCCAGCAACGCGAGCGCTCGATTCTCCACATCACCCACTTCCGGATAGTGCCGCTGGATCGCCTCATCGGCCAACAGCCGCAACGCCTCCTCATCCTCACGCGCCGCGAAGTATTGAAACGTACCCACACGGAGATGACTCGCTGCCACGCGAGTCAGCACGCCCCCGGGAAGCAGTGTCTCGCGCCACACCATCTCACCGGTGGTCACTGCCGCGAGCGCCCGCGTGCTCGGCACACCCAGCGCCGTCATCGCCTCGCTCACCAAGTACTCCCGCAGCACTGGTCCCAGCGCTGCTTTGCCGTCGCCTCCGCGTGAAAACACCGTCCGACCCGAGCCCTTCAACTGCACATCCCGCCGCCGTCCCTTCACATCCACCACCTCACCCAGCAGGATCGCACGACCATCACCCAGTTGCGGTACGAAATTCCCGAACTGATGCCCAGCGTAGGCCTGCGCGATCGGTTCCGAGCCCTCGGCCACGACGTTTCCCGACAGCACCGCCACGCCTTCCTCCGACTCCAACCAGTCCGCATCGATCCCGAGTTCCGCAGCCAACCCGCAGTTCACCCGAATCAGTTTCGGCTCTGGAACCTGCGCCGGAGACACCCGCGAATAGAAGCGCTCTGGGAGTCGGGCATAACGATTGTCGAAGGGAATGGGCATCAAACGTCCTTCGCCGAGATCCGAACCAAACGCCACCGACAATCGATTCCTCCGCAGGCGCAAGGGAGGCGCTTGCCCCCCCAAGCCCCGGCGTCGAAGGCCGAACGCGTCACCCCTCCTCGTTCCCACCATCTGTTAACCCTAATTAACCAGCAAACAGGCATCACAGTGAAACGCCATCGCACCCATCGGCATCCATCCCTGGAATTCGACAACACCCATTCGTTCGCCCCTCACTTCAACTCCTGTAGATTCCCGATCAAGCTCTCGACCTGCTCCTTTGTCAGCACGCCGGAGTAGTCGGCCATGGGGACGGCTTCGTAGCCTTTCACGATGGCGGCTTGGGGTTTGAGGATGGACTCGTGGATGTAGTCAGCGTCCACTTTGATGGTTTACGAAGTGCCGTTGCGTATCACCAACTCCTCGCGACCCCACAGGCCTTTGAAGCTGGGGCCGATGAGTTTGGTTCCGTCGATGGAATGGCAGGCACTGCAGAAGTTACGAAACATCTAGGCACCGGACTTCTGCTCGACTTCACGGACGAAGGCTTTGCCCGTGGCTTTCAAATGAGTGGTGAGCTGTGCTCTGCTCCGCCGGAATCTCGATGACGCGCGGACCACTCCAGCGCAGGCCGTCGCCAAGCGCGAGTTGCAGATGCGGCGTGGGAGCGATGTGGTAGAACTTCTTTCCCGTGCTCTTGGCGGGAAAAGCCAAGTCAATATTCACCACACCAGGCGATGGCGAATGAATCTGCTGTTCCACCGCAAGGCCATCGACCTCAAAGCGGAAGGTAGGCTCACCCGATTCGCTATCGCGCTGACGGCCGATCAACGGCCAATCTTACTCCATGCGTGACATCTTATTTGCTGCATTGAGCGCGTCCGGCAACTGGACTGACCTTGATGTATCGGAACGGTCCTACGGCCTTTCCACCTTGATCTGATAGAAATTCCTTCCCGTAGGCGCATCGCCATCCTGCAGCGCCTTGTCCAGTTCCTCAGACACCACCGAGAATTTTTCCACCTCGCTGAACGGAGTCGTTAGATCCCCGCTCTCCATCAACCGGTAGGTGCGCCCCGGAATCGCCTTGTTGAGCGTCAAGTCCGTGACACCTCCGCCTACCCCCACGATCAATAGCTGCAGGAAATCGCTCCCATTCGTCGGGTCGAACCCACCCAGGAATTCCGTCAAGTTGTCGTTCGGGTCCCCGTCCGGGTTTTTCCCGGGCCCCGCGTTCGGATTGTTCTCCCCGAAGAAGCCCACCTGCCAGTCGTCGTCGATCCCATCTCCGGCATAGCTTCCGAAGTCGTCCAAGCCGACGTTCAGCACCGTCAAACCAAAATCGTCCATCACGCCACCATAATCCCCGCGCACGGTCGCCAGGGTATCCTCGTACACCAGACCTGCCGTCGCCAACCCGCCCGCATCGATTCCCACCACTGGGCCGTCCACGACACTCCACAGCACATCGCTCTCGTCCACACCAACGACCGTTTCGTCGTCCATCGCCACCGCCGCCACCAACTGCCGCGTCTCCCCTTCGTCCACCGTCGCCGGACTTGCACTCACTAGGAATCCCGCCGGGTCGTAGAACTGCCCGATCAAATTTCCCCGCGCGAACTGCGGCAGCCCGCCCCCGTCTAGCACCGTATCCGACGTCGCCCCATCCGCCTCGTCCGACACCGAGCTGTCCACCAGCACTGGGGCCGCCCCAAGCATCCCAGCCACCGGCCCGCCGCCTCCGCCCGGTGTCGCCAATAGTGTGTCAAAGCGCTGCCCCGTGCCCGCATCCGGGTCCGTTCCGGAGAACGTCCCCACGATCCCCGTCACCGTCCCCGTCGGCGAACCCGCGATCGCCTGGATCGTCCCGTCCCCGATCATGTCCATGAACCACAGCAACCCGCCCTCATCCAGAATCACCGTCCCGTTATCCGTGACCCTCAGGAAGAAATCCCACTGCCCGTCGGGTCGCAACACGACCGAAAACAGGAAATCCAGTGTTCCGCTCCCGCTGAAATCCCCGACCGGAAAATCCATTCCTTGCCCCGTCAGCAAGCTCTCGAGGCGCACCGTATCGCCACCCGGCTTTGCCGTGTCGTTGAAGAGTACCACGATCCCCTCGCCGAGGTTCGACCCCAGGGTCTGGAACCCGAAACGCGGCGTCCCACCTCCGCCCACGCTCGACCCGTCGAACGAAAAATCCAAGCTCAGCCGGTCACCCGGCGTGCTCGCCCCGAGCAGCGGACCGCGGAACCCGACCATCGTCTGATCGATCGTCCCACCCAGCGGATTCCCTGCGTCGAAAGTCCCGCCTCCGAGCAACTGCTCCCAGTCACGCTCGTTTCCCGGCAGTGTCGGGATCGCGAAGAGGACCGTCAGATCCAGCGTCGCCGGTGTAAACGCCAGCCAATCCCCCTGCACCGTCGCGAGCGTGTTCGCTGTCACGGTTCCGCCTGTCACTACCCCAAGCCCGTCCACCGTGATCGGTCCGGCGGCGACGCTCCAGACCACTTCCCCCGCGTCGAGCGGCACCAATGTCCAGTCGTCCATCCGCATGAACGCGTCCACCGACTGCGTCTCACCTTGCAGCACTGTGTCCGGGTAGCTGGCCAGAGAGAGACCCGTGACGTCATAAAATTGCCCCACCAAGTTCGCCTTCGTCTCGACGACAAAGGGAAAGCTGCCCGACACATCCGACACTGCCCCGCCCTCCATCTCGCCCACCGACACGTCCACTGTGATCACCGGCGTCCCGAGTCCATCACTCACCGGCCCGCCGCCCGCGATCACACCTGCCGGTGCCTGCAGCAATGAGTAACCACCTCCGGAACTGTAGGGCGATCCCATGGCAGATCCCATGGCCCCGATCAGAATCCATACCGCCTTCAATCCGCCGTGGCCGCGGACGCCCCGCTTCCGGAAAAATAATGGAGGGTGCGCGATCATTGTTTCTCCAAGATCTTTGAATCCTTCACCCACTCCGAATAGTCCGCCTTCCTCACCGTCAGCGCCTTCACCGCCAGCACCTCATCCGTCTTCTCCGTCACCAAATAGAGCAGAAAGCCCTGCGGTGCCTCGATCACCGCGCTCACATCCCCCTCATTCTTGAGCTGGGCCTCGATCACCTTCCGAAGGTCTTCTTGCACCTCCTCCAGATACCGTTTCGGATCCTTCTCTTCCCCGGGCGTCAAGACCCTCGCTCCCGGCCCCAAGGGTCCCACTTCCGGCGGCAGGTCCTCCAACCGCAGAGCCTCGGGCCCATCCTTCTCCTTCGGCTGCGGCCCGAGCTTCCAGGTGGTCTCGCTCACCGTTCCAATCTTTCCACCCTCTGCATCAAAGATCTTCCCCCGTTCTCCCGCATCGGCCTTGAACAACAGCCCCCGCACCTCATCCACTTTCCGACGCTTCCCCGCATGTCGCGTGTCGTCGTTGTCAAATCTCTGGCGCAGCTCCCGCTCCACCACCAGCGGTTTCGCGAAGACCTCCGCGTAGAGTTCCTCGTCACCTCCCAACGCTTCCTTGATTTCCGCCAGCATCTCCGGCGCCTTGGTCTTCATGCCGATCCTCGCCACCTCCTGGTCCACCATCGCCTTCGTCACCGCCACGCCATACACCCGCCGCAGCAAGAACTCCTTCTTCAGGACGAGCTCCATCTTCGTCTCCACCGCTTTCACCGGCACCGCTTTTTCAAAAGGCGACTTCGTCCCCGTCCGATGCCCATAGTAGACTCGCTCCACCGCCACCCGGGCTTGCACAAGTGGCGCGGGATCCGCCGCCTCCGATACGGTCAGCAGCATCGCTGGGGCGAGTATTCCGAAAGTAATCGTCTTGTGCATATCCATTCCTTGCCGATGACCTGCTTCCGTACCTGCTAGGGCTTCTGATAGAGAAACAATGGTTCCCTTGGGCGATATTTCGCGCCCGTTGCCATTATCGAAATGATGCCCTCTCCGCCCCAAACGATCATCTCACTGCCCGTCCACACCGCCGTGTGGAAGTACCTTTTTTCGGGCTCCCCCGTGCCGCTGGTCGCCACCCAGCTGTCGCTCACCGGATCATAGCGCGCCCCCTCATTCATACTGCTTCCTCCAGCGCCGCCCCAGACGATCATCTCACTGCCCGTCCACACCGCCGTGTGGCCAACCCTTGCCGTGGGCTCCCCCGTGCCGCTGGTCGCCACCCAGCTGTCGCTCACCGGATCATACCGCCTCCCATCATTCAAATAGCTGCCGCCACTGCCCCAGATCCCGCCCCAGACGATCATCTCGCTGCCCGTCCACACCGCCGTGTGGTCACGCCGCACCCCAGGCGCCCCCGTGCCGCTGGTCGCCACCCAGCTGTCGCTCACCGGATCATACCGCCCCCCGTCACTCAAATCGACTGCTCCATCAGACCCGCCCCAGACGATCATCTTACTGCCCGTCCAAACTGCCGTGTGCCGTTGCCTCGCCACCGGGGCTCCCGTCGCACTGGTCACCACCCAGGTGTCGCTCACCGGGTCATACCTCCCCCCGTCATTCAAAACGGCACCTCCATCCCCGCCCCAGACGATCATTTTACTGCCCGTCCACACTGCCGTGTGGCCAGCCCTTGCTGCGGGTGTCCCCGTGCCGCTGGTCGCCAACCAGCTGTCGCTCACCGGATCATACCTCCCCCCGTCATTCAGATAGCTGAGGCCGCCGCCATCATAACCAAACCCGCCCCAGACGATCATTTCGCTGCCCGTCCACACCGCCGTATGGCCAGCCCTTGCTGCGGGTGCCCCCGTGCCGCTGGTCGCCATCCAGCTGTCGCTCACCGGATCATACCGTGCCCCGTCATTCAAAGTGGTTCCACCATCATACCCGCCCCAAACGACCATCTCGCTGCCCGTCCACACCGCCGTGTGGAATTCGCGCGCCGCGGGCGCCCCCGTGCCGCTGGTCGCCGCCCACGACTCTTCCGTGGTCGCACCATTCAAAACTCCGATCTTAACATAGCCGGCCGCAGCAAGCGCCGCATTGTCCGCATCGGTTGAAAGCACCATCCCACCGATCGCCACACCCGCTTGCCCGCTGGCATTCAAATTCGCCGCTGCCGCGCCACTCGCCAGCTGTGTCTCCTTCACGGAACCCGCCGCCAGATGGGTGCTGCCCACCGAGCCCGACGCCAGATGGGTGCCGTCTACCGCGCCCGCCGCGATCATCCCGGAAGTCACCCCTCCAGCCGCAACCCCGTCTGCGACCGTCGCACTATCGGCCGTCGCCGCACTCTGCGCCCGCTCCGCGCTCAACGCGTACCCACTCGAAGTCAGCCGTCGGTCCGGCGTCAACTGCGTGAACGCCACATTGTCCGTGCTCACCCAGATCCTCAGGCGCACATCCACATTGTCCGTGAACACGCTCGCCCCGATCGGCGGCATCGACAAGGGTGCCTTCGAGTCTCCCAGCGGCACCGAATAATGCCCGTTGACCACATCCACTTCCACCGACGCCGTCGGCTGCTGCTGTGCCCCCTGCGTGTTGTCACTGTTCCAGTAGGTCGCCGTCCCGTTCCCGTTCACCAGCGCGAATTTGAAATACGCCGTCCCGTCATGGTTCACCCCGTTGATCGCGATCCGCCCCTGATGATTCACAACCCCCGGAGGCGAAACTGCGAGCGCGGTCGGAAGGCAGATCGAAACCGCGAGAAAGACAAATGAGAGAAAAATTGTTTTCATATTGAAGCTCCGGATTTTGAGGGAGATGGCCATCCTAACAAGTTCCGTCATATTTCCCAGACAAAATTTCCTTGATTACCATCAACTTCCCCTAACGAATTCAAGCCTCAGAAAGACGCCATTCACGCAGGGTATGAGACGATCAGTTCCTTTCCTTTCGCCATCTGGAGGGTGGCTCCGGCATTGGGTGCCTGAGCATGAACCTGCGGAGAAACTGCGAGAGAGAATACCAACGCGAGGAAGCCAGGCAATGGAAGTCGAGGGATCAGAAAAAGGATGGTCAATGGAATGACAAAGTAGGCGCGAGATCCGCCAATCACCTGTTTGGGATCGATTCGTCGATCAAAGGTTGCCAGCGAAGCCTTGCGCTTCACTGCAAGGCCCAAGAGGCAGATGTCAGTCAAGTGCTTTGAGAGTGGCGGGCTAGGAAAGAGAGCAGCGTCGAGCAATGAAACGTCATCGCTCCAAAACTGATGTCTTGGGAAGGAACACATCTGATTCAAGAGCCCACGGAGTGCCGTAATCTCGCCACCGCCCCCGGGATAGCTCACTGCTCCCGTGATGCGAAGGAAGGCGTTCTCAGTCAGCGGGCAAGTTGCCCAACCACGCCCCGGTTGAGAATGAAACCACCTCTGGGCACGATCATGGTGCACATGGTTCGGGTCCTCCAGAGCGGTCACGACGTCGGCGTCGAGCAAGTGCATGACCTGTCGTTAGACTCCCTCTTCTTCGATGAGTTGATAGACCAATTCGCTTGTCACCGGCGGAGCCGATCTCTTCTTGAGCACAGGAAAGCCGTGCGCATTCCTTTCGAAGGCTTCTTCCGTGGGTGACGGCTCCTCCAATGCGATTTCACGCCGCAAAGCGTGTTCGATCATTGCCGTTAGGGTGGTGCGCCTCCGGATGGCCGTCGCTTCGGCTGCGGCAAAAAGACGATCAGGAAGCTCAATCGTCGTTTTCATAGATGGGTCACTATATGGGTTTATGGGTGGCGGGCAACACTCGACTTCCCGCCCTCCACAACGACTTATCCCCGCTCCGCCGAAAACACATTCCCCGTCGGCTCCGTCGGGAGTGTAGCTCTTCGGAAGGTCCGCGCCCACGATCTCACAAAACGTCGGCAGCAGATCAGGCCGAAAAAAGACGCACCGTGAACACACTGCCCTCACCCGGGCGGCTCGTGGCGACGACACTGCCACCGTAGGCCTCCACGATGGAGCGGCAGATCGCCAGGCCCAAGCCCGCACCTCCGAGACGGCGATTGCGCGAGGCATCAGCGCGGTAAAAGCGCTCGAAAATGCGGTCCAGATGCTCGACCTCGATGCCCGGCCCCTCATCCCCGACGGACAGCGTGGCCATGCCGTCGGCATCCACCTCCGTTCGCAGGCGGATGGCTGCATTGTCTGGACTAAACCGGATGGCGTTGCCCAACAGGTTGACCACAACCTGCTCGATGTGCGGCGCGGAACAGCGGCACGGAGTCGGCACGAACTCGCACTGAATCTGAATGCCCCGCGCAGCGGCCAGTGGTTCGAGCAACGCCACGGCACCGGCCGCGATGCCGGACAGGTCTCCGTCCACCATTTCAAGTCCCTGCTCGGCATCGTCAAAGACGGAGAGCTGAATCAGACTCTCCCCCAGATGCTGAAGCCGCGCCGCCGCCTGCGCACAGGCCTCCAGCGCGGCACGATACGTTCGCGGATCCCGCTCGCGTGCCAGAGCGGACTGCGCCTGGGCCAGGATGACCGCCGTCGGTGTGCGCAACTCATGCGCCGCATCGGCAGTAAACTGCTGCTGCTGCACGAAGGCCTGCTGAAGCCGCCCAAAGGTCTCATTCAGCACCCCCGCCAACTCATCGATCTCCCCACCGCCCCGCGTCGTGATCCGCTCCTCCAAATCCCCACGCGCGATGCGCCGCGCCGTTGCCGCGATCTCTGAAATCGGGCGCAGCGCGTGACCCGTCACCCAGCCACCCACGCCCAGTCCGATCAGCAGCACGACCGTCCCCGTCAGCGTCATCTGCCAGGCATACGCACGCAATGCGGCATGCTGCGGTGCCATGGATCGCCCCACGAGGATGCAATCGCCACCAGGTGTGAAGTTGAAGGCTTCCTGAAAATCGCCTCGCGCATGTGCCGTCGTGACCATCTCCGTCGTCGTTGCCAAATCGGGTCGCTCGATGTCTTCAGGTGTCCCGGGGGACCGTGCTGCCACGCTTCCATCCCGCCGCCAGGAGATCACATACGGGGTGACCCCTCCGTCCTCTTCCCCGCCGAAAGAGGCCTCCAGTTCCTCAAAAAGCCCCTCCATCATCTCCACCCGCTGCCGTGGCCAAACGTTCACCCCCGAGCGCGCACCCGACATCGCCCGCATCGCCAACGCGACTTTCCCGCGTAGATCTGCCTGCACCCTCTGCAAGACCGTCGCAGACTCATAGCGCCAAGCGGCGGTGCAGAATCCCACCACCACCAGCGCCAGCAGCAGGCCGTGCCAGAGCTGGAGCCTCCAGCGCAACGATTGAGGGAGCAGCGTCATGGATCGATGCAGTAGCCGATACCACGGCGTGTGGCGATGAAGTCGTGACCCAATTTCTTGCGGACGTTGGAGACGTGGACATCCAGCAGGTTCGATCCCGAATCTGCCGCTTCATCAAACAGATGCTCGTAGAGCTGCCCGCGCGTCAACCAACGACCGCGATGCTGCGCCAAAAACTCCACCAGCATCTGCTCGCGCGCTGTCAGTGGCACCACCTCTCCCCGCAGCGACACCGTCCGCGCGGCGAAGTCCACCACCACCGCGCCCACCTCCACCACACTCGTCGCATTTCCCGCCGCACGCCGGATCAACGCGCGCAGCCGCGCCAGCAGCTCCGTCACCTGAAAGGGCTTCGTCAAATAGTCGTCCGCACCGAGATCCAGCCCCTGCACCCGGTCCTTCACCGCACCGCGGGCAGTGAGCATCAGCACCGGCGTCTTCTTTCGCAAACGGAGCCTCTCCAACACCTCGAACCCACCCAGCCTCGGCAGCATGACGTCGAGAACGATCGCATCGTAGTCCCACTCGGACGCCTTCTCCAGAGCCGCCTGCCCGTCTTCGGCCACATCCACCGCATAGCCCTCGTCCCGAAGCACCCGCACCAGGGCGTCCAGCAGATCGGGTTCATCCTCGACAATCAGCACACGCATCACCGCCCACCATCGGCGTGGAACCTTAAGCTGCCATGAAGACCTCGGCATTTTTCGCGAAAAACTCCCGCCGCTTCATCCTCACTTGAGGTTGGTGAGGTTGGATCGGTTACCATGACACCTCATCGCCTCACCCCGCCGTCCGTCATCGCGACTCTCCTGCTGCTGGCCACGTCCACCCTCCTCCATGCTCAATCCGGACCCACTATCAGCGGCTTTCACATCATCGACTCTACCGAACCCGCGCTCGCCGGACTCCTCGACAATGGTGACCGCTTCGGCCGCGACTTCAATCCCCTCGGCGACCTCGATCTCGATGGCGTGCCGGACTTCCTCGTCGGCGCACGATCTGACGACGACGGCGCCACCGATGCGGGTGCCGTTCACATCCTCTTCATGGACGCCGACGGCTCAGTCAAAAGCACCACGAAGATCTCCGCCACCTCCGGCGGACTGGCCGCTGCCGGCGTCACCCTCTCCGACAGCCAGTTCTTCGGCTACGCCGTCACCACCCTCGGTGATCTCGATGGCGACAGCGTGCAGGACATCGCCATCGGCGCACGCCGCGGCGGTCCCACCAACGACGGCGGGGCCATCTTCATCACCTTTCTCAATCGCGACGGCACCGTGAAGGCAGTCCAGCCCATCACCAACACTGAGGGAAATCTCGGACACACCCTCGCCACCACCGATTTCTTCGGCGAATCCGCGACCTCCCTCGGGACCATCGACGGTGCCCCCACCCTTGCCGTGTCGAATGCCTTCGATGATGACGGCGGCACCAATCGAGGCGCGATCTTCATCCTGCGCCTGAACCCCGATGGCACGGCGAAAACCGGCCAAACAGTGAAAATCAGCTCCACCTCCGGCGGCTTCGGCACAGGCCTGGCCAATCGCGATCAGTTCAGTGGCCGCGACATCACCCCGCTCGGCGACATCGATGGTGACGGCCATCTCGACATTGCCGTGGCCGCATTCGGCTCCGATGAGGGTCGCGGAGCTTTGTGGATCCTGCGCTTGAATGCCGACTTCACCGTGAAGGCGAAACAAAAAATCGGCCAGAGCGTCGGTGGACTGCAAGCCACACTCAATCCCGACGACAACTTTGGCCACGCCGTGACTGCCGTGGGGGACATCGACGGTGATGGCGTGCCGGATCTCGTCACCTCAGCCAATCAGAGCGATCTCGGCGGCGACAACATCGGCGAGATCTACTTCCTTTTCCTCAACAGCGACGGCACGGTGAAAAAGGAAATCCGCGCGGGAGCCACCTCCGGCACCGTTCCCTTCACCCTTCCCAACATGGGGCGCTTCGGCCGCACGCTGGCCGTGCTCGGTGATCTCGCCAACGACGGCACCATCTGCCTCGCCACCGGAGGCGGTGCGGGCGGCACAGGCTCCATTTACCTCCTCTTCCTCACCCCCGAGGTCACGCCGCTTCTCAGCGATCCACGCGCCATCGGTGGCAATGTCCTTTGGCTCGATGCCAGTGACCCCGATGGCGACTTCGTCACCGGCGGTGCTTTCACCAGCGGCAACACCTGGGTGGACAAATCCAGTGCCGGCAATGCCAGCGCCATCCAGGCCACTCCAGGCAACACACCCGCCGTGGTCACCAGCGGATACAACGGCCTCCCCGTCGTCCACTTTGATGGCAATGACTTCATGGACCTCGACTCCAGCGCGCTTGGTATGCTGCGCAACAAAACCGGCTCCACCATCTTCGCCGTCGCGCGGCCTACACAGGCACCCAGTGCCCAGGCCTACCGCGTCTTCATGGTCTCCACCGGAACCAATAGTGCCTCGACACGAGCTGGTTTCAGCTTCTACGACACCTTCGGCAGCGGACTCGCCGGCGCGGGCGACGCCGCCTTGAACGGTCGCCGCCTCGATGCCGATGCCTACCAGCGCATCAATGGCGGCACAGCAACGTTTGGCACACTCACGCAATGGACGGGCGAGTTCGACTTCGCGCATGGCAGCCTGCAGCTCTATGCCGACGGACAACTTCTCACCTCCACCTCCAGCTTCCAAACCGCAGGCAACACCAGCAACACCGACAGTCTGAACATCCGCCTCGGGGCCGATGCCTCCCTGCTCGATCAGCGCGGCTTCTTCACCGGTGATCTGGCAGAACTCATCGTCTATGATCGTCTGCTCACCACACCGGAGCGGCAGCAGATCGAGCAATGGCTCGCCTCAAAGTGGTCCATGCCCACACTTGAGTTCACCTTGACCGGAGCCAACGCCCATCTCTCCTGGCCCGTCTCCCCCGCCCCTTGGGCACTGCAAACCTCCACCACCCTGTCGGGCTTCGGTCCCCCCGCCGCCACCGCCGTTCGTTCCGCCAATCGCATGGTCATCGTCGAACCCGCCACCAGCCCACGCATGTTCTTCCGCCTCGCGCGGTGAGCCACCACCACGCGCTCACCCTCACTCCAACTCCCGCAAATACGCCATCAAAGCCCGGCCCGCTCTGCGGAGAACACGTCCCCCGTCGGCTTCTCTGGCAGCGTCGCCTTCCACGCCTCGATCTTCGCCAGCAAGTCCTTCACCACTTCCGGCTTCGCCGCAGCGACATCGGTCGCTTCCAGCGCGTCGGCGGCGATGTCGTAAAGCTCCACTTTCGTGGCGTCGGCCGTCGTCAGCAGCTTCCACTGCTGATCCACGATGGCAAAGTTTGCCCAGTGAAACTCCGAGTCCTTGCCTCCGCCGATCTTCCAGAAAAGCGGCTTCTGACGAACCGGAGCCGCCTGTCCCTGGAGCACCGCCACCTGACTGATGCCGTCGGGAGTGTAGCTCTTCGAAAGGTCCGCGCCCGCGATCTCACAAAACGTCGGCAGCAGATCCACTGCGGAGATCAGCGAGGTGTCGTCCACTTTTCCTGCCGCGATCTTCCCCGGCCACCGAGCGATGAACGGCACGTTGATGCCTCCCTCGAACAGCGCCGCCTTGTAGCCCTTGCGACCCGCCGTGATCCCCTTCGACGCCGCGATCCCCCAGCCCGCACCCGTCGCCGTGTCGTAGCTCAGCTCCAGCTCCGCCTTCCCCTTCGCCCGCGCCGGACCGTTGTCGGAGCTGAAAATCACCAGCGTGTTCTCCGTCAGCTTCAACCGGTCCAACGCGTCCAGCACGTTACCGATGCGATCATCCGCGTGCGACAGCACCGACGCATAAATCTGATCTTCCCGACTCTCCATCTCACGGAAGCGCCACTCGTATTTCGGCACCGTGTGAAACGGCGTGTGCGGCTCGTGCATCCACAGGTTGATGAAGAACGGCTTCCCCGCTGCGGCGCTCTTCTCGATGAACGCAATCGCATGTTCCGCATCCTCATGCACGGGCATCTGCTCGCCGGAGCAGTTGAACGCGCCATACTCGTCGTAGCCGTAGGCGGCGGGCGTCGGCGAATCCACGATCATGTCGTTGCCCAGATGCCACTTGCCGAAGTGCGCGGTCGCATAGCCTGCCGACTTCAAAAAACGCGGCAGCGTCGGCGCTGACGTGTCCAGCCAGTCCGGCATGTTGCGCTTCGCATTGCTCGGCACCCACGCAAAGTGACCGTCGATGTTGTATCGCGCCGGGAAATGCCCCGTCATCACGGCAGTGCGGCTTGGCGAGCAAACGCCGCTGGCGACGGTGAAGCGCGCGAAGTCCGTGCCCTCCCGCGCCAGTCGGTCAATGTTCGGCGTCTTCACATACGGATGTCCATGACAGCCCAAGTCGCCCCAGCCCCAGTCATCGGCGAAGATGAAGACGATGTTGGGCTTGAGCGTATCGGACGCCCGTCCGCTGCCGAATGCAGCGAAGAGGAAGAAAAGGGTGACCCACAACCAGTTCGGTTTCATCGCGAGGCATCCAATCGTTTCACCAAAAAGTCTACGATTTTCTAGACGTTTTCATCCCGCGCTGCTCGAATCGGCAAGAACAAAGGCCTGCCTTTGATCGACGCCGAAATCCCCACCATGCTTCACCAGATGGCGAACGGTATCTTGGCAATCCGTCACGCAGTCTTGGAGCGTCGCGCTGCCACCCTTCATCTGGAGGCGGCGCGAAATTCATTCGCCATCAAGCCTCTGCCGAGACAAGGTCCGACACAGGATACAGGATAAGCTGGCCGGACACGTTCTTGGGCAGGGAGGAGAGCAGCACGAACGACGTGTCCGTGGCCGGATCGGCCCAAGCGAGCGTGCCGGTGGAGCCGCTGTGTCCGAAGGCACGGGCGGAACAGCCTTTGCCCAGATTCACGGGACCGACCATGAAGCCGATGCCGCGATGCGCCTCAAGCGTCGGCGTGTGATCATGGATCATAAGCTTCGCGGTTTCCTCGCGCAGCACTTTGCCATCGGGATGCAGGAAGCTTCTCAGGAAGACTGAGATGTCGGCCGCCGAGCTGTGAGCCCCGCCCCACGGCGCGGCGAGGTTGCGCCAGTAGTCGCTGTTCCAGTCCCACTCGCGGGCGTTCGGATCACCCGCGCCGGACTCGGGCGCGGCGTGCTCGGTCTGCATCGAAACCATGTCGGGCTTCTTGAACGAGCCGAGGCCGAGCACGGTTCGCGACATGCCGAGCGGCGCAAAAAACTGCTGCTGAAGAAACTCCGGCAGCGGCGTCTTCGTCACCCGTTCGGCGATCTCCGCGGCCAGCAGGATGCCCATGCTCTGATAATGATACTTCGTGCCCGGCTCAAAGAGCAGCGGCGTGCGCATCGCGTGTCGGACGAACTCGGACAGCGGCGCGTGGCTCGCCCTCAGCTCGCTGTTGTTCTCCAACTGGTCCGGCAGTCCGGAAGTATGTGTGAGCAGTTGCTCGATGGTGATGTCACTGCGAGCTCCTTCGTTGAACTCGGGCAGGTATTTCACCGCGCGATCGGAGAGCTTCAGTTCGCCGCGATCCACCAGGACCATGACCGCAGCCGCAGTGAGCGGTTTGGATATCGAACCGAGCAGGAACATCGAGTCCGCCGTCGCCTTGCCAAAGACATGCTGCGCCACTTCATCGCCCCGCTGCACCTGCAGCACGGCATCGTGAAGCGTTCCGTTGTCGATCTGGGCCTGGATGATCTGGACGGCGGTCTGCATCGAAGAAGTGGCGCATCGCGCACGAACGGGCAGCCCCAGTCCGGCAAGGGTGAGAGCGAGGGTGTCTCGGCGGTTCATGAGGTGCGGTGGTTGAGGCAGTTCTTTGCCGTGAGGTGAATGCTTGAGTGAGGAGAACTACGGTCTAGGGCTTGGCCGCCTCACTCTTGACCGGCTGGAGGAAGCCGAGGAGTTCCTGGACGATGGCGGGTTGGGCGGCGGCGAGGTTGGTGGTTTCCGGGGAGGCGGCTGTGTAGTCGAAGAGTTCGAGGTCGGGAGCGCCTTTCTCATGCGGCGTCACGATCAGCCGCCAGCGTTCGGTGCGGACGGTTTGCACACCGTTGGACCACCAGCCGAGCGCGGGTTTCGTGGTGGGTTGTTGCGGATCGTCCAACTGCGGGCGCAGGCTGTGGCCGCTGAGTTGGGCGGGAGCTTCGATGTCGCAGAGGTCGGCGAGGGTGCGGAAGATATCGACGGTTTCCACGATGGCGTTGGATGTCTTGCCCGGCGCGGCCATGCCGGGCACGCGGATCATCAGCGGCGAGCGCACGGCATCCTCATAGAGGCAGTGCTTGCCCCAGATCGCATGCTCGCCGAGCAGGAAGCCGTGGTCGCTCCACACAACGACGATGGTGTTGTCGGCCATGCCGAGTTCGCCGAGCGCGGCGATCACACGGCCGAGTTGCGCGTCCATGTAGCTCACGCATCCGGCGTAGGCTTGGCGCAGCAGGCGCGCGTACTCGGGGTCGGTCGCGGGATCGCGTCCGGGTTCGTGACCGTAGTTGTTACGCAACTCACCGCCGTCATACCAGTAGGCGGGCCAGGCGGGTTTTTGCGCAAGGTCCGCCGGCAGGTCCGGCACGTTTTTGTCGTGCAGATCAAACCACTTCTTGGGCGAAGCGAAGGGAAGGTGCGGCTTGAAAAAACCCACGCCGAAGAACCAGGGTTTGTCCTGCTTGGCGAGACGTTGAAGCGTTGCAACGGCGTCACCGGCGACCCAAGCATCGGGATACGCTGTGTCGGGACCATCGACGTGTTGATACGGCGGCGACTTGCCACGCTCACGCGGCACGCCGTTGGCGAAACCGTGCATGATGCCCTCCGGGCTCGGCCAAGGACCGTCCGGCACCCACGCTCGATCCCATGCGCCAGGCAGTTCCTCCGGACCGACCGTCCAGTCCTTGCCGGTGAGGTTGCCCGGATAGTGGCTGACCTTTCCAAGCGCCATCGTCGCGTAGCCGTTGCGACGAAACACCGCCGCCATGCTGTCCGCGGCCCAGTCGCTCTGCGAATCGCGGATGGCATCGTTGACCAAATGCACCGGCCGGTCGGGGTAGCGTCCACGCAGCATCGCGCAGCGCGAGGCACCGCAGGTGGGCACCTGAATGTAGTGACGGCTGAAGGCGCGTGCGGTGGCGGCGAACGCATCCATCTGCGGCGTCTTGGCGTGCTCCACCCCGAAGCAGCCGAGATCATCGCGCAAGTCATCGATGGCGATGAACAGCACGTTGGGCCGGGCCGCTTCTGCGGACGATGCACCGACCAGCAGAACGGAGGCGAGAAGGAAAAGGAGTCGTTTCATCCTGATTTCAGAGCGCGCGTCACACACAGCGTGACTGCGTCGCCCTGTTTTAACGCCGCCATCCGACACCATCCCTCACGGTTCTTTCTCGCGACCGAGAACCACAAAGTCAAACAGCTCGCCGTAGCGTTTGCCATCGAGCGTGATGTCCATCGGCACCATCTGCACACCCGCGGGCAGTTTGTCGGGATCGGGGGTGAGTTTGACTTGGAAACTCTGACGTGACTTCGGCTCAACGGTGCCGACAAGTTCAGCAGGCTCGGCCTTGAGACCGGGTGGCGTTTTGAGAACAACCCGGTGCTGCTGCAGCGTGTCACGGAAGTTGCGCACGGTGATACTCACCTCGGTCTCCTTCGCGACATCGACGCGATACGGATAGGCGCTGACCCAGTAGGGATCGAATCCATACTCATAGTCCTCGTCAGGCAGCAGGTCTTCGTAGCGTCGGATGATGCGCAACGCCCAGTCGTGGTAGCGATCGATGAAGGCCGCAGGCTCGGTCATCAGCACGGAGTGCGCGCCCATGATGATGTCGGGCTTCACCTTCTGCAGATACTTCGCGGCTGCCAGGTAGCCTTCCTCGATGATCGCACTGTTGCGCGCCACGACGCACTCGTGGCCGTTCTGCGCGGGATCCGACGGATCGCCAAAGAGGTTGTCCCCGGTGAAGACAACGCGCTTGCCATCGAGTTCCAGCCACAGCGCGTTTCCGAACTCCGTCTGGCCGGGCATCCAGTCGATGTGGAGTTGGTAACCCTCCCATTCGATCACGTCGCCCGCCTTCAGGATGCGGTCGATCTTCGCTTTCTCGAAGCCGGCGTTGTAGGCCCCGATCATCGCCGGGTAATCGTAGAAGCGCGGGTTCTCGCACTTGTCGGCGATGGTGTCCATGGTCCAAAACTCGACGCCGTGCTCCTGAAGAGCCGGGAACAACGTGAAGTGGTCGCCGTGCGAGTGCGAGATCCAGCAGGCGTCGATCTGTTTCAGGCCGAGGTAGCGTTTCATGTCGCCGATGATTCGCTCCAGAACCAGCTTCGGAAACAGCCCGCAATCCAGCAACAGAGCATGCCCGCTGTCGGCGATGATGATGGCGAAGTTCTTCCCCGCCATCTCCTTCCCAAACATGTAGAGGTGCGGCGACACCTGAACGACGTAGGGCACCTGCGTCGGCGTCGTGGCCGGGTGCTCCCGGCGCTCCTCCGGCTTCAGCAGTGGATACCCGCGCACGTAGTCGGGTCGAAATTCCGTGAGCTTCCGGTGATAGTCTTTCAACTGCGCCGTCGCGTTTTCGATGACCGGACCCTGCGCCGAGAACGCCTTCACAGGCTCCAGCGCGGCCAGCTTCTCCACCGAGTCAATCAGCGCGTCGAGTCCCTTTCCAAACCCATAGTCCCACTCCGTGTCGAACCAGTTGGTCATCTTCGCGCCGTCGTGCATCACGCCACCGAGGAACACCGACGTCTTGCCTTCCCTCTCCATCACGTAACTCATTCCGCCCGGCGAATGCCCCGGTGTGCCCAGGCATCGAATCGAATGGCCACGCCACTCGAACGTTTCGCCGTCCGCCAGCCACCGATCGACCTTCACCGATTCAGCGGGAGGGCGCACGTAGCTGGATCCATGAACGGCGTATTTGTCGCGCAGCAAGGGATGCCACTTCCGAAAGGCGGTCGGCGTTTCAAAAAGCGCCTGCTCCTCCTTGGGGGCGCCCACCTGCGTCACCGAACGATCCAATTCACCCACCCCATGCAACAGCTCCCGATGATGCCCGGTGAAGAGCACCCATTCCAAAGTCGTCACGCCGATCTCATCCAAGTGCTCCAGCGCACTTCCGTCCCCGAAGTCGATCATCAGCGCGGCATCCCCGTCGCGAATCACATGCACATTGCAGGTGTCCCTCCAGACAAAGAGGTCCGGCTCGATCTCCGTGAAGCCTGCAATAGCTGACAGGGGCAGGAGGCCAACAACGACGAACGCCCGGCGGAAATGCATCATGAGACGATAACGCCTGGCATGGAGCGGATTCGTCACGGGAATGGCGGATTGTCTCCGAGCGACAGACCCCGGCATCATTGACTTCTGAGGCAGCAAGGGCCGCCACCAACCGTCGGAAGTGGCGGATACGGAAAATTGCGATTGAAAGTCGCGTCCGACCAACGCTTGCTTGCAGCTCACCGAGTCATGTCTCTGATCCAGATCTCCCACCTCACCAAGCGCTGGTCGCGCGGGGGGCGCATGGCGTTGGACGACGTGGGGTTTGAGGTGAAGCACGGGGAGATCCTCGGTCTTCTCGGGCACAATGGCGCGGGCAAGAGCACGATCATGGGCATCACGCTCGGAATGGTGCGACCCGACGCGGGTGAAGTCCGGATCGGAGGCAAGTCGGTTCAGGCAGACCGCGCTGGAGCCTTGCGGCAAGTGGGTGCCATTTACGAAGCACCTATTTTTTACGACTACCTGACGGGCTGGCAGAATCTGAAGGCGCTTTGCGCCCTCTCCGGGTGGTGGAATGAGAGCGAGGTAAAACGCATTTTGAAACTGGTGAACTTGGAGCATCGCGCCCACCACAAGGCGGGCACCTACAGCCACGGCATGCGGCAACGGCTCGCGCTTGCCCAAGCGCTGCTTCCCCAGCCGAAGTGCCTCCTGCTCGACGAACCCACGGACGGACTCGACCCCGAGGGAATCCTCGAGTTTCGCGAGTTCATTCTGCGTCTCCGGGCCGACTTTGGCATGACCATCATGCTCAATTCCCACCTGCTCAGCGAAGTGGATCAGATGTGCGACCGCTGCGTCATCCTCAAGGAGGGCCGAAAGGTCTATGAAGGCGTCGTCCCCTCGCGGGAAAAGAGCGACCGGATCTACGAATTGAAAACGCCCGACATGAGCGGCGCGCGCGAGGTCTTCGCCCGTGCGGGCGTCACGTTGGAGCTCAATGGAACCGTCGATCTGCCACCGCATCTCCTTGGGCCCGACCTTGTGAAGAAACT
Source organism: uncultured Verrucomicrobiales bacterium (assembly GCA_963976915.1). Classification (GTDB taxonomy): domain Bacteria; phylum Verrucomicrobiota; class Verrucomicrobiia; order Verrucomicrobiales; family Verrucomicrobiaceae; genus CAXBNA01. The sequence goes on from CAXBNA010000096.1 coordinate 20,628, forward strand.
GGTCGAGGCAGGCGTTCGCATCGAGTCGTGGCGACCGCACCGCCGGACGCTGGAAGATTTCTACATGGGGCTCACCACCCGCGTCTCATGAGCACCTTCCTCCAACAGCTCCAGGGCGAGGCGGTGAAACTCTTTGCCAGAAAACGCACCTACATCGGGTTCGGAGCCTTCCTCTTGTTGGAACTGGTCCTCTTCTTCGTCTTTCAGCTTCAGGGGCCTGAACGATTTTTCGAAAAAATGATCAACCGCCAGGGCGGGGCCTTCGACCACTACTTCTCCGGCATCACGCTGGCCTACATCATCCTGCGACTTTCGGTCTTTCTCCTCGGCGGGCTGTACCTCACCCTCGTCGGCGGTGACATCGTGGCGAAGGAATCCGAAGACGGGCACCTCCGTCTCCTGCTCGCGCGGCCCGTTAGTCGGTTGCGGCTCTTGACGATCAAGTACCTCACCTGCACGGGCTACGCCTTCGTGCTCATCCAGTTCATCGCCTGGTCCGCACTCATCCTCGGCATCGCGATGAAAGGCTGGGGAGGCGGGTTCTTTGCCTTCGCTCCCGAGCAAGGCGTGGCGGCGCTTTACGAATGGGGGGAAGGCCTGCAGCGCTACCTCCTCGCCGCGTTTTTTCTGGGGCTCGCCATGACGACCATCAGCAGCGTGGCCTTCTTTTTCTCCTGCTTCCCGATCAAGCCCGCCGCTGCCACCATCACCGCGCTCTCCTACGCTCTGATCGACATGATCCTGCGCGAGAGCAATTTTCTCGACGACTACAAGCACCTCCTCATCACCACCTACATCAGTTCCTGGGCGCGGCTCGTCGGTGATCCCATCGAGTGGGCGCTGGTCGTTCGAAACTTCACCGTCATCGGCGCGGTGAACCTCAGCCTCTTCATTGTTGGCGTCGCCGTTTTCTCCTCGCGCGATTTGAAATCATGATCCGCCTGCTCTCCACCGTGTCCGAGCTCCGTGCGTGGCGTGCGCAGGCCGCAGAACCCGTCGTGCTCGTTCCCACCATGGGGGCCCTCCACCGCGGCCATGCCAAACTGGTCGAGGAGGCCCGGAAGATCGCCGGTCCTGGCGGTTCAGTCGTCGCCAGTGTCTTCGTCAATCCGCTTCAGTTCGGCCCCAACGAGGATTTTCAGGCCTATCCGCGGGAGCTCGATGCCGACGCCGAGACATGCGAAGCCGCCGGAGCGGACGCCGTGTTCGCGCCTTCGGTCGAAGAGGTGTATGCCGTGGACCGGTCCATTCAGATCT
>CAXBNA010000097.1:0-21852 GCA_963976915.1 uncultured Verrucomicrobiales bacterium
GCGGATTGGATGCGGATGAGGAGGTGATGCCCGCGATCACGACAGGAGCGAGCGGGGCGTATGTGTTTAGCCCGCTGCCGGATGGCAACTACTACGTGATGGTGGAGCCACCCGCAGGGGCACCGGCAAGCACGGGAGCGGCGGTGCTGGTGGACAATGGAGTGGATAACGACAACAACGGCTGGCAGCCTGGCGGACCCGGGACGGAGATCTACAGTCCGATCATTGCGCTGGAGGCAGAGACGGAATCGGAGAGTGACGGCGATAGCAACTCGAACACGGAGATGACGGTGGACTTTGGGTTGGGTGACGCCGTGCAGGTGGGCGATTTGGTCTGGCACGATGTGGATGGCGACGGCTTGTATGAGCCTGGGAATGGCGAGACCGGCCTTGGCGGTGTGACGGTGGAGCTCCTCAATGCGGACACCGATGCCGTTCTTCTGACGACGGTCACCAACGACGATGGCCTCTATTCCTTCGGGGCATGTGGTGCGACCCACTATCAAGTGCGAATCCCGACTCCACCCGTGGATCTCCCGTTGGTATCCATCGTTGCCAGCAACGCAGACGACGGTGTGGACAACGACAACAATGGTTCGCAGGCAGGTGCGGGTGGCACTGAAGTGCGGAGTCCAGTCCTGGCTTTGGTGCCAGGCACAGAGCCCGGAAGTACGGGAACTGGAAGCGTCGAAAATACCATCGACTTCGGTTTCACCACCTGCCAGCCCATTGCGCTGGTGCCGGAGACTCTGCCAGACATCGCCGTCAATGACAGCTACACGCAGATCATCACCGCCACCGGCGATGCGGAACCGTCCGCATTCAGGATCGCCAGCGGCGCGCTGCCTCCGGGATTGAGTTTGTCCAGCGACGGAACGCTCTCCGGTCTTGCAACGACCGCAGGCACCTACACCTTTACAGTCGAAGCTCTGGATTCGAATTTGTGCAAGGGCACCGCCGAATACACGGTCAGAGTTCGCAGCCTTGGCGTCGGAAGCATTGTCTGGGTCGACATCAACAATGATGGTCGTCGTCAGTCCAGCGAGAGCGGTGTGCCGGTTAAGCCGGTGGAGCTCTGGTCGGTGGGAGTCAACGGATCACGTGAAGATGGCAGTGGTGACGATGTGTTCATCAAATCGACCACGACCGACTACAATGGCATCTACAGCTTCCGCGATGTGCCAACGGGTTCCTACTACGTGCGTTTGCCCAGCCCTCCGGGGCTGTTTTCCACGGTGAGTGCGGTTGGCTCCCTCAATGATGACGGAATCGACAATGACAACAATGGCGTTCAGCCGGGTGGACTGGGGGCCACCGTTTTGTCGGGCGTCTTTGGGCTGACTTTGGGAGGTGAGCCCGGACCCAGCGTCGATGGGGACAGCACCGACATCGACTCGACGATCGACATTGGCTTTGGCAATTTGGATCCATGCTACACGCAAAACCTGATCGAGAATCCGAGCTTTGAGTTTCAGCAATTTCCGAACTCCACGGGTACTCCAACGCAAGTGCTCGGATTTGACGGAGTGGAAACCCAGTTGGGGAGCGGCATCAATGCCTATCAGTGGGTGGGAGGAATCAATGGAACGAGTGGTCTGGGAGCTCCGATCTCGCGGGTCCAGGTGCTGGCCGGAAACAGTGGCTCCAAGGTGTCCTGGGTTGAAAGTCGGCATTCGATTCACGGACGGCGATTCATGTTGCTCGAAGGAACCAATTCCTGCGTGAGTTTGAGAGCCACTGGCGGAGCCGCGTGGAGCACGGTGCTGCAAGCCGGACGTGAATACGAGTTGTCCGTGTGGGCCGCCAATGCCTCGGCAGCCACCGCGTCCATACTATGGGATCTCGGAGCCAACGCGGAGATCTTTCAGGTCATCACGGGTCCCACGCCGGGAACCTACCAATACTACACGGTCCCCCAGTCCGAGATGACAGGCACGCCTTCTCCCAGCTTCACGAGCGCTCACTATGGGGGGTGGACTGAAAGTGCGGCCAATACGGATGAACCGACGTGGCACCAGTACCGTTGGAGATTCAGGGTCGTGCCAACAGCAACGCAGGCACAGATCAATACGGCCAGTATGGTTCTCAGCGGTGGCAGCAGTTCCAATCCCGTTGCAGTGGATTTTGTCTACCTCTGCCAAGTGGCTCCGAGCAACACACTGACGTTGGGTAATCTTGTCTGGAATGACATGAACAACAACGGCATTCGCGATTTGGGTGCCACCAACGAACTGGGGCTGGGCGGTGTGACGGTGAAGCTGTATTCGTCGTCCGATCTGATCGCAGGCAACGACGATGATGTGCTTTTGACCACCTCCGTCACGACACCCGTCGGATCATACAACTTTACCGGGCTTGCGGAGGGACGGTATGTCGTTCGGGTAACGCCCACCGCGGCGTTGCCCTTCACGGGGGGGAATCCCGTGGACTTGGACAATGGCGTCAACAACGACAACAACGGTTCCCAGCCAGGCGGTAAAGGCACGGATCTGATCAGTCCGGTCATCAGCCTCGCGTTGGGCAGCGAGTCGACGAACGATGGGGATTTGAATGCAGACACCGAGCTGTCTGTGGACTTTGGTCTGTTCAGCGGGATTCAAATTGGGAATCAGGTTTGGCACGACGCCAACAACGATGGAGTGTTCCAGACTCCGGGTGAGAGCGGGATCTCAGGCCTCTCGGTTCAATTGATTGATCCGGGGACCGATGATGTGCTGGACACGACAACGACAGACGACAGCGGGCACTACGATTTCCTGGTTGCGACAGGTGGCTCCTACAAGATTCGAATTCCCAATCCACCGGTGGCCACACCGCTGGTGAGTGCGGTGAGCGATCCGGCGGACAACGGAGAAGACAACGACAGCAACGCGCTTCAGCCCGGAGGTGTGGGCGCGGGGGTCGAGAGTCCAGTCATCACTCTGACGGCGGCGCATGAGCCGGGGTCATCGGGAGTGACCAACGTGGAGAACACCATCGATTTTGGCCTTCGCGCCTGTCCTGTGATCGTTGTGAGCCCGGCGACCTTGGGAACAGCGACGCAATATCAGGGCTACAGCGTCAACTTGTCATCGACCGGAGGTTTGGCGCCTTACACCTATGGGCTTCAATCAGGCTCGCTGCCGAATGGACTGACCCTTACCACGGCGGGTGTCTTGAGCGGCACTCCGGGCGCGGCGGCCGCCCCGGGGAATTACACCTTCACGGTGCAGGCAGTGGATGCATCGGGATGTGTGGGGACGCGGAGCTATGTGTTGAGTGTGGTGTGTCCGCCTTTGGTCTTGGCACCGCCCTCGCTCCCATCCGCGACTCAGTACAGCCCGTATTCTCAAACCGTCAGTGCGGCGGGTGGAACGGCACCCTACACCTGGAGCCTGAGCCCGAAACCGGCTTCGGGACTGGTGGCATGGATGCCTGGAGAAGGAAGTGCAGGGGATCTGGTTTCAGGATCGTCCGGTGTGGCCGTTGGCGGGGTGTCGTTTGCGGGAGGTGCCATTGCCCGAGGCTTTGAGTTCTCGGGAGCCGGAGGAACGGTGATGGTTCCGGATCGCAGCGCTCTGCGTCCGGCGCGGCTTTCGATCGAAGCTTGGGTAAAGCCGGCCTATCCGGTAGCGGATGGATTCGCCGTGGTGGTTTCCAAGACCACAAGTGGATCTCTCAACGACGGCTATGGGATGGGTCAAGTCGGCAACGATTCGACCTTTGGTTTCTGGATCAACAATGCCTCTTCCATTCGTGCCACCACCAGTTTGACTTCAGGCGTGTGGCAGCATGTGGTCGGTACCTACGATGGCACGGCGCTGCGAATTTACGTGAATGGCGTTCTCAAGGGGACGGTCTCCTACTCCAGTGGGATCAGTCACAGCGTCTCGGCATTGGAGGTTGGCGCAGCGGGAGGTGGGAGTCGTGCTTGGAAAGGTGGCATTGACGAACTCCAGATATACAATCGGGCGCTCACAGGTGCCGAGATCGCGAGTCGCTACACCGCATTCAATGGGAACCTGGGGTTGCCGGATGGGATCGGCCTCGGGACATCGACGGGAACCTTGAGCGGTGTTCCGACAAGCACGCCGGGTGCTTATCCCTTCACGGTGCGCGCCAGCGACGTGTACGGCTGCCTGGGATCGATCGACTACACGCTCGGGCTCGACTGCCCGGTGATCGCCTTGGCAAACACTCCGCTTCCAAACGCGGTTCAAACGGCGGCCTACGGACCCACATCCTTGTCTGTCGGTGGTGGCACGGCACCCTACGTTTGGAATTTGGTGGGCGGCAATCTTCCGTCCGGGATGGTGCTTTCGTCCACGGGGGTTCTCGCTGGAACGGTGAATGGCGCGATTGGAAATCACACATTCACGGCTCAAGTCACCGACTCGAATGGTTGTGTCAGTTCCCGAACGTACTCGCTGACCGTTGATTGCCCGGTGATCACGGTGGCGCCCTCGACTGTGCCGGACGTGGCGCAGTATGCCGTCTCGACTCCCCTCACGCTGTCTTCTTCAGGCGGCACGGCACCATACACCTATCAGATGGACAGCGGGGCACTGCCATCGGGCATGAGCCTGAGTTCGTCCGGGGTGATCGCGGGTACGCCGACGGCTCCTCCAGGCGCCTATTCTTTTGGTGTCCGGTCCACCGACGCCTCAGGCTGTTCCGTCGTGCAATCGCTCAGCGTCACGGTGACCTGCCCGACGTTGTCGATTTCGCCAGGGACCACTCCGACGGCGAGGCAGTACGAAGCCTACTCCGAGTTGCTGAGCGCAAGTGGTGGCACGGGGCCTTACCAGTGGTCACTGGTGTCGGGCACCTTGCCTGCGGGCTTGTCGTTGAGTTCGAACGGACAGATCACAGGCGTGGGGACCTTGAATGCTGCCTACTCGGAGACGCTCTCGGCCACGGGTGGCACCGCACCGTATTCCTGGTCGCTTGCGGGTGGGGCGTTGCCTTCGGGAATCACCTTGAGCACCGCAGGAGTCATCGGCGGATCGCCAACCGTGGTGGGCAGCTTCAATCTCACCGTGGAGGTTCGGGATGCCAACAACTGCACGCAAAGGAAAGACTATGTGCTGGCGGTGGATTGCCCGGTCATCACGATCACGCCGAGCACGCTGCCGGCAGGAACGGTGGGAGTCTCTTATTCACAGCAACTGGCCGCCGCAGGCGGTGTGTCGCCGTATCGCTGGAACGTCAGTGGCGGGACTTTGCCGGGGGGGATCACCCTGTCCTCGGGTGGGTTGATCAGTGGCGCGCCAGAGGCGGCCGGCAATTTCACCTTCACGGTGCAGGCGCTCGATGCCAATGACTGCCCGGGAGTGAAAACGTACATCCTCACCGTCCAGTGTCCATCCATCACCGTGACGACAACGACGCTGCCACAAGCGGCTGTGAGCGAATCGTATTCCCGTTCCCTTGTGGCCACCGGTGGCGCTTCACCTTATTCGTGGAGTGTTTCGGGCGGCGTTCTTCCGGCTGGTGTGACGCTGGACCCCTCTGGTGTTCTGTCGGGAACGCCCACCGAACAGGGCGTGTTTGCATTCACTGCGAAGGCGCTGGATGCCACCGACTGTGAAGGGACTCGAAGCCTGAGCCTAACGGTGGGCTGCCCAACGCTGACGCTTTCTCCGGCGACACTGCCCGACGGCAATCGCGACGTGGCGTATGATGTCACCTTCTCTACGGACAAAGGGCTCGCCCCGTTCACTTACACCGTCTCCGGGGGGCTCCTGCCTCCAGGGATGAGTCTCGCCCCATCGGGTGAGTTGAGTGGAGCACCGACGGCTCCGGGGAGTTATGCCTTCACCGTGAGATCCGTGGGGTCCGCGGGTTGCGTGGGAACCCGCGACTACGCGCTTGAAGTGGGCAGTTTGGCGATTGGTGACCTGATCTGGCATGACATCAATCAGAACGGTATCGTCGATGGTGAAGAGACGGGTCTCGAAGGTGTGGTCATCGAGCTCTACTCGTCCGCCGACGACGTTCGTGGGAACGGAGACGACGTGATGCTGGACACCACGGTCAGTGGAACGGACGGCGTCTACACCTTTTCCAATCTCTCTCCGGGATACTACTACCTGCACATTCCGAGTCCGCCGGGGACAGGGACCACCTCAGGTGGGCCGGCCTCTCTAACTGAGGTGGCGAATTTGGGGGAGCAGCCGTCCCTTGGCTCCCCAGGCGCAGCGAAGTCCCTGAATGAGGCCAACGATCTGATCGCGGCAGGTTTGCTGCCCGAGCACTACTTCATTGCCACGCCGTCCGTGATTGGACTCCCTCTCTCGTCGGGGCCACAGATTGGCGAGGACAATGGGATCAATGCCGACAACAATGGTGTGCAGCCGCTTGGTCCCGGTGCTTCCGTGACGAGTCCTTTGATCTACTTGTATCCGGGTCAGGAACCTGGTGACAGCGGTGGCGGGAATGAAGACTTCACGCTGGACTTCGGTTTCCGAGGCTTGCCTGCGACGATTGACAACTTGCTTGAGTACGACCTGAACCTTCCAAGTGGTGGATTGCCGGTGCTTCCGAGCTACAGGCATCCGTGCATCACGAATGCGGCCAAAATCCAGGTGGAAGACGATCTCAACGGATTGGCCGATATCTCTGAACCGACGATCAACGGTCCAATGCGTGGTGGATCTCTGTCCCGTCGCATGCGGGATTGGGATGCCGCCTTTGATACGAGCTACGAGAGCGTCCGCACCAGTCTGACGCAACGTCCCGACAGTTTGTGGACGAAATTTGTCTTCGATCCGACAACGTCCGGTGAGATTGGAGATCTGCTTTTTGATCTCCGTCGTGTCGGTGGAACATCTCCGGTCCAAGGCCGGGCGTTTCTGACTTGGGAAGAGGGTGGCACTTATCACACGGCATCAACCTCCACCTTCATCCTTCAAGCCACGGGTTCGTGGTACACGCTTCAACTGCCGTTCTATCGATTCACGGGAGGGGCGACCGATCTGCCCACCGGAGCGGAGCTTGCGGGCCGGGCGTTCTTGATGGAAATCTACCTGTGGGGTGGGGACGACAGCGGCTTCATCGACATCGACAACGTCATCCTTCGCGGGTCGGCCACCTGCGATCCTCCAACGCTCTCGGTGGGCGACTACGTCTTCTCCGACACCAACTGCAATGGTGTGAAGAATCCGAGGGAGCCGGGGATTCCAGGGCTTCCCGTGGAACTATGGCAGGCGGGAGCGGATGGATTGGCCAACACCGGGGATGATCAACCCCTGACGAGCACGGTCACCGACGCCAACGGTTACTATCTGTTCCAAGGACTGCCGCCTGGACGCTACGTGGTGAAGATTCCCAATGTCGATCCGGAATGGCCCACGGCCACGCTGGCGGATCCGAATGACAACGGGGAAGACAACGATAGCAATGGGATTCAACCCGCAGGGAAGGGCGGGGCGGTTCACAGTCCCGCCTTCGATCTCGCCTTCAATAATGAGCCCGGAACCGGTGGCAGTCTGAATCAGGAGATGACGATCGATTTCGGGTTCTGCGCTGCAATGACCATTGGGGACCTGGTGTGGTCCGACGACAATGAGAACGGGTTCTTCGACATTGGAGAGCCTGGAGTGGAGGGTGCCACCGTGACCTTGTTCCAATCCACGGACACTGTGTTTGGAAATGGTGATGACGTGCAGGTGGGGGCCCCACAGATCACGGGCGCCGATGGTCATTACAGCTTCACCTCCATTGAGCCGGGGAACTACTTTGTCAGGGTGACGCCTCCGCTGAGCCACCCTCTCGCCACCGCAAATCGCGTCAACGCCGACAACGGGGTCAATGGCGACAGCAATGGGATCACCCAAGCAAGCGCCGGGTCGGACATTTTCTCACCGGTCATTGTCTTGTCGGCGTTGAATGAACCGGGTGAGATCCGCGCACCCTTCGGCAGCAATTCAGACCTGACGGTCGACTTTGGGCTGACCCGCGCCTTCGTGAGTGTAGGGAACTTGGTCTTCAAGGATGCGAATGGGAACGGGAGCTACGACGCAGGTGAGGGCGTGGGTGGAGTTCGTGTGGAACTGCTCGACGAAAGCGGTTCGTTTGTCACCAGCACCACGACAGGGTCTACTGATCCTGATCGTGGGATCTACAACTTCACTGGCGTGGTTCCCGGCAACTACTACATTCGGATTCCCGCATCGGAATTTGGTGCGGGGAAACCCCTCGTGAGTGTGGTTTCGATCGAGCCTGCCAATCCATCCGATGACGGCCTCGATGACAACGACGGTGCCGGAGACAGTGGGATTGATGTGATCTCTCCTGCGGCATCGGGAGTGGTCAGTCCACTCTTGGCGCTTCACGCAGACGCGCTGCCAACGGCGGGGAATGGTGAGTCTGGCTACCGCTCGGGCGACGACGATGCGGACGACGACAATGGCAACCTGACGGTGGACTTTGGATTCCGCAGTCAGGGCCCGACACCGACAGGCTGCTATCGCTTCCGTTTTGCCGACGTGGATCGCGACGGCGCGGGCACCCTTTCCAAGGGAACCGAATGGACGCCGCTGCAGGCTCTTGATTTCGATTACGATGAGTCCATCGCCTTTGTGGAGCACTTCGATGTGATCTACGACGCTGCGCTCGGGCGCTTGATGATCGATGCAGCTTTTGAACCCGTATCGGGGTCCGTGGACGCATTCCGCTTGTTGGTGAGCACGGGCCAAGATCCGCGCAGTAGTGATCATGCGGTTCTCTATGTGGATGGATTTGATCGTTCGAATCCCCAAGTCAGCATCTATCGCTACGATCCTGCACAGGGGGATCTGAGTTGGCAGACACCCGGTCAATTGATGGTCAGCACCGCAGGAGGTGGAACGAATGCCGGAGACGTGTTGCAGCGTGTCGTCACGGATGGTGGCGGTCAGACACGGTTCCAGATCACGGTGGATGTGTCCCGTGTGAACATTGGTTCGAACTGGGGTGCCTTTGGCGTCGATCCGGGAACGTGGCAGGGATTCCAGTTTGGCGGTGCAGCAGGCCTGACCGCCGGATGGGTCGACCTGACGAGTGCTCCGACATACGATGCGCAGGGTGGGCTCACGAGTTTCCCCTATGTGAGTCCGACAGGAGAAGGTGGCATCCAAACCGATCCTCTGGGGGTCGAAACGATTGTGACGGAGCTCTGCCCTGTCGCTCCCTGGGTCTCCGTGGGAGATCTGGTTTGGAACGATCTCAACAACAACGGCGTCAAGGATGCGGTCGAAGCGGGACTGCCCGGAGCGACGGTGCGTTTGTTCTCACCGGGGCTCGACAATGCGGTGGGTGGCACTGGTTCCAGCGCAGACGTTCAGGTCGGGAGTTCGGTCGTGACATCGTCGACTGGACGCTACGCCTTTGAAAATCTGGTGCCGGGGAACTACTTCGTGGAGGTGACGCCACCGACGGGCTTCCCGAAATCCGGTGGAATCGCGGTGACGGCTGACAATCGCGTCAACAATGACAACAATGGGGCTCAGCCCGGTGGAATCGGCACGGTCCTTCGGAGTCCGGTGATCTCCCTGGCCCCGGGTGCCGAGCCCACCAACGACGGCGATGACGCGAACAGCGACGCGACGATTGATTTTGGTCTTTTCAGCGGAATCACCGTTGGGGATTTGGTCTGGAATGACACCAACAACAACGGCACCTTTGATTCGGGCGAATCTGGTGTCGGTGGCGTGACGGTGGAACTCATGGCACCTGGTGCCGATGGAGTTCCAGGCGGGTCTGGCGCCAACGCTGACTCAGTGATCGGCACCACGGCAACGAACGGCGCGGGTGCCTACAGCTTTGTGGACTTTGTCGGCGGGAGTCGTTTCGTGAGGGTGACCCCGACATCGGCTCTGCCGCTGGCCAGCGGCGTGACCGTGGACCAAGACAACGGCATCGACGGGGATAACAACGGGCAGCAGACGGGAATCGCGGGTTCGGCCATTCACACCATGGTCTTCGAACTCCTGCCGGGATCCGAGCCTGGGATGGCCGGGGCTGGCAATGCCGATACAACGATTGATGTGGGCTTGAGGGACTGCCCGGCGATTTCCATCACGCCCTCAGGTCTGGCGGATGCCGAGAGAAACGTTGCCTACAGTCAGACGCTGACGGCGACAGGGGGATCGGGTCCCTACACTTGGACACTGACGACCGGTGCCTTGCCTGCTGGTCTGTCGTTGAGTTCGTCGGGAGTGATCTCGGGAACGCCTTCGAACTCGCCGGGTGTGTTTCCGGTCACAGTGGAGGCGACGGACGCCATCGGGTGCACCGCCACTCAATCCTACACGCTGACCGTCACTTGTGCTGCGATCGCCGTGACTCCGGTCGCCATTCCAAATGGAACTCAATATGCAAGCTACACGCAGGCTTTGAGTGCGACGGGCGGGACGGCCCCGTATCAATGGAATGTGGTGGCTGGGGCCCTGCCGCTGGGATTGAGTTTGAGCAACGGCGGGGTGATCTCTGGAACCATTCAGGGCGCTCCAGGATCCTACACGTTCTCAGTGAGTGCGACGGATGCGGAAGGGTGTCCCGCGACACGGGGTTACACTCTGTCGGTGGTCTGCCCAACCCTTTCGATCAGTCCGACTTCGCTGCCCGCTGCGAACCGATTTGTCAGCTATGGCCCGGTGACGCTTTCGGCATCTGGTGGAACTTCCGCCTACACCTGGACTGCTTCGGGCTCCCTTCCAGCGGGCATCGCCCTGTCGTCCGCTGGGGTGTTGTCCGGCGTGCCCACAGGTGCCCCGGGGAGCTTCAGCTTCACGGCCATCGCCACCGATGCGAATGGCTGCGCCGCCTCGAAAGCCTACACCTTGAATGTGGATTGCCCGGTGCTGGCATTGACTCCGGGCAGCGTGGCTGCGGCGGTTCAGAATCAGAGCTACTCTCCGGTGAGTTTCTCCGCCACCAACGGCGAGGCCCCCTACACATGGGCCATTTCGGCGGGTGCGCTGCCTGCTGGCATGGACTTCTCTTCAGCAGGCGTTCTTTCAGGAACTCCCACGGGTGCTCCAGGGAACTACGGAATCACCATTCGTGCGACCGATGCGGCGGGCTGTGCTTCTGCCGTGGGCTACTCCGTGGTGGTGAGTTGTCCGACCATGGCGGTGACCACCAGTTCCTTGCCAACAGCACAGGAATTCAGTTCCTACAGCACGACTCTGGCGGCTTCGGGCGGAACGGGACCTTACACGTGGAGTACCTCCAGCGCCTTGCCATCAGGCGTGACGCTGTCCGCGGGAGGGGTTCTGTCGGGAACTCCGGGGGACGTGGGCTCGTTCAACTTGAGCCTCCAAGCGACTGACGCGAATGGGTGTGTGGCCACACGGATTCTACTTTTGACGGTCGACTGTCCGCCGATTGCCATTACGCCGCCGTCACTGCCCGATGTCTCGCAATACGTTTCCTACAGTCAAACGTTGAGCGCCAGCGGCGGAAAGGCTCCTTACACATGGTCGATCCAAAGTGGTGCGCCACCCGTTGGAATCACGCTGTCTTCTGGCGGGGTCTTGTCCGGAACCACGTCGTCCGCCCCGGGCAATTACACCTTTGGTGTGCGGGCCCTCGATGTGGACGGTTGCCCGGGCACGATCACCTACACCGTGAGAGTGGTTTGCCAAAATCTCGCGATTGCACCTGCGACCATTGCGAATCCTGTGGTGGGTCAATCCTTCAATCAGGCTTTGGTTGGCTCCAATGGAACCTCGCCATACTTGTGGGCCATCACCTCGGGAAGTCTCACCATGTCGAGCACGGGCTTGATCACCGGAACGGCGACCACGGCCACGACATCCTCGCTGACGGTGGAGGTGAGGGATGCCTTTGATTGCGTTGGAACGCGCAACTACACGGTGACGAGCGTTTGCCCGACGATCACGATCAATCCTTCCACACTGCCAAATGCGTATTTGAACAGTTCCTACAGTCAGGCTCTCTCGGCTACGGGTGGCACAGGTCCATATTCCTGGGCGCTGGCGTCTGGAACACTGCCGTCGGGCATTAGTCTTTCGAGTGCGGGAGTGCTCAGTGGAACGGCTGGCGCGGCGAGTGTGAACACGTTTACCGTTCGCGTGATCGACAGCAACGGCTGCGTTTCCACACGGGGCCACACTTTGACCGCCAAGGGGCTGTCGATCGGTGATCTCGTCTATGAGGATGCGAATTTCAATGGCACGCACGACATCGGTGAGCCGGGGGTGAAGGACGTGCCTGTGGAGCTGTGGAGAACGGGTGCTGACGGGGTCATCGGTGGAAGCGGTTCCGGACTGGATACGAAGTTTGGTAGCACGAAAATCACGGGCGCTCTCGGGAACTATCGCTTCGATGATGTTCCTCCCGGCCAATACTACCTGCGGGTGACGCCTCCATCGTCTCTGCCAATTCCGGGTGGTTCGCCGGTGGCGCTCGACAACGAAGTGGACAATGACAACAATGCCGCTGATCAGCCGGGTGGTCCGGGCACGGTGATCTACGGGCCGGTGATTACGATCTCCAATGGTGGCGAACCCAGCTCGGAAGACGGAGACTCGGATACCGACCTGACTCAAGACTTCGGGCTGTTCCGGGGGATTGATTTGGGGAATCTGGTATGGCAGGACGACAACGACAATGGCGTGCGCGACGGCGGAGAAGTTGGGATTGACGGCGTGCTTCTCGAAGTTTGGAGCGCGGGTTCCGATGGCTTGATCGGTGGTGTGGATGATGTGCGTCTCTCAACCGAAACGACTTCAGGCGGCGGGGCTTATCTCTTTGAAGATCTGGCCCCGGGAGCCGTGTACGTGCGCATTCCACAGCCGCCGTCCGGACAACCCTTGTCCTCGTCTTCATCGGTGCTTGCGGACAACGGATTGGACAATGACGACAATGGACACCAGCTCGCTGCGGGCTCGATCTACAGTCCAGTGATCACGCTGAGCCCAGGTGACGAACCCGGAACGGGCGGGGGCACGTATGAGGAGACGACCATCGACTTTGGCCTCCTGCCAGTCGCGCCGACGCTTTATGTTTCGGCCACTCAGGACGACGGTATCCAGACCTTCAACACCGCGACGGGCCTCTACTGCGGACCTTTCCTGCATCCATTCGGCGACAGTCACAGTCAGGGAAATGGCGACTGGGGAGATGTGCCGTATGCGATTCAGCTGGGCCCCGATGGCTACTGGTATGTGGCTCACTACGGGGATAGCAACATTCGCAGGATCACCGGCGCAGGTGTCGATCTCGGTCCGGTCTTGGACAACTCGTTGGCGGGTGTCAGCTGGATCGCCCAGTTCGCCTTTGGCCCGGACGGAAACTTCTACGTCGTGGACGCGAATGGCGGAAGGCTTGTGCGGTTCCAGGGGCCCTTGGGAGCGACGCCTGGGGCCGTCATGGGAAGCTCGCCCTTCACCTTCCTCCCTCAGCCGGGGATCCAAGATCTGAACATTGGTCCTGACGGAAACCTCTATCTTGTGGTTCAAAACGGAGGTCTCAGGGAGATCCGCCGCTACAACATTCAGACGGGGGCTCTCCTGAATACCATCGTCAATGACACGCAGTTGGTGAATCTGGTTCTCGGCGGTCAACCCATCTCATTGGTGTCCGGGATCGATATCCATGGTTCGACGCTCTACGGCATCAATCGCAGCGATGGTGAGGTCTTCTCCATCGACCTCTCCGATCCGGGCAATCCTGGAGCACCTCAACTGCTCGCGAAAATCGATACGGCAGGGAAGGGCTCCGTCGAGACCCGTGACATGGAGTTCAACCCGGCTGACGGGAAACTTTACATCACGGGCTACACTTGGGGCAAGCCGGTCGTCGGAGGAACCTTCCTGAGTGGTGCCATGGTCAGTGTGGATGTCGCGGGTGCCCCGAACGGAACCGTGGACATTCATGAGATTCCCATTCCGACGCCCCCAGGGCCGAACAATGAAGTTTGGGCGGGTCCCCGGAGTCTTGCCTTCGGCAAGCCGCTGTGCCCCCAACCCGACTCGGTGGCGATCGGGAGTTCCGTGTTCAGCGATGCGAATGCCAATGGCATTCATGATGTGCTGGAAGTCGGGATTCCCGGAGTGAAGGTCGAGCTTTGGCACGATCTGGACGGGGATTCCGGAAACGGTGCCGAGCATCTCGTCGGCTGGACACAAACGGACAGTCGCGGTTTGTACTACTTCTCTGGACAGGTTCCAGGTGTGTATCAGTTGAAGGTGCCATCATCCAACTTCACGAATGGCCTGCCGCTGTCCGGCACGGGTTTCAGCAGTCCGGTGACCAATATCAACGACGATCAGGTGGATGGCGATGACAACGGGATTCAGTTGGGTGGATCGAAAACCGAAGTGGTCAGCCCTCTGATCAACCTGGCCGTGGGCGACGAACCGCTGGGGGACGGAGTCACTGGAGCGGAGCACGGGCTGGGCGGAAAGCTCGACGACTACACCCTCGATGCCAACGGCGACATGACGGTCGATTTTGGGTTCGTGGAGCCAGGGACCTTGGGCATTGGGAACTTGGTGTTCCGGGATGACAACGGCAATGGACGGTTCGATGTGGGTGAGGGAATCGACGGTGTTACTGTGGAACTCTACCACTGGGGCGATACACCGGGAGTCGACCTGCCGTTGGCATCGACGACGACCGCTGGCGGGGGCACGTATTTGTTCCCATCCATCTGGCAGGGGCAATACTTCGTCCATTTGCCAGCGTCGCAGTTCGAGTTCACCGGAGCATTGCGCGGGCTCTACAGTCTCGAAGGGGCTCTTGGTGGGGATGACAATGTGGGTGAGGATGGTGTGGATGGGTTTGAGCCGTGGAATACGGGCATCAGTACCGGACTCATTGTGATGACCACCGGCAGTGCCCCGACGAACCTCACCACAGAGACCGGATTCGATCACACCTCGGATGATGCGAACGATGCCAACGTGGACTTGACGATCGACTTGGGTCTCTATCGTCCCGTGGCCATCGGGAACTTGGTGTTCATGGATGCCAACTCGAACGGTCAGTTCGACGACGGCGAGGGAGTTGGCGGTGTGACCTTGCAGCTTTACCGCTTGGGCACCGTTCCGGGTGTGGACATCCCCACCGCGCAAACATCGTCCGATAGCACCGGTCGTTACCTCTTCGATTTCATCCGTCCTGGAAACTACTACGTCCACATTCCGGCCGCGATGTTCCTTTCCACCGGGCCGCTTTATCAGCGGGTCAGTGTGGCCGAAGGATTGGTGGGTGACGACGACGTCGGTGAAGACGGGATCAACTCTGAGGATCCGACGGTTTCAGGAATCACGACGCGGGTGATCAGTGTCTTCCCAGGTGCCGCACCAACCGATCTGACCGGGGAAACGGGTGTCGACGCCACGTCCGACAACCAAAATGACGCTTCCATTGACTTGACGGTGGACTTCGGATTCCAGTCACCGGTCGGTGTGGGCAATCTCGTCTTTATCGATGCCGATGGGAACGGCGTCGCAGACATCGGTGAAGGCGTTCCCGGAGTCGTGGTCGAGCTTTATGCCCCATCCGACACGCCGGGGTCCAGTCTCCCCTTGTTTGCTCGTGAGACCGATGAGTTCGGCCGCTTCTTCTTCGACTTCCTGCCTTCGGGGGACTATCGCCTCCACATTCCGGCCTCGGAGTTCGGCTTGGGTGAGCCGCTGCAGGGGGCGGTCTCGCTGTCCGATGCCGGTGGCTCAGTTGCGGGCGATGACAATGCCGGTGAGAACGGTGAGGACAATCCCTCGCCTGCGGTCAATGGCATCTCAACGGCCGTCTTCAATTTGAGCGTCGATGCCGAACCAACGCTTGCCACGGGTGAGTCGGGGTTTGGAGCGGACGATGACATTTTCGATGACAACAACTTTGACCTGACGATCGATTTCGGTTTCTCGGGTGCGGATCCGAATGCCCTCGGAATTGGGAACCTCGTCTTCCTCGATGCCAACGGGAATGGTGTCTATGACGAAGGTGAAGGCGTGGACGGTGTGACGGTGGAGCTTTACGACAGCACGGTGCTTCCGGGTTCTGGGTCTCCGGTGGGTTCCGTGCTGACGGCGGACGGTGGATGTTACAGCTTCCTGGGTCTGACCGCGGGTTCCTACATCGTCCACATTCCGGCGTCGGAGTTCTCGATCGGTGGTCCCCTGTATGGGCTGAGGTCTCTGCCGGGCGATGGGGGCGACAACGGCTTTGACGACAACTTTGATGAAAATGGTGTCGACGTGATCGATGCAACCGTGACAGGTGTGAGTTCGACGGTGGTCTCTCTGAGCCCGGGTGCGGAGCCGGTGAACTCGTTTGGCGAATTTGGGAAGAATGCGTTCAGCGACGATGCGAACGACGCCAATGTCGACTTGACCATCGACTTTGGATTCCTGGGAGCGGTCGGCATCGGGAACCTTGTGTTCATCGATGCGAACTACAATGGCCGGGCCGATTCAGGAGAAGGGATCGGGGGCGTGACGGTGGAGCTCTTTGAAGAGGGCATGTCGCCTGACTTTGATCTTCCCTTGAGTGACCTGACGACGGACGAGAATGGGTTCTATCTGTTCGAGGATCTGGCGCCTGGCCGCTACTTCATCCACGTGCCGTTTTATGAGTTTGAGGCGGGCGGCCACCTCGTGGGTCACGCGAGTGTGTACGGCACTCAATACGGCGACGATGATCTGGGCGAAGACGGTCTGGACGAAGGGGAGCCGCAATTCTACGGCATCAGTTCGGATGTGGTGGAGGTGCTCGTTGGAGGGGCGCCGGGGAACACTCTTGAAACCGGTCTCGGCGGCACGAGCGACGATGCCTTTGACTCAAGCATCGATTTGACCGTGGACCTTGGCTTTGTGCCTCAGGTTTGCATCGGTAACGTCGTTTTCGAGGACCTCAACGACGACGGGATTTTTGATCCGAATGAAGAGTTTGGGATCGACGGCATTCAAGTGGAACTGTGGTCCAATCTGGCGGGTGCCACCGCACCGGTGGCGACGACGATCACCTTTGACGGATTCTACCAATTCTGTGTGGCTCCCGGCGCCTACTACGTGCGTGTTCCGGCATCGGAGTTTCAAGGGGGCGGCGGATTGGCAAGGTACCGGCCGTCGGCGATGGTCGAAACCAACCAGGGTGATGACGATGCGGGCCAGAATGCCTACGCGGATGGAGATCTAGCCTCGAATGGTGCGCGCACGACGTTGGCGACGCTGCTGCCGGGCTTGGCTCCCACCTTCGCGGATGGTGAGACCGGGTATCTGTCAGAAGAAGATGATGCGGCGGATGCGGACTTCGATCTGACGGTGGACCTTGGATTCACTCCGAAGCCGCTCCACGTCGGCAACCTCGTCTTCAAAGACCTGAACGCAGACAAAGTGTACGACTCGCTCGACGAGGGAGTGGAAGCCGTGACGGTTCAGTTGTTCCAGGCGGGTGACAGCCCCAGCTTCTCGACTCCCGTTGACGAAGTGCAGACCGCATCCGACGGAACCTTCCTGCTGCGTGCGCCAGAGCCGGGCAACTACTTCATGTTCATTCCGGCGTCGGAATTTCAAGCCAGCGGTCCGTTGGCGGATACCACGTCGATCATCGGATTTGGTTCAGACGACGGCTCGGATGACGATGCCAACGAGGACGGGCTCGACAGCACGGACCCGGTGACGGCTGGAGTGTATTCGATCAGCTTCGATCTGGACTACGGAACGGAACCCGGGCTGGGCGACGGAGAGTCGGGTTTCAGCAGCACAAGCGATGACGCCAATGATGCAGACAGCGACCTGACGATCGACTTTGGGTTTGCGCCGAACGCGGCCGGCTTCCCGCTGTCCGGTCGGGTGCGGAATGACCTGGATGGCGACGGCGACCCCGCGGACGCGGACAGTGGCATTGCAGGTCTGCCGGTGACGCTTTACGAAGACATTGACGGCGATGGCCTGCTGGCGGCCAGCGAGATGACAGCTGTGGCGACGACCACTGCCGATGCGGGTGGCGAGTTTGTCTTTGATGCTGTCGAGCCCGGGGACTACATGGTGGTTCAGGCGCTACCTCCCGGCAGTGAGGCCACCTATGACACCGACGGTGGGGATCTGTGGTGCACGGTCATCCGAGTGGGTGATGCACCGGTCTCGGGTGTGGATTTCCTCCAGTATTTCCAGCCGACGGGCGTGTTCTATGACACGGCATCGGGTGAGATCGTTGCCGGGGGGCATGTGACGGTGTCGGGACCTGCTGACGTGAACTTGATGCAGGATGGCACGAGTGGCGCGTATTGCTTCGGGGCTTCGGTGGATGGTGTTTACACTCTGACGATCACGCCCCCGGGTGGCTATTTGATCGACGATCTTCGTCCGGCATCGGCGGGTCCGCTGGAACTGTCTGGTGGCGCCACGGTGATGGCGTTGGGCTCGGCGGAAGACCCCGAACGGCGCGGCTACCTGACCGATGCAGGCGCAGACGCCAATCCTTGGTATGTCGAATTGCATCTCCGCTTGAGCGATCCAGCGCCCGTGGCGAACAACATTCCGCTCAAACGTCTTCCCGCAGAGACCTTTGCCGCATGGCAGGAACTGCACGATCTTGGCGACCAAGCCGGGCCCAATGATGATCCTGATGGCGATGGCGTGTCGAACCTCGTCGAGTACGCTCTTGGAACGGCACCCAATTCCGGTGCGAATCCGTGGCAGCATTTCCAGCTTGATGTGGATCACGAGGCCGGAATCGTGAGCGCCATCTTGCGGCGTCCTTCGGGCACGCCTCGGGATTTGAAATATGAAATTCAAGGCCTCACGAATCTGGCGCAATCTCCGGTGGGCTGGTCTCGGATTCAGACATCCACGCCAACAACGGTTTCGGAGGGTGGCGTGGACACCGTGCGCTACTCGGCAGTGAGCGATGCGGAACCTTTCGCGGGCTCGCCGACTGGATTCCTCCGGCTGAAGGTGACCTTGGATGCCGATCTCAATGGCACGCCAGAGGCGACGGCCTTCAGTCCGGTCAGCGGCTGGATCTGGCGCGAGATGGCCGGTCAGCAGACCTTCTCGATGCCGATGCTTCGTCCAAGCTTGTTTGCAGGATCCGTGTCTTCGACGCTGTCCGACGGCTGGGGGCTTCCTGCCAATGGTGGCAATCTGCGTTTGGCGCTGCCTGTCGGGATGGAGTGCTTCGCCGAGATCGTCAGCGGCCCCTTGGCCGGGCACCGCATCGAAGTGGACGAGTCCAATTGCGACGGTGACCGGGTGGTGCTCGATCTGTCGTCCGAGCGCTCCACCCTGCACGAGGTTCCTGCGGCGCTGGCAGGAGCCCGTTTTGAGATCCGTCCGCACTGGACTTACGGGGAGGTGCTTCCAGCGTCGTCGTTCCATGCGGCCAAGAGCGCATCCACCGCAGACCGCATTGTGCGCCATGATCGGGTTTCTGGAGCCTTCGTCAGCTACTGGCGCTTCGACGCTCCGGCCGGCCAGTTGTGGGTGAAGGATGGCGATGCCAGCCTGACCAATCTCGCCAGCGAGACCTTGTCCCCAAGCGAGGGCCTTTTCGTGGATGTTCGGGGCAATCCAGTTCGCCGCATTCTCGCAGGTGAAGTCCGTTCCACGGCCTTTGCCACGGAGTTCCGGCCGGGACTGCATCTTGTCGGGACCGGATATCCCGTGTCCCAGTCGCCAGCGGATCGGAGGTTAATGCCTGCGCAGGGAAGCGTGGCCTCCAACCAGGCCTCGGATGCGGACTCGATTCGCTTGTGGAAGGGCGATGCCGCGCCCGGAAAAACGGGCTACAGCGGCTACTTCCTCCTTGGAGCGCGCGGTGGCATGTGGGTCAAGGATGGCGACGCCAGCCTGACCGACTACTCCAATGAGCCGATTTTCCCGACCACGCACGCCGTCTTCGTTCGCAGCCGGAGTGAGACCCCCAGCGTCCGCCTTGAGCCCCGGCCGTGGACGCCCTGAGGCCGCTCTGGCCCAAGCAGACGGGTGATGAATCCCTGAAAAGCGTGGCTTGGGAAGCCGAACCCCGCTTCCCAAATCTTCCTCGATTGCCAAGGCTGAAACCCGCCCTAGACTGCCGGTGTGAGTTACCAGGTATTCGCGCGCAAGTATCGTCCCAAAACCTTCGATGACGTTCTCGGTCAGGACCATGTGGTTCGGACGCTGAGGAACGCCATCGAGCAGAATCGGCTGGCACATGCCTACCTGTTTGTTGGTCCCCGGGGCACCGGAAAGACCTCAACAGCCCGAATTTTCGCCAAGGCCCTCAACTGTCCCAACGGCCCCAGCGCGGACTTCGATCCCGAGCACGAGATCTGCCAGGAAATCGCCCGGGGGGAAAGTCTCGACGTGCTGGAGATCGATGGCGCCAGCAACAATGGCGTGGACCAAGTTCGTGACCTGCGCGAGACGGTGAAGTACGCCCCCGCACGCGGGAAGTTCAAAATCTACTACATCGATGAGGTCCACATGCTCTCCTCGGCGGCGTTCAATGCGCTGCTCAAGACCCTGGAAGAGCCGCCGGATCACGTGAAGTTCATCTTCGCCACGACGGAGGCCAACAAGATCCTGCCGACCATCATCAGCCGCTGTCAGCGCTTTGACCTTCGGCGGATTCCGGCGTCCATCATCGCCGATCATCTGCTCCACATCGCGTCGGAAGAAAACGTGAAGCTGAACGAAAAGGCCGCCTACGCCATCGCGAAGGGCGCGGAAGGCGGCATGCGGGATGCGCAGTCCATGCTGGATCAATTGGTGGCCTTTTGCGGCACTGAGATTGAGGAAAAGGACGTGCTGGAGATTTTCGGCTTCACGGCGGGAGAAACGGTGGGCCAGCTTGCGGGTGCGATCCTCGGTGGAGACACGGTGGCGGCGCTGCGCGTTATTCATGACCAGACCGAGTCCGGCAAAGACCTCGGCCGATTGCTCTCGGATCTGATTCAGTACCTGAGAACACTTCTGGTGCAGCAGGTCGATCCCGAGGCCGCTGGCGAGGACCTCTCTCCCGAAGTCCTGAAGATGGTTGGGGATCAGGCCGCTCAGGCCAATGCCGAACAACTGCTGCGTGTGGTGGATGGCCTTGCTGAAGTGGACAGCCGCATGCGCTGGGCCAGCAACAAGCGACTGCACATGGAACTCGCGGTCATCCAGGCCGTGCAAGCCATGGAAGAAGTCTCCATCAGCGATGTGATTGACGCCATTGATGCGGGCACGGGCACCTCGCTGGCCGACCGGGTGCAAGCGCGTCCGGTCCGGCGTGCGGCACCGGCTCCATCCGCTCCGAGAACGACGGTGGCCGCGGTCGCTGCTCCGGCGCCTGCCTCAGCAACGGAGTCGAGGTCCAAGCCTCCGGTGTCCTCTCCCTCACCTTCAGAGCCTGCCCCCGCCCCCGAGCGGAAGCCCGATCCTGAGCCTGAGCAACGACAGGTGCCGGAGCCCGCGTCGATTGGAGAGCCGGACGAGGGAAGTTTGTTGGCGGAAGAACCGACGTTTGCGCCATCGTCCGACAAAGGTGCGGCCGAGGTGCCATCCACGCCTTCGTCGTTTCAGGAGGTCTTGATCGCTCAGGTGCGCAAGAAGCGCGGTCTGATCTCCAGTTGGCTGGAAGTCGCGACCGTTCAGGCGATTGATCGCGGCGTGGTGAAGCTGGGTTTCCCGACGACGGAGAAGCCTGCGATGAGCAGCCTCATGCGCGACAATCAGCGCAGTTTTCTCGAAGAACTGGCCTCGGACATTCTGGGTGAGCCCATGCGGATGGAGATGGCGCTGGATGCCAAACTCAAAGCTCCCGAGGTTCAAGAGTTCTCCTTTGGCTTTGCCGCTGAACCCGTGGCTGAACCAGCTCCGGCCGCAAAGCCAGCCCCCCAGCCCGCCAAAGAACCGGCTCAAGCGAAAGAGCCCGCCGCTGCAGTGGCCA
>CAXBNA010000098.1:0-21495 GCA_963976915.1 uncultured Verrucomicrobiales bacterium
AAGGTTTACCGGGAGGCACGGGCGTTGCTGGAGCGGTTTGGCGTGGCGATCGATCCCGCCGCACGGGTGATCGATCTCGGGGTGGGGCAGAAGCAACTCGTCGAAATCGTGAAGGCGCTGTCGCAGGACTCGAAGATCCTGATTCTCGACGAGCCGACCGCAGCGCTGGCTCAGCACGAGGTGGAGATTCTTCTCGATATCCTCCGCGATCTGCGGAAACGCGGGATCAGCTGCATCTACATCTCCCACAAGTTGGAGGAGGTGTTTGGCGTGGCGGACCGGGTGACCGTGCTGCGGGATGGTGCGACGATTTCTACACGGGTGGCAACCGACACGTCCCCGGCGAAAGTGATCGAGGAGATGGTGGGCCGGGAGATCGAGGATTTGTTTCCGCGCCGGGCCTCCCATCCAGGTGAGGTGATTTTGAACGTGAGGGGTCTGAGTGCATCGCCCGCGACTGGACATGGTCTGGCCTTGCGAGACATGACGTTTGACCTCCGTGCGGGCGAGGTCCTGGGCGTCGGGGGATTGATGGGGAGCGGGCGGACCGAGCTCTTGATGCATCTCTTTGGCGCATGGGGAGAACGCGATTCGGGCACGGTGGAGCTGGATGGACAGCCATTGCCGATGAAGTCGCCAGAGAAGGTCATGAAGGCAGGGCTGGCGCTGGTATCGGAAGACCGAAGACGCTACGGGCTAATTCTTCAACACGATGTTGGATTCAACCTCTCCCTCTCGTCGCTGGAGAAGCACAGCCGGGTGGGGTGGGTCAGTCGGACGAGTGAGGTGGCGGCCAGTCGTGGCATGTTTGATTCGCTTCGAGTCAAAGCCACGGGGCTGGAGGCCGAAGTGGGAAAGCTGTCGGGAGGCAATCAGCAAAAAGTGGTCCTTGGAAAGGCATTGCTGACCGAGCCGAAGGTGGTCTTTCTCGACGAGCCAACGCGGGGGATCGATGTCGGGGCGAAGATCGAGATTTATGAGATCATCAACCGACTGACGGATGATGGAAAGGCGGTGATTCTGGTGTCGAGCGAGTTGCCGGAATTGATCGGCATGAGTGATCGCATCCTCATGCTCCAGGAGGGTCGCATTGGCGGAGAGTTCAAGCGCGACGAGGCGACGCAGGAGAAGCTGATGGAGGCGGCGTTGTCGGGCAGAGGGAATGCATGCAGGGAAACACCCGTTGTCGAGCTGGAACCCAAGTGATACTCTGGATGAGATGAACTTTGACCGAATTACCATCAATCCGGCGCAGATGAATGGACAGCCATGTGTCCGTGGGATGCGTTTGACCGTGCAAAGGGTGGTCAAATTGGTGGCCGAGTATTTGGATCGGGATGAACTCAGGAAAGATTTCCCGGATCTCGAGGATGAGGACATTCGGCAGGCGCTGGCTTTTGCGGCGGAGTCGATGGACGACGAGATTCTTTCTTGGTCTGCGCCCAATGAAGTTGCTGCGTGATCAAGGGCTGCCCCTTCGGGCCGCTGCATTCCTTCGCGAAAGTGGCATCGATGCATTTCACGTCAGCGAGTTGGGGATGGCCTGCTCGGCAGATCAGGAGATCTTGGACCGAGCCTCCTTGGAAGGACGGAGCGTCATTACATTGGATTCAGACTTTCATGCGTTGCTAGCGACTGATCGCCGTACCGAATCATCGGTGATCCGGATTCGGATCGAAGGGCTGCGCACGCAGGAATGCGCGGTGCTGGTAAAGAAGGTGTTGGTTCTTTGCAAGGAGCAGCTTGGGCGGGGCTGTGTGGTAAGCGTGGAACCCGAACGCGTTCGAGTGAGGCGGTTGCCGATCATTCGCGAGTCAAAAGGGTGATTATGAGTCGGCTAAACATTCGCGAGTTTTCAATCGGGATCGCGCTGCTCTTGATGGTGGCGTTTTTTTCGTTGGCGGAGGAGCAGTTTCTCGGTGCGCGAAATCTGTCCCTGCTAATGACCGAGTTGTCGATCACGGCGACTTTGGCGATGGGGATGCTCCTGATCATTCTGCCGGGGCACATCGATCTGTCCGTGGGGAGCGGTGTCGGGCTGTTGGGCGGTGTGGCGAGTGTGCTCGTCTTTCAGCAGAATTGGCCAGCGCCATTGGCGATGCTGGCAGCGTTGGGTGTAGGGGTGGTTCTTTGGTTCCTGATGGGGGTGCTCATCGTGAAGGAGAAGATCCCCGCGTTCATCATCACGCTGGGTGGCTTGCTGGTCTTCAAGGGGTTGTTTTGGCTGACGATTCAGAATTCGACGGTCCCAGTGGTGGCGGGCGGCGGGCGGAATTTCTACTCGATGCTGACGACTTATTACCTCCCGCCGACGGCGGGTTGGGTGTTGGCGGTGGTGCTTGGTTCAGCGCTGGGACTGAGCATGTGGCGATCACGGGCGACGAAGAGGTCGGAGGGATTTGAGGTGGGCTCCGGTGAGATGGCCTTTTTGCAGTGGTTCATCGCCTTGCAAGCGATCTGCCTTTTTGTGCTTGTGACGAATCAGTTCCAAGGGGTGCCTTTGCCTTCGCTGATTTTGGCGATGGTGACGTTGATGGTTTACGTGATCACGCGTCACACGACTCTTGGTCGTTACCTGTATGCCATCGGTGGGAACGAGGAGGCCGCTTTGGTGTCGGGGATTCCGGTGGGTCGGGTGGTGATGCTTGCCTTCGCGATCATGGGAGGCGTCGTCGCGATCACGGGCTTCATGCAGACTTCGTACGCTGGGGCCTCCACGACGACGGTGGGTGAATTGATGGAGCTGGATGCCATCGCTGCCTGTGTGATCGGGGGGGTGAGTCTGAAGGGAGGACGGGGGAGTGTGCTCGGCGTGCTGTTTGGTGCGCTTCTAATGGCCTGCCTGCTCAACGGTATGACCCTGATGGCCGTGTCGCCGGAGTTCAAATTCATCGCCCGGGGGACCGTGCTGGCATTGGCCGTCTGGATGGATGTGCGTTTGGGGCGCCGGAACTAGGCAAGTTGTTCCGCACACTCCTCGGCCGGGTAGGTCCAAATCTCGCTGAGGGTGGGGTGGTAGTGGGGAATGGTTTGGAAGTCTTGCACAGTGGAACGGTAGTGCATGGCGATGACGACTTCGTGAATGAGGTCGGTGGCATGCGGTCCGACACAGGATGCGCCGAGGATTTCTCCCGATTCCTTGTGGGCGATCATTTTGACGAAGCCGTCGGTCTCGCCCATGACGAGCGACTTGCCGTGATCGTCAAAGGGGTAGCTGGCGGTGACGTAGGGAATGTCGGTCTTTTTGAGATCGACCTCGGTCTGGCCGACGACGGCGACTTGCGGGTGAGAGAAGACGCCGAAGAGGATGAGTCGGTAGTCCATTTCTTCTCTAACCGCCTGATCGTTGAGGAGGCGGTGGGCATTGCGCGCAGCTATCTCGCCCTGCTGAATGGCGACGTGGACGACGTCGAGTGGGCTGCACACATCGCCTGCCGCGAAAATGTGCGGCTGGGTGGATTGCATCGTCGGGGTGATTTGAATCTTGTGACCCGTGACGCCCACATGAGCGGCGTGAAGGTCGAGCCCGTCTGTGGCGGACCGACGCCCCATCGCAAGCAGGATTTCGTCGGCGTCGACCTGCATCTCTCGCTCCTCATGGAGAAATCGGACGCGTTTTTTTCCGTCGATCTGTGAAACCTCTTCGATCTTCGTACCCGTGTGGCAGGTGATGCCGCGCCGCTCGTAGGAGGTTTTGACAACATCGCTGCACTCCAAGTCAAGGCCGGTGAGAAACTGGCCGCTGCGTTGAATTAGGGTGACTTCACAGCCGACGCCTTCGAGGTAGTGTGCCATCTCCAGGGCAATGGCACCGCCTCCGAGGACTGCGATGGATTTCGGCAGGGTGTCGGTATCGAGAACGTCGTCGCTGGTCCAAAAGCCTGTTTCAACCAATCCGGGGATGGGAGGCGCTGCGGAAATGGAGCCGGTGGCGATGCAAAAGGTTCGTGCATGAACCGTGAAGGTCTGGGAACCGTCGATGGGTTCGACCCGAATGGTGTGGCGGTCGGTGAAGACTGCACGAGCTCGATGAAGATCAAAGCGTCCATCTTGCAATTGGTCCTTCCGGTAGTTGGCGAAGTCGGCGATCAGGCGTCGCTTCCGGTCGCGAATGGCGCGGATGTCGGGCACCCCCACTTGCGCGGTCAGACCAAACTCGGAAGCATGGCGGAGGGTCAGATTTCGTTCAGCCGACTCGATCAGTGTCTTGCTCGGCATGCACCCCCGGAGGATACAAAGGCCACCTAATTCACTCGCGCCATCGATCACGGCTGTGGACATTCCGAGGGAGTGGCTGGTGCGGGCCGCCGCATAGCCCGCGCTTCCGCCCCCGATGACCACGAAATCATAGTGCTTTTCCATTGAATCCATAAGGCCTGCAGGCTGATGGCGACCTGACTTAAAATCCAGCCAAAACGACAGAAAAGCCTTGGACATGCCCCCCATCTCGCTACCATAAAGTTTCCCGTCGGACGGCCCTCTCGGGGGCGCATCCAAAAGCCCGGCGGGAGGCGATTTTCAACCTCATGTCCGACCAGAAAGAAGAAACCATTTCCGAGGCCACAACCGTGGCAGGCAGCCAAGACTATGGCTGGCAGCAGATCGACAAGCTGGAGGGTCTGGAGGCGGTTCGAAAGCGCCCCGGGATGTACATCGGCGACCCGGATGAACGGGGCTTGCACCACTGTGTTTTTGAGGTGGTCGATAACTCGATCGATGAGCATTTGGCGGGCTACTGCAATCACGTCAAAGTTTCAATTCACAGCGACGGCTCCTGCTCGATTGAAGACAATGGGCGGGGGATTCCCGTGGAAATGCACCCGAAGTGGGGCGTTCCGACCGTGGAATTGGTTCTGACGAACCTTCACGCGGGCGGTAAATTTGGCCAGGGAGCCTACAAGTACTCGGGTGGCTTGCACGGGGTGGGAGCGAAGTGTGTCAACGCCCTCTCCGATTGGTTCAAAGCCGAGGTCTTTCGCGATGGGAAGGTCCACGCCATCTCCTTCGAGCGTGGCAAGACGACCGCGCCGTTGAACGTCATTGGCGATCTAGAAGACACTAAGCGCACGGGGACGAAGATCACTTTCATGCCGGATCCGACGATCTTCACGATCACGACGGAGTTCCAATTTGACCGCCTGGCGACGCGCCTTCGTGAACTTTCATTCCTCAATCCCGGGATCACGATCACCCTGAGGGACGAGCGTCCCGACAAGCCGCGTGAGGAGTCCTTTTTCTACAAGGAGGGCATCGCCGAGTTTGTCCGTCAGTTGGGTGAAAACAAGGAACTCAGCCATCCCGAGCCCATCGTGCTGCGCGGTCAACGGATGGTGGACTATGACGGCAAGGATGAAGCCGTGTTTGTGGATACGGTCATTCAATACACTGACAGCTACAATGAGAACACGCTGTGCTTCGCCAACTCGATCCCGAACCCGGACGGCGGGACGCACTACTCCGGGATGCGGGGGGCGCTGACGAAGGCAATCAATCAATACGCCAAGTCCAACGGCATCCTGAAGGACAAGGACCCTGCGATCACCGGAGATGACTGCCGCGAAGGCATGATCTGCGTGTTGAGCGTTCGTTTGCCCAATCCGCGGTTCAACGCGCAGACAAAGGTGAAACTCGTCAACAACGAGGTCGAGGGTGTGACCGGGTCCATCGTTTACGACGGGCTCATGGAGTATCTGGATGAGCATCCGCAGGTGGCCAAGAAGCTCATCGACAAGATCCTGACCGCGGCTCGTGCTCGCGAGGCTGCACGCAAGGCTCGGGAGACGGTTCGCAAGAGCGCCCTCATTGGCGGCGGACTGCCCGGCAAGTTGGCGGATTGCTCGGAGCGAGATCCGGCGAAGAGCGAATTGTTTATTGTCGAAGGTGACTCCGCGGGTGGCTCGGCCAAGATGGGCCGGGATCGACGCGTGCAGGCCATCCTGCCGCTTCGCGGAAAATTGATCAATGTGGAGAAGGCCCGCCTCGACAAGGTGCTCCAGAACAAGGAAATCCAGACCATGATCACCGCGATCGGGACTGGCATCGGGGATGGGGAGGGCGAGGGCTCGTTCAATCTCGAGAAGGCGCGCTACCACAAGATCATCATCATGACCGATGCGGATGTGGATGGTTCCCACATCCGTACGCTGCTGTTGACGTTCTTTTACCGGCAGATGCCGCAACTGGTGCGCCAAGGATACGTCTACATCGCCCAACCCCCGCTTTACCAGATCACGAGGAAGAAGCGTGAAGAGTACGTGCAGGACGACGCGGCCATGAACCGGATTCTGATCGATCTCGGTGCCGAAGAAGTGACGCTCAAGGCTGTGGGGGAGGAGTTGGTGTTTGAGAAGGAGAAGCTGAAGAAGGTCCTCGAATTGCTCTCCCCCTTGTCCCGCTTTGCCGACATGATTCGGCGCCAGGGTGGCGATTTTGAGGCCTACTTGCAGGTGCGCGACCATGAGACTGGTACGCTCCCACACTACCTGGTTCGGGTGATGGATGGGAATGAGGAAAGTACCCACTACTGCCTTGACGACGCTCAGCTGACGGACTTCTCCAAGGCGAATCCTGACTTGGCGCTCTTCGGAAATGGATCGGATGTGGTCACCAACAACGGAGGAAGTACCCGCCGGGTCCGTCTCATCGAAATTCATGAAGCCAACTCGATGCGGAAGCTCTTTGCCCAGCTGTTGGAACTGGGACTTCACATCGATCACTTCAGCAGTCAGGACAAGCCGCTGTTCGAAGTCATCGAAGGCGATGGGGACAAGGCCCGGGTGCACCCTGTGTTCAGCGTTCCTGCCATCCTTGACAAGGTTCTCGAGATCGGGAAGCGCGGCGTGGAGATCAAGCGATTCAAGGGACTGGGTGAAATGAACGCGAAGCAGCTTTTCCAGACCACCATGGATCCGTCGAACCGCCGCCTGATGAAAGTTCACTGGGGCGAGGACAACCATGTGGAAGCCGATCGAATGTTTACCATCCTCATGGGCGATGTGGTCGAACCCCGCCGCCAGTTCATTGAGGAGAACGCGCTCAATGTGAAGAACCTCGACGTGTAAGCAGCCTGACCTGGCTCCTTCTGATTAATCCTGTTTTACCGCTGTCTCACTGTGTCTGACGAATCTTCCGAAAGTATCCGCTCCATCAACGTCGATGAGGAAATCAAGAGTTCCTTCCTCGACTACTCGATGTCCGTCATCATCGCCCGGGCGCTGCCCGACGTGCGAGACGGTTTGAAGCCATCGCAACGCCGCATCCTGTATGCGATGCACGAGCTCTCGCTCTATCCGCCGAAGAAGCATCGGAAATGCGCGAAGATCTGCGGTGACACCTCGGGGAACTACCACCCGCACGGCGAGGCGGTGATTTACCCGACCTTGGTGAATATGGGCCAATCCTGGTCCATTCGAGTTCCACTGGTCGATCCGCAGGGAAACTTTGGTTCCATTGAAGGCGACCCTCCTGCGGCGATGCGATATACCGAGGCGCGCATGACGCACCTTGGAGGCCTCCTCATGGAGGACATGGAGAAAGAGACCGTCGATTTCATCCCGAACTACGATGAGACCCTGACGGAGCCGACGGTGTTTCCAGCGGCGTTTCCGAACCTGCTCGTCAACGGCGGAACGGGGATCGCGGTGGGGATGGCGACCAACATGCCTCCGCACAATCTCGGCGAGGTCGTCGACGGCATTTGCGCTCAGATCGACAACCCGCACATCACGATCGAGGAGCTCATGGAGCACGTGAAGGGCCCCGATTTTCCCACGGGTTGTACGATCTATGGGACGGCGGGCATTCGTGAGTATCTGGAGACAGGTCACGGCACGGTGCGCATTCGCGGACATGCGGAGATTGTTGAAAACGGCAATCGCGAGCAGATCGTCATCACCGCCATTCCCTATGGCGTCAACCGGCGCACTCTGGTCGAGCGCATTGCGGCTTTGGTGCACGAGAAGGTGCTTCCTGAAATTAGCGCTGTGCGGGATGAGTCGGATGAGAACTCCCGGGTCGTGATCGACCTCAAACGCGAGGCCCGTGCGCAGGTGGTGCTCAACAACATCTTCAAGCACACCGCACTCGAGACCACGTTCTCGACGCACATGTTGGCGATCGATCAGCGCCGTCCCCGGTTGCTGAACCTCAAAGACGCGAATTCGTGCTACATCGAGCATCGCCGTGAGGTGGTGCTACGGCGGACACGCTTTCTTCTCCGCAAGGCCGAAGCGGCGGCGGAGAAACTGGAAGCCTTCCTCCTGGCGATCAACAACCTGGATGACTTCATCAAGATGATTCGTGACTCCGCGAATCGTGAAGAAGCCTTCCACAAATTGAAGGCCTACACCTTCACGGTCGACGCAGTCGTGGCGCTCGGAATTTTGGTTCGCGGGCAACCTTCCATTGTTGGCGACCGGTATATCCTCACAGACATTCAGGCGAACCAGATTCTGGAGCTTCGCTTGTACCAGCTCACAGCGCTGGAGCAGAGCAAGATCAAGGATGAGTATGACCGTATTCTGGCCGACATCCGGGATTTCATGGACATCATCGCCCGCGAGATTCGGGTGCTGACCATCATCAAGGAAGAGCTTCTCGCCATCAAGGACAAGCATGGGATGCCGCGCCTGACGGCCATCGAGGCAGCGGCGGGCGAGATCCGAATTGAGGATCTGATCGCTAACAAGCCGAACATCGTGACGCTCAGTCATCGCGGCTTCATCAAGCGTACCGAAGCGGCGGAGTACCGTCTCCAAGCCCGCGGTGGCAAGGGGCTCAAGGGAATGGAAACCCGCGAAGCCGTGGACGAAGACGATGAAGGTGACTTCGTGGAACATCTCTTCACGGCCTCTGCCCACGACTACCTGATGTTTTTCACCAATACCGGCCGTGTTTATGTGGAGCGGGTTTATGCGGTGCCGGAGTCCTCGAGAACCGGGAAGGGGAGGAGCATCAAGAACCTGCTCAACCTTCGCCCTGATGAAAAAATCGCGGCGGTGCTTCGGCTCGAATGTGCCTCGGAGGAGGACGAGACGATCTGGCGTGAAGATCAGTTCATTCTCTTCGCCACCCGAGACGGAACGGTCAAAAAGACGGCGCTGTCCGCGTATCGAAATGTTCGGAAGGACGGCATCATCGCGATCAACATCAAGGATGGGAACGATCTCATTCAAGTCGTTCTCACCGATGGAAAGCAGGAGCTCTGCCTCACCACCAGCCATGGTATGTGCGTTCGCTGCAATGAGGAACAATTCCGGGCCATTGGCCGTTCGGCTGCCGGGGTGCGGGGCATCAAGCCCGGCAAGGATGACTTCGTGGTCTCCCTCACGGTCGCGGATCCTGCCGCTCAAATGCTGGTGGTGTCCGAGAAGGGCCTTGGGAAGCGCACTCCGTTTGACGAATACCGTCTCACGAATCGCGGCACCAAGGGCGTCATCACGATGAAAGTCACCGAGAAGACCGGCAAGGTCGTCGGAGCACTTGCCGTCATGGATGAGGATCAATTGATGCTCATGACTTCCACCGGTCAGAGCGTGCGGATCAACGTCAACGAGATCCGGGAAACGGGTCGCAATGCCCAAGGCGTCAAGCTGATGAACCTCAAGGCGGGCGAAACCATCCAAGATGTCGCCACGGTCGTTGCCGATGACGAAGAGGAAGCCACTCCGGAAGCGGAGGACGCTACTCCGGTCCCCGAGGGGGCCGCGTCCGAGTCTGCTCCAGACGCTGAGTCCACCGAATCGCCTTCTGGCGATGCCGAGCCTTCGAGTGAAGGTGAAGACACCGCCGCCGAGTAAGGAGGCACCGACTCTTCCCGCTCCTCACCTTGGTTGAGTCTGAGGCTGGGTGTCCGGCCCCGGCGACTTGCCGGGGGAGGCAAGCGTGGGCCGCGCGTCGTTCCGAGCCTTCCGTTTTTCTCAGTTCGAACCGGATGCTGGTACCTCGGCCGGCTTCACCTCGGTTTCGGGACTGGTCGTTGCTGACGCTTCTGAAGTCGTGGGCGTGTCGGTCGCCGTTGGAGGTGTTGAGATTCCCTCGGCTGGTGCCGCAGGAGTCGCCGTGGCATCGGTGGCTGCGCTTCCATCCGAGGGAGGCGAAACCGTCTCAGGTACAGGCGCAGGCACTGGCTCTTCCTTCTTGAACGGATCCTCCCACTTGTGGAGGGCATAGCCACTGCCGATGCCTCCGAGATCGGTGAGGTATTCACCCACCTTGGCATACCACTTCTCCAAGTCAGGTGGGCCGAAGGGTTTCTCCGCCGTGCCGGGAAAGACGACGTAGGTCACCTTGAGGTCGCTCTCGGGGCGGCGGTAGGGCGTGGCCTTTTCATTGACCGTCTTTGCCACGAACAGAGAGGCCTCACCCATCTTGAGGGTGGGGCCATAGTCTCCGCAGATCGCCGGATAGATCTTGTCGTCGTAGAGGACGGCGGCGTAGTCACCGATGTTGGGCGTGTGCTTGTTGCTATTCGAGTAGCCGCGGAAGAGCAGGGAGATGACGATGAAGGGATCTTTCTCGGCTATCAGGCTGCTGCGGGCCTTCATGTCTTTGATTTCCAGGTCGAGCTGGCTGATGGAGGAGCGCAGGTAGGCGTTGCGCTCGGCGGAGAGACCCTTGATGGCGTATTCTTCCTTGGCCTTCTTCAGTCGCTCTTCCCATCGGGCGAGAAGTGGATTGGGGGTCTTCGTGCGCTTGGCCCAGCCATAGCTGGTGAAGGGCTGGTAGTAATCGGACATCCAGATGTAGTCATCGAGTGTCGACATGCGATCTCCGTCCGAGCCATCGGCCACCACGTCCATCTCGGACTGAATCAGCAGGGCTCGGCGCTTGCTGGTCGGGTGTGTGAGTTCGAGGATGGTCTCGCAGTCGAAGAAGTTGTGCCTGTCCAGCGCCTTGTTGAGACGCGTGATGTCCCGCTTCACCGCGTTGGTCTTGTTCTCGTAGAGTTTGTGGTAGAAGCCGGACACCTTGCTCGTCTCCACCATCGCCTTCAGGTCGGGCAGCATCGCGGGGAGGTGCTTGTTGATGCGGGCGAGTTCACTGACGCTCTGGTTGGCTTTGGGTACGCGGACGGTGAGCTGGAACTCGGCTTGGTACGCCTTGGGGTCGAGCCGTTCCAGACTGGCGAAGGTTCCTTGCTCGGTGACCAAGGTGCTGTTGATGGTGATGCCGTTGAACAGCGACGCCACGTCCACCTCTTTGCGTGGAATGTATTCCTCGGGGAGGGGCGGTGGCGGAGCGGGGACTTCCTTGATGACCTCAACCTCACGGACGACTTCTTTGACGACCTCCTTGGGCACCTCGATCTCCCGGAGAATCTCCTTGGTGATGATTTTGGGATCCCCCTCTCGGGCGGCACGGACGATGTCTTGGATGCCGCGCTTGATCCGTCCTGCATACGGAGTGAAGGGCAGGAGGAGCGCCAGACCGATGATCGCGAGGAAGAGAATGCGGGTCACGGCACCGAAACACCCGGGTCCGGATTTCTTTTTGACGTTCTGGTTCGTGGAGGGGGTAGTGATGGGATCAGGATCGCTCATGCCAATGGGTATCAGGAGGATTTCGCGTACCTTCGCCGCAGAATCCGTCGCATCAAGGGCCGGGGCAACAATCGGAAGAGCGTTGCGCAGAATCGGACGGCGCGACCGGGAAACACACACGCCTTTCCAGCGCGGAGCGCCCCGAGCGCTTCGCGGACCACTTGGCTGGGGGGAATCCGGAGAAAACCCTGGCCTTCGCGGTCGGCGTCCTCACCCGTGGGCCGTTTGGCAGTGGCGCTGAACCTCGTCGGCGTGGGGCCGGGGCAGACACAGGTGACGACGATGTTCTTGGGCGCCAGTTCGACCGCCATGGCTTCCGACAGGCTGCTGACAAATGCCTTCGATGCGCCATAGAGAGCCATGCCGGGAAGGGGAAGCGTGGACGCGAGGGAACTGACATTGAGGATTCCCGCAGGTCTCTCCTGACTGCGGGCCAGTCGGGGGATCATGGCGTGGGACAGCAACAACAGTCCCGTGACATTCAGATCGATCAATTGCGTCATGCGGCCCGCATCGGCCGTTTCGACCGGTCCATAGTCGCCAATCCCCGCATTGTTGATCAGGAGGTTTGGCTTCAAGCCTCCCGCCTCAATGGCGTCGATCAAGCTGGCGCGACCGTCGGGAGTGGAGACATCGCAGGGGCAGGTGAGGATCGTGACCTTGGGATTGGCTTGGCGCAGTTCGCGGGCGACGGCTTCGAGGTTCTCCAGGCTGCGGGCGGCCAGCAGGAGGGTGGAGGCGAGAGGGGCCAGTTGACGGGCGAACTCGGCCCCGAGTCCTGAGGAGGCTCCCGTGATGATGGCGGTGCAGGCGGCGGGATCAAACATGGGGAAAAAACGGGGGAAATCGCGCCCGAATGAGACACAATGCCCGTCGAGCCATGACGATCAACGCCCTTTCCCAACAAACGCCCTTCACCACCAAGGATGGATCGACCATCCGCAGCATTCTGGACCTCAGCAACGCGCCCGTGGCCAATCAAAGCCTCGCTGAAGCCACCGTGCCCACCGACGGAGCCACCGAGCGTCACTACCACAAGCTCAGCGAGGAGTTTTATTTCATCCAAGAAGGCACCGGTACCATGGAGATCGACGGCGAGACGCGCGAAGTCGGCCCCGGCGATGCAATCCTCATCCCCGCCGGAGCCTGGCACCAAATCTCCGCCACCCAGACCCTCAAATTCCTCTGCTGCTGCGCCCCGCCGTACTCGCATGAAGATACGTACTTTGCCAATTTGTGATTTCTTTATAAGAGGGGAGTTGGACGAGGTTGAACTCGATCTCTCCGTCCCCGATTAGGATACTGCGAACCATGACTTCGACGACTCTTCGCTTTTCGTCGAGACTCATCTCAGGCCAACGAGTGTGTAGATCTTGGGCTTCGGTGACCAGTTGCTCACTTGAGAGGTTGTCGATCTTGAGAACATCAACTTCGGCTTGGAGGCGTCCCAGCTCTTCGTCCGTTTGCTGCCTTTGGTCGCTGAGCGGGTCATTGAACTTTTTGAAATCATTCGCATCGATATCTCCGTCAAGGTAGAGTCGGAGCATGCGCTCAGTGTCCAGTTTGAGTTTCTCAGCCGCTCCTTGCCGCTGATCCAATAGGAGTTGTTTTTCGGCAAGGGTCTTGCCCGCGTTCTTGAGATAGGATCGGACATTGGCTGGGTTCACGAGGTAGCCTTTGACCTCATTCATGAAGATTTCATCCAAGTCCTGACACCCGATGCTATTCCTGCACTTTCGGCAGGTGTATTTGGGTGTCCGAATCGGGACATACATTTTCGAGCCACAATGACAGACCACGAATCCTGAAAAAACGTGCGCGGGCTTCTTGGATGGTCGACGCTCCCGTTTCATGTAGCGGGCGTCTAGAAGTTCGTTGCATCGATCCCAGAGTTCCGTTGGGACAATCGGCTCGACCTCGTTGAAGATGTGCTCAGATTCCGGCTTGAACACGACTTTATTCCCTTTGGCACTGGAGGTGTAGTTTCGGCGATGAATGCCTTTTGCGGAAGGATCGCGAAGCTGAAATCGGATGGCGGTGTCTGACCAAGGCTTGTTGTTCCGTGTGCGATAGCCGCGTTGGTTCAGGATTCGAGCGACCGTTTTGATGCGCTTCTGCTCGTCGAAGAGTTCATAGATGAGTCGCCGAACAGGAACTTCTTCAGGGTTGGGGACAAGCTTCTTTTCCTTCCACATGTATCCGTAGGGGCACTTGCCGCTAATGGGCTTTCCCAACTGAGCCCGAACGAGTGCTGAACTCTTGATTCGGTCAGCAATTTCTTCGCGCTCCCACTGAGCCATGCACCCGACCAAATTGAAGAAAAGCCGTCCAGCTGGGGAGCTGGTGTCAATGCTTTCGCTGAGAGACACGAGATCGGCTTGGTGTTCCTGGAAGAACTCGCTGAAATCCATCAACTCCTTCGCATTGCGGGTTAGTCGGGCCAATTTCGAGAACACCAGAGCTTGGATGTGCCCGCGCTTCACGTCAGCCATCATTCTCTTGGCTTCAGGGTGATCCACCACACTGCAACCGCTGACTCCCGCGAGGTCATAGATCTCGATCACCTTCCATCCACGGGCGGAGGCATACATCTCGGCTCGCGCCCGGTGGTGATCCGGGCTGTCTCCCTTCGCTTGGTCCTCTGTAGAGACGCGAATCCAAATGCCGACCCGCTTGGAAGTCGCGTCGGAAAAGGGCAATGAATGACTCATGCCAAGAAGTTATTCCATTTTCGGGAATTGAGCAAGACTTCGCTGATGGGGCAAACGAATGTCCCATGGTGACAAGGCTCTGCGGGCATACAGGCAATAAGGAGTAGTGAAATGATCGGTCTGGAGGATACAAATCATTCGCTGTCCTTTGGCTTGGATCTTCTCCTGCGAAGATTGTCGCCGAGAGTGGCGGCGAGTTCTTGCTCAACAGCACCCACATCTTGATTGTCGGGTGGGGTGGCGTTGGTTCGCACCTTCCACCCTTTCACGACTCGCTCCTTGGTCGGTGGCTGTTGCGATAGTTTGGATTTTGCGGAGGACGGATGGACGGTATCGAGCAGCGCTTCAAAGTCGTCTTTCATCAGGCACTTCACTCGGGACTGTTCAGCGGAAGAGAGGGAGTTTTCAATGGCTGCCGCAAGTCGTGAGCGTTTGCTTTCATCGAGAGCGATGACCGCGATCAAGGGAACTCCGGCCCTCAGGCATTTGGTGATGTTTCGGAGTTCATACTCCAGAGTGTTGGTGACGGTGACTTCACAAGCGATGGCCACGCCATCTCGTTCCACGTACAGATCCACGGTGTCCAGAGAGCCGGGTAGCTGGCGTTCGATGGTGGCGCGAAAGCCTTTGGACTCGGCAACGACTTTCAACTCGGCCTGGGCCGCCTTGTGGATCTCACCGCCCCGACCGAGTTCCTCCAGATCAGCCCGAAGTTGGGTGGTTTCGTACTTCGGCGTGGAGGGCTCTGGCGCTTGTTCCTCGGTTGATTGAACCACTGGAGGCTGTTCGGGAGGGGCCGCAGGGGGTTCCGGCTCAGCAAGACGAGGACTTGGTGATTCTGGGGGGGCTACCTGTGGTGGTTCTGGCGACGCCTTTGCCTCCTTTCGCTTCGCTGCGGATGTCCGAGACAGCTCCGCCAAACGTTGGCGATCATCGCCCTCAACATCAGTTCGTGCTCGCGCGTATTGGCGGCGTGATCGAGCGATGATTTCATCGCGGCGGGCTTTTGAATCTCCATCCTCAGGTGCAGATGGAAAGGGCACACTCAGGTTGAAGTCGTTGTCACCGCGTTCGACACGCATGATGGCTTGGCCCGTGGAGAGCGACTGCAACTCTTCAGCCTCAAAATGAGTGAAGCCTTTGGCGAGTTCGCGAGCATCTGCGTCGCCGACTCGAAAAACGACCCGAGTGCCTGCATTCGAACGAACGGCGCTGCCAACAGCATCGTTTCTCCCGAGTTGCTCAAGGTCTTGGTGAGCTAGCACGAGAGACAATTGGTACTTCCGAGTGCCGGACAGAATCTCGGCCATGGATGGCGTGATGAAGTTTTGAAACTCGTCCACGTAGAGGGCAAAGAACCGGCGTTGCTCCTCGGGCATCCGTTGCCTGGCCATCGCGGCTTGCTGGATCTTCGAGACGATCAACGAGCCTAGCAGGTAGCTGTTCTCGGCTCCCATCAACCCGAGAGGCAACTTTACGAGGAGGATCTTCCCCGAATCCATCATGGCTCCTATGTCGAGCTTGCTGTCTCGCTGGCTCACCATGTAGCGAATCGGTTTTGGCGAGAGAAAGGTCTGCAATCGCGTCAGCACTGGGCCAATCGACTTCGTTCCACCGAGTTTTGGAAATCCAACTCGCCAGTAATAAACCACATCAGGATCGGTCACTGTCTCCAAGACATTGGATCGAAAATCAGGCTCCAGAAGAAATCGCTGCACGTCGGCCAACGTCCCTCCCTCGGGTCGTTCCAAGAACGCGAGAATGGCATTTCTGAACACAACACCCATCTGATCGCCCCAACTCGTACTCAGGCGCTGAAACACGCCCACGAGATCCGAAGCGAGCAATGTCTTCTCGTAGTCGGCCTTGGCGCTCAGAACGTTAAATCCGACGCTGTATTCTTCGTCGCCCGCATCGATAAGAACGACTTCCTTCTGGCGGTCAGGAGGCACGTAGTCGAGAATGCGATCCACAAGATCGCCATGGGGATCCAGAAGGGCGAATCCATTCCCAGATTCCATGTCCTGCTGAATCAGATTGAAGAGAAACGTCGTCTTTCCGGTGCCCGTGCCCCCGATGACATGCATGTGCCGTACCCTTTGAGCGGGAGTCAGCCTTACCGGCGCACGGGTTCCAGCATGGTCATTCCAGCCAAGGAAAAGCCCATTGGCAGGAAAGCTCACTGCAGATCTCGTGCGACCGGTGTCCTGGCGCAACTTCGTGGAGACGACTTCATCTCCTGGGAAGCGAACGAGCGAGAGCAGTTCCTCCTGAGATAGCAACATGCCCCAGCGATGCGACTGTCGTCTCAAGATGTCCTCCTCCTGGTCCTCTGCATCGTAGTCCTGCATCGCCAAGGGAACGAGGTGGTTGCCGTTCGGTCGAGCAAGCACATTCAACGCGACCACCATGGGAGAGAGGAGCGCCCACGCTCGATCCGAGCTTTCTGCGCAAGTGACGAGTCGAACAACAACGGCATACATCGGCGAGCGAGCCTTTACGGCTGCCTCCCTCACGAGATCGGAGCGGTCGTTGAAGATGGGAGAACCATCGCGCTTGGTCGTTGCAGCGATCATCGCGTCTCCCCACGGGTGCCCGACTGGCTCGAACATCACTTGAAACAACCCCATCTCTCGCTCGGCGAAACCAGACATCGCCCCGATGAGTCCCGACATGAGGTCGCCGTGGCCAGTCTCGATGGAAAGCAGGAAGTCCCTGGCAAGTCCGATTTCGGCGACAGCATAATGTCCGCCAGTCTCTTGCCAGCAAGAAGACAGTCCTTCAGTTTCCTCTCGAAGGATCTGTCCCGGAAAGTGCGTCCCAGACTGGGCCTTAAGATGAACAGCATCCGAAGGGCTGCAAGCCCATTGAAACCCGATCTCCTTTGCATCGGCCAGAACCTCAAAACTCACCGGCTCGTGACACGTCCGACACATGCGGAGAAATGACTCCATGTTCTCCCGTCGGTATCTCTTGGCCTTCGGGAAGGTGATGGGCAGTTCGATGCAGGTCGCCCGAGTCCAGCCCGTCACGGGGGTATCATCCAATTCTTCCGCGTCCGTGGGTTCACTCCTCGCCTTTGGCGTGATGACGCCGCCAAGTCGGCTCCATAACTTTCCGGTGATGGACGGTCGCCGGGCATCGTCGGTGACGCCTCCCTCGTTGATCCGATAACCCGAGAACGCCTGAAAAGGCGGTTCCAGTGCAACGGGTTCCGGGTAGGTAAACCAACCGCGTCCCCGCAATTCCCAGAGGTGATATTGCGTGGAGAGCTGTTGGTGAATCGTGCTCATGCGCCAGCTCGATTTGGAACCTGAACCAACCGGGAAAGGATGGGATGCATGTCCGCCTTGGCCTCAATAAACTCGATCTTCTCAATCCCGTTCTCGCCCGTCACTTCGCGGATCTTGTCCTGGATCAATCGTTCCAGCATCTCCGCATACATGAATCGCGTGTCCTGACGGAAGAAGGTCTCTTTGCGGAAGAGCGCCTCATAGATGCGTCCGAACACGGGCACCGTCAGGAGCCATGCGTCGAAGTCATCGAATCCAAGCGTGAGTGAGTTTCGGAGGACGAGCCCGAAGCCGAGAATGGTCATCCCCACAACGATCCCTCCCCAAATCGGGCCAAACAAGGCCACATAGCCGAGGGCAAGCGATCCACACAGGATCAAGACCAGCAAGAGCTGCCACAAGGGCAGGGGAGCTGGGATTTCACAGAAGCGATAGGAAAAGAACCACGAGGTTCCAATCGGTGCCGAGCAGAGGTCAAAGGTGAGTCGTTCTCGGCGCATGCGGAGATATTCCCGCTTCGCAGACAGCACCCCTCCTTCGTGGTAATCCAGCCGTTGAAGCTCCAGACCGGGAACTTGTCGGGACTCAAGCTCCGACTCAATGCTTTGATAAAACTGGTCGGACGACGTCTGAAACCCATCGATCAGAGCGTACGTGGGAGGTCGGATTTCTTCCGGTTTGCGTTTTTTCCAAAGACCGAACATGGCGAGGGAAGGGGATGTGCGTATTACACGGCGAGTTTGAATTTTCTCATCAATTCCTGAACTTCGGCGCTGGGATCAGTTCCCAGAGCCTCAAACAAATCGAAAGCCTCAATCATGTCCACCCGCCGCTCTCCCAACTCGATCCGCGCGACCATGCCGTGCTCGCGGCCAAGCGCGATGGCCAGTTCTCGCTGGGTCATGCCAGCCTTCTCCCTGAGCGAACGGACGTGTTCGCAGAAGATCTTGGAGCGCTTGCCGTGGAGTGGCTTATTCACGCTCTCATTTTTCCAGCAAATCCCCTTGCTTCCAAAATGAGAGCAAGCTAGACTACGGCCCGTAACCCCCACTTCTTACGCCATGAACTTCGTCCGCAGAATTGGCCCTGATCCACACGCCAACGGTCAGCAAACCCCGGCTCTCCAGAATTGTCCTGACATCTGGGAACTCGAAGACGGTGACTTTGCCATCATCGGCATCGACATGACCGCCGAAGGCCTTCCTA
The DNA here is from genome assembly GCA_963976915.1 of uncultured Verrucomicrobiales bacterium. GTDB lineage: Bacteria > Verrucomicrobiota > Verrucomicrobiia > Verrucomicrobiales > Verrucomicrobiaceae > CAXBNA01. Next base: position 18,751 of record CAXBNA010000098.1, read on the forward strand.
ACCTACCCGCCACCGCAGGCTGCGGCCCCGATGAACGCATCGTCCGAGTGCCCCGGCGAATCCTCGTCGATGCGAAGGGAGATATCCCCAGCAAGGTCTGACCCACTGGCGTTGTCCCATGCCGACATGGTACAATCAGGGACATCATGGCGAGCCTGCTTCAGTCTGCGTCGGAACACATATTTGATCTCATCTCAGCCACCGGCATCATCGCGGGTCTGATTTTCACTGGGGCCAGCTATCGGGAGGACACCCGGTCACGCCGACTGCAGAACCTCGTCCGTCTCACGGAACAGCATCGCGACATCTGGGAAGAAGCGCAAGGCAATCCCAAGCTCCACCGCGTTCTAGATCCCTCAGCCGATCTCTATACTAAGCCGATGACTCACGAAGAGATCACCTTCGTGATGCTCCTTCTATTTCACCTCCACTGCTGGTATAGAGCTATTCAAGACGGCGAAGTTAAGGTCTTAGCAGGGCTGGAGCTTGACGTGAAAGGATTTTTAGGGCGACCCGTACCAAGGTCTGTTTGGGAGCAACGAAAAGTCTATTTCGATCCCGACTTTTGTGAGTTTGTGGATCGAGTCATCACCACGTAAGACAAACCTCACGATCAAAACGGTAGATCCAGACTGAGGTGGATGTCGCTATCTGTGCGTATGAATGTTCACGGCTAGTACGAATGGCGCTTCTTTAGGACGTTGAATCGTTGTTAAGGAGCGGCGGCGGGCGGCAGGGTCGTATGACGACTGTGGCGAAACCCGGTTGTCTTCGATTCGATGAAGGTGGATGGCTTGGCGGTGTGCGGACGTTTGTTGAGCCGGGCGGGCGGCGGCTAAAGGAAGCGCCATTCCGGCTAGTACCATTTTGTTCTTCGAATTGGCACAAAGTACAATGCGAAATGAAGGTGGCCTCAGTCAAACCGGTCGAGTCGGTGGTTCGTAGCTCGGCAGCTCAGGAGAAGGGGGCGATTCAGGGGCCGCATACGGTACTAAAGTGGATAATGACTGAACGAGACTCCGCAATCTCGAAACTCAATAAGAAGACGCGGGAGTCCAATGTGCTGGTCAAGAGTCACTGACTCCGAGGCTCGGAGGTTCTTAGCCTCCGAGGGGGAAGAAATCAAAGGCTGGTTTTCCGAAGCCGAAGTGCATTCGTGATGACGCTCACCGAGCTGAAGCTCATGGCGAGACCCGCGATGATCGGGCTGAGCAGGGTGCCTGTGAAAGGGTAGAGAACACCTGCGGCGATGGGGATGCCGAGGGCGTTGTAGGCGAATGCGAAGAAGAGATTTTGGCGGATGTTGCGCATCGTGGCGCGAGACAGGCGAATTGCTTTGGCGATGCCGCGCAGGTCGCCTTTGACGAGCGTCACCCCGGCGCTTTCCATGGCTACATCGGTGCCGGTTCCCATCGCTATGCCGACATTGGCTTGAGCGAGCGCGGGGGCGTCATTCACACCGTCTCCGGCCATCGCCACGCGAGCGCCGGATTGCTGGAGCGTCTTGATCTTTGCAATCTTGTCCTCAGGCGTCACCCCGGCATCGACGTGATCGATGCCTAGTTCCTTCGCCACGGATTCAGCGGTCGGGCGGTTGTCGCCGGTGGCCATGTGGAGCTGAATGCCGAGCTGGTGCAGGAGCTTCACGGCTTCGTGGGTGCTGTCTTTGATGGGATCTGCCACAGCAATGAGCCCGAGCGCTCGATCACCGCGTGTCACGATCATGACGGTTCGGGCCTTGGCTTGGAGGTCGTGGATCTGAGTGGAGAGGCCTTCGGGAAGAGTGACGCCCTCGCTTTCGATCCATTTGGGTTTACCGATGCGGACGAGGTCGCCGGAGACGCGCCCCTGCACGCCCTTGCCGGTGACGGCATTGAAGTCGGCAATGTCGGCGGGTGTGATCTCCCGTTCTTTCGCCGCTGTGACAATGGCCGACGCCAGGGGATGCTCGGAGGATTTCTCCAAACCTGCGGCGATGGCGAGCAAGGCGGATTCGTCGTCGCCGATGACATCAGTGACGGACGGCTTGCCCTCGGTGAGGGTGCCGGTCTTGTCCACGACCAGCGTGTCCACATGCTCCATCCGCTCGAGCGCGTCCGCGTTTCGAATCAGGACGCCTTCCTGCGCACCGCGACCGACGCCGACCATGATCGACATCGGTGTGGCGAGCCCGAGGGCACAGGGGCAGGCGATGATGAGGACGGCGACCGCGTTGACCAGCGCAAAGGCTAGCCTCGGCTCCGGTCCCATCCACCACCAGGCGGCAAACGTCAGCACCGCGCATACGACCACCGCCGGGGCGAACCAGCCCGCCACGCGATCCGCTAAACCCTGAATGGGTGCTCGGCTCCGTTGAGCGTCCGCTACCATGTGAACGATGCGCGAGAGCAGTGTATCGGAGCCGATCTTTTCCGCTCGGATGACCAGGGAGCCTTTCCCATTCAGCGTGCCTCCCGTCACTGAATCACCGGCCTGTTTCTCCACGGGAATCGACTCCCCGGTCACCATGGATTCATCCACCGTGGAGTGCCCTTCTTCGATCACGCCATCCACCGGCATCTTGGAGTTGGCTTTGACTTGGAGCCGATCTCCGACGGCGACTTCGTCCAGAGAGATCTCTTTTTCCTCACCGTCATCATCAATGCGGATCGCTGTCGGCGGTGCCAGATCGAGAAGGCCCTGAATGGCTGAGGAGGTGCGTGCTCTCGCTCGCAGTTCCATCACCTGGCCCACGAGGACCAGCAC
>CAXBNA010000099.1:0-21321 GCA_963976915.1 uncultured Verrucomicrobiales bacterium
AAGGTCGAGGAAAAGCGGGCTGAAACCGAGGCGAATTTGCGCTCTGCGGAGGATGCCATGCAGGGGCTCGAAGACCGCGCTGCAGAGAAGAGCAAAGAAACACAACAGCAGCTCTCAGTGGCGGCCCGGGAGCTCGCTGGCATCGAGAAGGCGATGGAAGCCCGGCAGGATCAGTTGACGAAGATCAATGCCGACGTCGATGCCGCCGCGAAGCGTCTGGAGTCTCTCAAGGCCGAAGTCGGAGAACTCACCGTCGCAAAGGCCGACCTGGGCGATCTCGATTCCCGGCGGACGGACCTCGAATCGAAGCTGAAGGTCCTCAAGGAAGAGGTCACCCATGACGAAGCGCTCATTGAGCACCTCGCTGGTCAGCGCACGGCGGTGCAGGCGGAGACCGCCACGCTTCGCAAGCAGCTCGACAATGTGCGCCGCGATTTGGAGTCCCAGCAGAGGATCCGAAGCGCCTCCCGAGAGGCCGCGGTGAAGGAGTTGGAGGAACTCCAAAATCAAATCTCCGAGGCGCACCGAAAGCTTTCGTCTCTGGATTCCCACACCTCGGAGGCTGCGGCTTCTTCCGCCACCCCGCGGGTCAGTTTTTCACCAAAGCCCGTGGAAGCATCCAAGCCGATCTCGTCTCACAATCCCTCCATTCAACCGCGCCCCCAACCCAAGGTCCGCGTCATTCCCCGGAGGTAGCCCTCAAGAGCGCCCATGAGTTTGTTGTCCCGATATCGAATCAGTCTGGGATTCTTCATTTTTGGGTTGGTCGTCTCTGGAGTTACGGCGTTTCCGCTCCTTCACGAACTTTCGATGCTGGCGTCCTTGCTCGGCATCGACAATCCCGCCGATTACGCCAGTTTGACTGGGGTCCATCACTGGATTGCGTTCGTCTTTCACGGCTTGCAGGAAACCTATGCGAGCTTTCCGTTCATTGGCTACGGAACCGATTGGCTGGCATTCGGACACCTCATCATCGCGATATTTTTTGTGGGTCCATGGAGGGACCCGATTCGCAACGAATGGGTGCTTTACTGCGGAATCGTCGCTTGCCTGGCGGTGTTCCCGCTGGCGCTGATTTGCGGTGCCATTCGTGAGATCCCGATTTATTGGCGGCTGATCGACTGCTCCTTCGGGCTGCTGGGCCTGTTTCCGTTGGGCTATTGCCTTCGGCTGACCAAGCGCATGCGAGTCGCCGCAAGTCCCCAACTTTAGGACCGTCGTCACCCGAATGGAGATTTGGGGACTGCCAAGTCTGACGGTCTTGATGGCAAAAATTGGGTCATCGACAGATTGAACAGCCTTCAGGCTATGCTGTCATACAGAAGGCAATATCGCTCTCGGTTCACCGGTTCCCCCCTTCTATCTCCATCTTTGCCGTGCCTTTCTTGAAACTCTTTCTAGCCCTCTGCGCCTTCTCCGCCCTCGGCGTCGAAGCCGCTTGCTTGGAGCACGAGGTCAAACTTCCCGACCATGAGGCGGATCAGGTGCATTCGACCGAAGATTCCGGAGTCGAAAGGGAGCGACTTTCGCCGCCGACTGAGGGCGAGGAGGAGACTTCAACCATCTGGAGTCTTTTGCTGTTGGATCCGATTGCTGCCCCGCTTGCATCGCTGGAGTGCTGTGGGGAATGGCGTTGCCGTCCCAAAGGTGGCGATTCCCCGCCTGGCGTTCGAAGACACCGGCTCTTCTGTACGGATTTGAACTGAGGATGGCTCGAAACCGGCTCCCTCACTGTTCTTTGGGAGCTGAAATGCCACTCGCTGCATGGCAGCGCTGTAAGCCCGTTGATTTCGCCAACTGCGACTTGAGGGGCATTCCCCCATTTCAAATTCCACCTCAGAAACTATTTCCCAATGAAGATCCATTTATCGGCGCTTTGCGCCATCTGCCTCATGGCCGCGACTGCCGCCATGGCGGACACCATCGAACGCTGGTCAGGCACCAGCGACATCACCTTTTCCGGAACCTCGACGCTCCACAATTGGCAGGGAACCGTGAAGGCCAACTCCTTCACGTCCAGCGTCACCCGCGATGGATCCGGACAACCTTCACGCGTTCAGGCCACGGTGGTCGTCGAGGCTACCCAGATGGACACGGCGGAGCCCAAGCGCGACGAAAACATGAAGAAGGCCATGAAGGTGGGAGACTTTCCGCTGATCACGGGGCTGATTGATGCACCCTTCGCATTGATCAGCGCTTCCGGCTCCACGCCTGTGAAGTTGCCGATCAAGCTCAAGCTTCTCGACACCGAACAGGATGTCACCGGCGTTGTGTCCAACTGGAAGTTGGAGGGGAAGAATGCTTCCTTCGACCTCGACTTTGACGTATCCATGAAGGCCAGTGGTATCAAGGTGCCTGCGGTCCTGCTGTTCATTCGCGTGGGAGACACCGTCAAGGTGCATGCCACCGTCACCCTGACCCAGTCCTGATCCATGTCTTCCTTCATTCATCACATCGCCACGCAGACGCCCGCCTACACTTACAGCCAGGCGTACACGCGGGACAGGCTCAAAGACTGGTCGCAGGAGACCAAGACCAAGCGTCTGATCCATGCCATCTACAACCGCTTTGGAATCGAGACGCGCCACAGCGTTAGCGGTGATTTCATCGCAGGCGCGGATGCGGAGCTTTACCAAACCGCGCCGGATGGTTCCGTCGTGTCACCGGGAACTGCTGAGCGAAACACAGTCTATGCCCGCGAGGCCAAGACGCTCTCCGTGGAGTTGGCGCGCAAGGCCATCGACGCCGCATCGGGCTTCGATGCTCAGGACATCACTCACATTGTGTATGCGTCCTGCACGGGCTTTGCCAATCCGGGACCCGACTACCACATCATCCGTGAACTGGGCCTTCGGGAGAGTGTCGAACGCTATACGTTGGGGTTCATGGGATGCTATGCGGCCTTTCCGGCGCTGCGGATGGCGGATCAGTTCTGCCGAGCCAATCCGGACGCCGTGGTCCTGGTGATCTGCTTGGAACTCTGCACGCTCCACATGCAGATCAATGACCTGCCGGACTGCATCCTTGCCAATTCGCTCTTCGCGGACGGAGCTGCCGCAGCCATTGTCAGCGGGCGCAACCCAGCGGCCGGCAAACCTGCCTATCGACTCCACGGTTTCGAGTCGGCCCTCGTTCCATCGAGCGAGTCGGAGATGGCGTGGGAGATCGGCAACGAGGGCTTCAACATTGTGCTTTCGAGTTACGTTCCCGACATCATTGGTGCCAACATTCGCAGTCTTCTCGATGGCATTTTGACTCGCCATGGAAGTGGTCTTGCTGAGGTCGAAGAATGGGCGGTGCATCCCGGTGGACGTTCGATCCTCGACAAGGTGGAAGCCAGTCTTGGACTCGAGGCCTCCGCCTTGGAATCTTCGCGGGCCGTCCTCCGCGACTACGGAAACATGAGCAGTGCGACGATTCTCTTCGTGCTGAAGGAAATGCTCGACTCGGCCGAAACCGACCGCGCGACGACATGCGCGATGGCTTTCGGCCCGGGATTGACGGTGGAAACGGCAGTTCTTGAGCGCATTGGGTGTTCGAGTTCTCCCGTGAACGTCACGGCCTGTGAGGCGCCGGAAGCCGTGCTCATCTAAACCGGAGGACATTCAATGACGCAATCTGGTCCGGTGCTCTTTGAGCGTCGCCAGCGAGTTGTTGCTCTCGCCTATGGTGGGGGCAGTCTCGCTCTCTTCGCCGCCTCGGTGGTGGTGATGTTTGTCAGCCTCTATCGTGGGCTGAACCTCGGATGGCTGCACCTTCATGGCGTGGCCGCCTTGCTGATCAACACCCTGTTGCTGGTCCAATTCGCCGCGGGTCACAGTTGGTTGCTTTCGGACTCCGGTCGGAAGTTCATGAAGCGTCTGGCACCCTTGGGGCTCGGAGGTGAGCTTTCGACCACGATCTTCGCGGCCTTCGCTTCGGCCCAACTCCTTGCGACCTTCGCCCTCTGGTCGCCCAGTGGCGTGATTTGGGCAGCGCCGGAGGGTGGGATCAAAACCACACTGACGGTCCTTTACGGCATCTCGTGGGTGCTGCTCGCGAAATCGATGCACGATGCCGGACTCGATGTGCAGATCGGCACCGTTGGCTGGCGTTCGGTCTGGCGAAATCAAAAGCCCGTTTATCGTCCGTTCACTCGCACCGGACTTTTTCGGCACAGCCGACAACCGATCTACGCGGCCTTCACGCTGATCTTATGGACCGCTCCGGTGTGGACGCCGGACCATCTTTTCATCGCGATCGTGTGGACGGGCTACTGTGTTTTTGCGCCGATCATCAAGGAGCGCCGGTACCTTCGATTTTACGGCGATGCCTTTGCACGGTATCAGAAGGCAGTCCCGTACTGGTTCCCGGGTCGTAAATCTCTCGTGCACGCTTCTTCCTCATCGCCCAATACCGACCACGACGTGGCGATTGTCGGTGCGGGTCCGGTGGGCCTGTTGCTGGCGGGATTGCTGGGGAGTCGGGGATTGCGTGTGCTGGTGATCGAGAAACGCACCGAGACTCCATCCCACTCGCAGGCCATCGGCATCACGCCTCCCTCCCTCCACATCCTCGCGCAGTTGGGGCTCGACGATGCCTTTCGTCAGGCGGGGGTGCCCATTCGCGACTGCCATGTTCATGGTGAAACAGGCTATCTGGGATGCGCCTCCTTTCGGGACATTCCGGACTCCAACCGCTTCATCCTGTCGCTGCCGCAGCAGATCAATGTGAGGCTGCTTGAGGAAAAGGCGGCCAGCTTCCCCAATGTCACGCTTCGTCGCGGCGTCGGGTTGGCGTTCATTCAACAGGACGACCGTAGCGTGACGCTTGCGCTGGAAACGGAGGCCGGTGATGAACGCACCACGGCTGCCTGGGTTGTGGGATGCGATGGACATCGAAGCCGGGTGCGGGATCTGATCCGCATGCGGGCCTCGGGAGGTAACTACCGCTGTCACTTCGTCATGGGCGATTTCATCGACAAGACGGACCTGGCCGATGACGCGCACCTCTATTTCACGGCCGACGGTGCGGTCGAGTCCTTTCCACTCCCAGAAGGGAAACGGCGATGGATCGTCCAGACGAAGACGCACCGTGAGGAAACCGAGCCTGGCTTCATCAGCGATATCGTGAGCCGTCGTTCCGGGATCGATCTCCCAGCCGAGGATCAACTCAGCCAAAGCGCCTTCACGCCGCGATGGATGCAGTGCGAGCAGTACTACGACGGTCGCGTTCTCCTTTGTGGGGACTCCGCGCATTTGATGAGTCCGATCGGCGGGCAGGGAATGAACACCGGCTGGGCGGATGCGGAGTTTGCCGCGCAGTTGCTGGAAGCCGTCCTTCGGGAGGGGCAGGATCCGCTGCCATGGTTGCGCGCGTATGATCGCTGCCGTCGGAAAGCCTCGGACACGTCGATCCGTCGTGCTGCCCGCGGCATGTGGCTCGGCACATGGACCGGTCGCCCCGCCTCGCTGCTGAGGGATGTCTTCATGCGGAACTGCCTCTTCAAAGGGCCGCTTTCCCGCCGTATCGGGGCCTACTTTGCGATGATCACCATCCCCTACAATACTCTGGAACACGTCCCGCGGAAGCGACTGGGTCTGCCCACCGCCACCTCATGAAGCGGGTCCTTTCCCAGGAGATTCTCGAAACGCTCGAGGACGACGATCCTGCTGCCATCAAGGGCCGCAAGGATTTGCTCTGGGTCAACGGCATCATGGGCAATCACCGCTGGGTGGCCAAGACGCTGAGAAGACTGGGGCGCCCCGAGTGGAGCGTTTTGGAGATCGGCGCGGGTGACGGAGCGCTTGGTGAAAAACTCATCACCCAAGGCATCTGCCGCCCAAGTCAGCTCCATGCGATGGACCTTGCGGGACAGCCCGCTTCCTGGCCGAGCGAGGCTCATTGGAAACAGGGCGATTTGTTCGAGAGCCCCCTGCCCGAAGCCGAGATCGTTGTTGCGAATCTCTTCCTCCATCATTTTGAGGCGGATCAACTGGCCCGCATCGGCCGTGCGGTGCCGAAGACTGCGCGCTTGATGGTTGCTGCCGAGCCCGCCCGCTACGCCTTCCACCGGATTCAGGGAGGACTCTTCTGCAAGCTCATGCGACTGCACGAAGTCACACGCTATGACATGATGGTCAGCATCGGCGCTGGATTTCGGGGGGATGAATTGGGCAAGGCGCTGAACTTGGGGCCCGACTGGACCTTGAGAGCTTGGTGCACTGTTTTTGGAGCCTATCGATTCATTGCTGAAAAATCCGGCTCCGCGTGAGTGAGACTGATGAACAGCGGAATCGACCATTCCAAGGGCAGGATTGGTCCAGTACTGGAAAAAAGAAAACCAGTGCGAGAATCGTAACCCTTTGCAGACCCATGCACCGATCCTTTTGCATCGCCCTCTTTCTGACCGCCGCATCCAGCACGCTGGCAGAAGGTGTCTCGTTCAATCGCGACATCCGTCCGATCCTCGCGGACGCCTGCTTTCATTGCCACGGTCCCGACCCCGGCACGCGGAAAGCGGACCTCCGTCTCGACACCGAAGGCGGCTTTTTCGATCCCAACAGCGGCCCGACCGTGGTCAAAGGCAAGCCTGAGGACAGTCCGCTCTACCAGCGCCTGGTCACGACCGACAAGGACGATGTCATGCCACCGCCGGAGTCCCACAAGGAGCTCAAGTCCCATGAGATCGAGTTGCTCAAAACCTGGATCGCCGAAGGAGCTCCGTGGCAGCCGCACTGGAGCCTCATCCCGCCCACTCGGCCCGAGCCACCCGCGGTCAAAGACAGTGCTTGGATCAAAAGTCCCATCGACCCCTTCGTCCTCGCCTCCCTTGAGTCGGCTGGTTTGAACCCCGCGCCTGAGGCAGATGCCTTCACCCTGCTTCGCCGCATCAGCCTTGACATCACGGGTCTGCCACCAAGCCCCGAACTCGTCACGCGCTATGGTGGGAAGAAGCCTCTGTCCGACACGCAGGTTGTGGAGCTGATCGACGAGCTTCTGAAATCGCCCGCCTACGGTGTGCATCGAGCCCGCTACTGGCTGGACGCCGCCCGATATGGCGACACCCACGGCCTTCATTTCGACAACTATCGGGAGATGTGGCCCTATCGTGACTGGGTGGTTTCCGCCTTCAATCGCAATCTGCCTTTTGATCAGTTCACGCTGGAACAAATCGCGGGCGACCTGTTGCCGAACCCCACGACCGAGCAGCTCATCGCCACCGGCTTCCAGCGCTGCAACATTACCACCAATGAGGGCGGCACGATCGACGAGGAGAACCTTGCCAACTACGCTGCCGACCGGGTTCAGACGCTGGGCTGGGTCTACATGGGCCTGACGACCAATTGCTCCCAATGCCACGACCACAAGTTTGATCCCATCACCCAGAAGGACTACTACTCGCTCGCTGCCTTCTTCCGCAACACCACGCAAGGTCCGAAAGACGGCAACACCAAGGACGGAAAAGGCCCGGCCCTCGTCGTTCCGAGTGAGGAAGACGCACCCCGTTGGAAGGTTCTTCCCCGGGAGATCGCCGCCGCCACCGCCAATCGTGAGCAACGCCGAAAGGCAGCGGCTCCCGAGTTCAATCAATGGCTTGCCGGAGCCACGCCCGACGCCTTGGACAAGGACCTGCCGACGAAGGATCTCGCCGTGTATCTGCCGCTCAACGAAGGCGCGGGCAGTGAGGTCACCGGCACCTGTGGCGGACCGATGACCTTCAAGTCCACGGGCCCGGTTTCCTGGTCGCCAGACGGCAAGCTCGGCCCGGCGCCGATGCTGAAACGCGGCGGCACCTTCGACCTCGGCGAAGCGGGCGATTTCGAAAAGGATCAAGCCTTCAGCTACGGGGCCTGGGTGAAGGCGGATCGCAACGGCCAAAACGGCGGCGTCATCGCGCGCATGGATGAGAAAGGCGGCTATCGCGGTTGGGATCTCTACCTTCAGGATCGTGGCTTTGCGGCGCACATCATCAGTAAATGGGCCGACGACGCCATTAAGGTCAGCACCCGCAACGCCGTTGTGACGCCTGGAAAATGGCAGCACGTCTTCGTCACCTACGACGGTTCTGGCAAGGCCAAGGGACTCAAGATTTACATCAACGGAGTCGCTGAGAAACTCATCACCAACTCCGACACGCTGAAGCCCGGCAGCAGCATCCGAACCACCACCGCCCTGCGCGTCGGGCAGCGCAGTCACGTGCAGGCCTTCGATGGCTCGGCTCAGGATCTTCGAGTTTACTCACGCCTCGTCAATCCGACCGAGGTGAAGCGCATCATGGAGGTCGGTCCACTTCGTGGCATCCTTGCGGCGGCGGCGAAGGATCGAACGCCTCAGCAGCGAAACGCTCTCTACAGTCACTACCTTAGCACCCGCGACGAGGAGTTTAAGAAGCGCGACCAAATCGTCGTGAAGCTCGAGGGAGAGAAAAAGGCCATCCAAGATCGAAGCCCGGTCACGCACATTCAAACCGAGAAAATGGACACACCACCGATGGCCAACATCCTCATGCGCGGTCAGTACGACAAAGTGGGTGACGAGGTCGAAGCTGCGGTTCCCGTGGCGCTTGGGAAGTTGCCGAACGATGCGCCGAAGAATCGACTCGGACTCGCTCAATGGCTCATCGATGAGAGCAACCCGCTCTCCGCCCGCGTCACGGTGAACCGTTTCTGGCAGGAGATTTTCGGCGCTGGCATCGTGGGCACTTCCGAAGACTTCGGCATCATGGGCGCCCCGCCGAGCCACCCGGAATTGCTCGACTGGCTCGCCGTTGAGTTTCGAGAATCCGGCTGGAATGTGAAGAAGTTCTACAAGATGCTGCTCACCTCCGGCACCTACCGACAAGCCGCGATCACCACGCCGGAGAAGCTCGAAAAGGATCGCGACAACCGTCTCCTCAGTCGCGGTCCCCGTTTCCGCATGGATGCCGAGATGATCCGCGACTACATGCTCGCCGCCAGCGGCGCGCTCTCCGACAAGATGGGCGGTCCCGGGACCAAGCCGTATCAGCCAGAAGGCATCTGGGACGTGGTCGGTCTGCCGAATGGCGACACGAGAAAGTACGTGCAGGACACTGGAGAGAATCTGTACCGCCGGACGATCTACAACTTCTGGAAGCGCATGGCGCACTCGCCCAACATGGAGATCTTCAACGCGCCCAGCCGAGAGGTCTGCACCGTCCGCCGCGAGCGCACCAACACGCCGCTGCAGGCGCTGGTCACGCTCAACGATCCGCAGTTCGTTGAAGCCGCCCGCCGTCTCGCCGAGAACGTGCTCACCGCTCACTCGGACAACCCCGACTCCGCCCTGAACGAGATCGCCGGGCGCGTTCTCTGCCGTCCTTTCCGCGCCGAGGAAATCTCCATTTTAAAATCCGCCTTCGCTGACCTTGCGAAGCATTACGCGGCCAATCCCGCCGACGCCAAAGCCCTCCTCGAAGTCGGCGAAGCTCCCGTGAACGCCGATCTCGACCCCGCCCAACTCGCCGCTTGGACCATGGTCTGCAACCAGGTCATGAACCTCGACGAAACTCTAAACAAGTGATGAACTCAAAGCCATGATCCTTGAGCAGCTTTCCAACGTTCAGGAACTTTCTCGTGAAGAGAAGCTCCAGCTTGCCTCCGAATTGTGGGAGGAGTCCATCCCGCTTCCGGACGAGGCCCAGACTGCGGCCATTCAAACCCTGGTTGAGGCGCGGATGAGCGCTTGGCGAGCTGACCCTGGCCAGGCTGTTTCACTCGACGCGTTCAACGAACGATTCAGCCAGCTTCGTCGTCTTGGCTGAGATCGTGATTCTCAACGCGGCGCAACCCGACGTCTTCAATGACTACCTTTACTACGACTCGTTGGATGACGGCCTCGGTGAGACTTTTGCGCAGCAAGTCGATCATGTGTTTGCCCAAATCGCACAGTTTCCAGAATCTGGTTCTCTCGTGGGGCCGGGTTTCCGCAGGATGCTTGTTCGCCGGTTGAACCTTCCATAATTTTCCCCATGAACCCCTTCCTTCAACACAACGAACTCTCCCGCCGCCAGTTTTTTGCGGGCGGTCGGAACCTCCTTGGTGGCGCTGCTTTGACCTCTCTGCTCGGAGACGCCTTTGCCCGACAGGCTGCTGGGTCTGAGACCAATATCGCCGCGCTTGGACCGCATTACGCACCGAAGGCGAAGCGGGTGATTTACCTGCACATGGTCGGCGGTCCGTCGCAGATGGACTTGTTCGATTACAAACCGGTGATGAAGGACTGGTTCGACAAGGACTTGCCGGAGAGCATTCGGAAGGGGCAGCGTCTTACTACGATGACCAGCGGTCAGGCGCGATTCCCCATTGCGCCTTCGAAGTACCGTTTCGCACAGAAGGGCCAGTGCGGGATGTGGATGAACGACGAGTTGCTGCCTTACCTGAGCAAATCCGCCGACGACATCTGCTGGATGCGGTCCCTCCACACGGAGGCGATCAATCACGAACCCGCTATCGCGGCGATGCAGACGGGCAATCAGGTTCCGGGACGTCCCTGCCTTGGCTCATGGGCATCCTACGGCCTGGGTTCAATGAACCAGAATCTGCCGACCTTTGTGGTGCTCGTCGCCACCCCCACGAATCGCGAGCAGGAGCAGGCGATCTCTTCGCGACTGTGGTCGAGCGGTTACCTGCCGGGCGAGCATGCGGGCGTCTCCTTCCGGAGTTCCGGTGATCCGATTCTCTACATCAACAATCCTCCCGGCGTGTCCTCCAACGTCCGCCGCAAAACGCTCGATGGCCTCAACGCGCTCAATGAGATCAACTACAAACTTGTGGGTGATCCCGAGACGCACACCCGCATCCAGCAGTATGAGATGGCCTTTCGGATGCAGGCCAGCGTTCCTGAACTGACGGACATCTCCAAGGAACCCGACCACATTTTCAAGCTCTACGGTGAGGACGCCAAGAAGCCCGGTTCCTTTGCCAACAGCGTCCTCATGGCACGTCGTCTCGTCGAACGTGGGGTGCGCTTCGTGCAGCTCTATCACAACAATTGGGATCACCACAGCAACGTCAATGGTCGCATGCCCAGCCAGTGCAAAGACGTGGATCAGCCCTGCCATGCGCTCATTCAGGATCTCAAGCAGCGGGGCATGTTCGACGACACCCTGATCATCTGGGGCGGTGAATTCGGTCGCACGATCTACTCCCAGGGCGGTCTCACCGCAGAAAACTACGGTCGCGACCACCACCCCCGCTGCTTCTCGATGTGGATGGCTGGCGGCGGAGCCAAGGGCGGCACGATCTATGGCGAGACTGACGACTTCAGCTACAACATCGTCAAGGACCCACTCCACATCAGCGACTTCCACGCCACGGTCCTCCATCTCCTTGGCTTCCAGCATGACCGCTTCACCTACAAGTACCAGGGCCTGGACGGCCGACTCACCGGGGTCGAGCCTGCGAAGGTGGTGAAGGAGCTAATCTCCTAAATCCGGGGGAGGAGGCTACGTGGGTACCGAGTCGGAACGCACGGACCGATCAATCCTCGCTCAGCGAATCGGCTGCCAGAGCGGCGTTTCCGATGATGCCGGCTTCGTTGGAGAAGCGGGCGGGCAGAATCTGAAGGCGCTCCCACACGACTGTGGAGAGCATGGACTGAACCCGCGCCTTGAGGGGTTGAAAAATGAGGTCGCCCGCTTTGGCCACGCCACCGCCGATGACAAAGGCATCGGGGTTGAGCAGCCAAGCAATGCTGGCGAGGGAGGTGCCCAGCCAATCGGCCACTTCACCCCAGACTTGGCGGGCGATGTCGTCACCTGCCTTGGCCGCTTCCGCGATCATCTTGGGCGAGCAGTCGGCGATGTCCTTCATGACACCGGCTTCTGCGTAGCGCTTCACGGCGTGCTCGGCGATCTGCTGGTTGCCGGTGTACTTTTCGAGGGCACCGAGATTGCCGTAGTGACCGGGGCGTCCGTCGAAGTCGATGCTGGTCTGGCCGATCTCACCTGCGGCAAATCCGGTTCCGCGATACATCTTCCCGTTCAAAACGAGGCCGCCACCAATGCCAGTGCCGATGGTGAGACCGATGACGTTCTTCAATCCTCGGCCAGCTCCGTAGCGAAACTCGGCGTAGGTCATCGCGTTGGCATCGTTGTCGACGATGACTGGGAGCTTGGCCTTCTCAGAGAGGATGGCTTTGAGCGGAACATGCTTCCACCCGGCGACATTGGTGAGTTCGTGAACGAAACCGTGATCAAAGTCGACAAGCCCGGGAACCCCAACTCCAATCGCGGCGATGTCGGCGTAGGTGCCTTTCATCTTCGTGACGCGCTCGGCGATGGCATTGATCAGTGACGCAGGGCCGGAGTAGTCCTGGGTGGGAATGGGCTCGTCGGTGAAGAGTAGTTCGTCGCCGCGGCAGACGCCGAGTTTGATGGAGGTGCCGCCGAAGTCGATGCCGACGGATGTGGGAGTGAGTTCTGACATGGAAAAAGAAATGACGAATGGCTTCGCTCGAACGCGGAAAGTGGACTCGTTAGCTCGCTCCCGGGTGGGATTTGGAAACGAGGGCGAGATTGCCCACCAATCGCAGGCCTTGCAAGGTCAAATCAGGCTCGACGTGCACCGTTTCGGACATGCCGTCGGTGATCCACTGGGCGTCCCCGCCTGTGGCGACGAGCTTGAGTTCCTCGACCGAGGCACCCAGTTCAGCCCGGAGAGCGTCGAGGATTCCGTGGATCATTCCGCGATATCCGATCGCGGCTCCCGCGAGGATCGCTCCTTCGGTGGACTGGCCGATGGCCGTCTCAGGTTCGTGAAGATCGACATGCGGGAGGAGTGCGGTGCGCTCATGCAGGTAGTCGGTCATCAATTGCAACCCGGGTGCAATGACGCCCCCGACGTAGTGCTTGTCCGCCGAGACGACGTCGAAGGTCACGGCCGTTCCAAAATCGATGACGATGCCTGGAGCGCCATGGAGATGGGTCAACGCCACCGCATTGGCCAAGCGGTCCGCGCCGATGGTTTCCGGCTTCGGGTAGCGGATGCCGATGCCCAACGGAACCTCATGACGGAGGACGACGAGATCGGGGCCGAGGACCGATTCAAAAACGGGAACCACCGAGGGGACAACGCTGCTCAGCACCGCGATGTCGAATTCCCATTCGCCGAGTGCTTCGCGGATTCGAGCCTCCGTCATTCCTGGCGTGTCGCAGCGGCGGTGCTCAACAATGGCGTCGCCCTCAGCAAGGCCGAACTTGGTTCGGCCATTGCCGACATCGATGAGGAGCTGGCGGGCAGGCATGGGCGCGACGAGTCGCCCGAAAACCCACGTGAGGCAAGGGGGATGAGGACTGTGAGGGTCAGTTGATGGCAGGGAACTTCAACCTCACCTCGACCGCTGTTTGATCGGGCGGCAGGACGCTGGTCTTGGACTTGAAGATGTCGTCGCGATTGATTCTCATGGAAGCCACGTGGTTCACGAGGGCGGTGGTGTCCGGCATGAGCGCGATGATCGATCCCTCGCTTTGAGCGGCGAAGGTGCCGTTCTGAAACTCGGAACCGTTGTAGGTCCACTTTTCGGAAGTCAGGAGGTCGGTCGGTACGCCGACGATTTGGATGAGTTCAGCGAGATCGAACGACACCTCGCCTGTGTCGGCTTTCCAGGAGACGGAAATGGTCGGGCTTTGGCCAACGGCATCGAGCAGGAGAGCTGCGATGTGAATCTGCTGGGGTTCGACCTCCGTTGCGAGGAGCGTTTCATGGGTCTTTCCCGTCACATGGACCACGGCATACTCGAGGTCGCCGTCGCGAATTTCGACCCGGGCGGGGAAGGAAAGGGTGCGTTGCGATTTGTTCAACCGGACCGAACCGACCTCGTATTCATTCTCGCCAACCTGAACCACGGTGAGCTGACTCTCTTCGTTGGTCGTTGGTGATTGGGCATGCAGGAGCCCTCCGCAGAGTAGGATCAAGCACCGTCGAAGCAGTTTCATGGCGATGGTGGCACGAGGTTCAAAGCTCGCTTTTCAAGGCGCTCATCCGGTCCGACATGGCTCGGCACCGCTCTCTCTGGTCAGGCGATTGAGCCAGATTGTTCAGCTCCAGTGGATCGGATTGCAGGTCATACAGTTCGACAAAAATCTCACCGGACTCGGCATCGGTGATGGTCTCAATGTACTTCCATCGATCATCGCGAACCGCCCAGAGAGGTTTGGAGCCGAGTTGTGGGTCGGGGGCTTCGTAGAGAAAATCGGTTCGCCAGTTCACGGCATCGTCCCCGTCCGTTACGAGAGGAAGAAGGCTGCGGCCATGGATCTCGGAGGGGCGCTCGATTCCTGCCAATTCCAGCACGGTCGCGCTGAGGTCGATCCCCAGAACGAGGTGCTCGTCGGTTTGGGCTCTTGTCTTCGGCCCGGCGACCATCATGGGAACCCGGATGCTTTCTTCGTACGGCAGGACCTTGCTGGTGAAGCCGTGTTCGCCCATCATCCAACCGTTGTCGCCCATGAAGAGGATCCAGGTGTTGTCGCGGAGTTCGAGCCGATCCAGTGCATCGAGGACGTGGCCCAGCGAGGCGTCCATCTGTTCCACCGAGGCATAGTACTGGCGTGTGTGCTCGCGGATGGCTTCGGAATCGGCGTAGCCGTAACTCAGGGCTTGGGTCCGGCTGCGAGAACTCTTGAGATACGGTGGCTTGCCGGACAGATCGTCATCCCAGCTCGCCGTGAGTGGCATGGACTGCGCGTGGTAGCGATCCAAAAAGTCCGGCGAAGGAGGCCAGGTGTGATGGTGATCCATGTGCGGCACCTGTGTGCAGAGCCATAAGACGAAGGGCTTGTCTGCGGCGCTGGCGTCTTCAATGAAGGCGACGGATTCGGCGGCGACAAAGTCATCAACAAACCCTTCGGCAATCACCTTCTCTCCGTTTCGCTCAAACTTCCTTCCGTACCAAGTCTGGTTGCTGAAGCAGACACTGGAGAAATCAAAGCCGCAGTCGGCCGGTGTGTTTCCGAGATGCCACTTTCCGGTGACTCCGGTGGCATAGCCGCGCTCCTTGAGTCTGTGGGCAAAGGTGAGCTCCCCGGAATTCATGGTGCCCTTGCCGACGACCGTGACTCCATTCTGGCTGTTGTAACGCGCCGTCAGCATCGCGGCGCGACTCGGCGAGCAGATGGACAGGGTGACGAAGGCGTTTTGAAAAAGCGTCCCTCGTCCGGCGATGGAGTCGAGGTTGGGTGTGTTGATCCTGTCGTTGCCCGCACAATGCAGGGCGTCCCATCGTTGATCGTCGGTGAAGAGGATGACGATGTTGGGAGGAGCCGCGCCGAAAGCGATGCCCATCGGGAAGAGGCCGAGGCAAGCCTCAACGATTCGCAACCTCCAGAACGATGACTTCATCGACGAAGCCTATCCAGATTGTTCGCGCCTTGCCAGCTCGGAGTGGGAGAGCTCACTTTGCCTTTTCGGCCTCCGCCTTGGCTTGCGCCTGGCTGGTGGCATCCAATTTGTCGAGCGGATAGGGGAGCTCGCGACCATCGGCCATTTTGATGATCACGCTCTCTCCTTCGAGGCGGACAAAGCTGGCGGGAATGGTTTTCCCTTCGAAGTTGGTCCAGTTCAACATCACTGGTGCGGAGGGAAGGCCCGTGCTGGTGGTCGCGGTCATTCCCGATGCGGCCCCCTCCTCCAGAGGTGCCCCCGCCTCGATCCATTCACGGAGTTTGGCAATCTCGCGATCCGAAAGCTGATCCTTGGGCGGCATATGCGCCTCATGATTGGGAACGGCGATCACTTCGAGGAAGTAGCTTTCGCCCGGGTCGTTGGGAACGATGATTCCCTTGGGATTGATGTCGTACTTCAGCGTCTTGAGGTCGTCGAAGACGTATCCCGCCTTCTTCTTCCCGGTCTCCTCGCTATGGCACTCGTAGCAGTGCTTCTTGAGGATCGGTTGGACGTCCTTCTTGAATTCCGCCGCATCTGAATGGCTCAGGGCAAGCATGCCGAGGGTGGGGACGAGAAATGTGGAGCGGATCATGAAAGCGCGTTTCTAGGGTGAGTTTAGCGTGAGGACACCAGATAAACGGGCTTCCTGGGCAGATCTTAGGGCTGACTTTGGGGGCGAGCGTGAGAAACGGCAGTGACAGGACCGTTACGAAGGATCAATCTGCTGCCTCGACAAACGCCTGACTGCGTCTAAAATCTAAGGCTCATGACTTTCCGCGCTTCGTCCCGATGGCTTGGTGCGCTGGCTTTTTGTTGGCTGGCGTGCACGGGCATGGCGTCGGCGCATTGGTTGGTTTATGAGCTGCGATTCACGCCCAGCGAAGGCAGCATGAATTTCAGCTTCTACACGGGTGCCTACGTGATTGTCCCGGCGAGCGGGGGGCTCAGTTCGATCGTGCTGACCACGGAGGAGGGCGGTGCCCACTACGCGGTTTCTGAAAATGGTGCCCGTTTTTTTGTCGCTGCGTCAGGGACCGATACGAAGGCGGTGATTAGCGCGGTGGCCTCGAATGGCTCTGCTCAGGCCTTCTACTTAGCGGATGGTTTTCTGAACCACACCCTGAGCATGGCTGGATTGTCGGGGGATATGCGTTCGTGGAGAGTGGCGGCGGATTTGGAAGGATCCCTTTTGGCATCCGATGACGAGGCGGGTCTGGGACCCGCGCCCGACGGTTCTCTGGGCATGGTCGGTCGGGCAACCATCACGGGGCGGATTCGGGAGGATCTCAGTGCCAATGCGACGGCGGGTTGTGATTCGATGCTGTCGGTGGTGGACTACGTCGTCGCTTTGCTGGAACGCTATGGTTACACGCCGGACACCGCAACTGTGGCGACCGAGGCCTCTGAGGTTCAGGGGGAGGCTGAAATGGAAGTGATCGAAGTGGGCGACCATTTGGATTCCGTCATCGAGCCCTCACTTTTCCCGGTGGAAAGCTACCCGCCCAACGACGGATGAGTGCGGTTCGTCAGGCAATGGTTCAGTGCTTGGAGGCGGCGGGTGGCACTGGCATCCAATTGCCGACCGTTGGTGCAGGAGTCTCGATGGTGAATGTGCTTCTCGATTCGGGGGATCTCGACGAGGAAGCCTTTCTCTCGCAGCTCTCGTCCAAAATGGGCCTTGGCTGGGAGGCAATGCCGATTCCTGACACGGCAGATGCTCCTGAGATGAAGCGACTGCTCCCACCCCGGGTGGCGCTCAAGCATCGGCTGCTACCACTGCAGATTGTCGAGGAGGAGGGTTTTCCACCGAAGCTGGTGATCGCGACGTTTGATCCCTTTGACATCATCGCCCGGCAGGCGGTGGCCCGCGAAGTCGACGTGTCGGTGCGCTGGATCTTGGCTCCGAGAAAGCGTCTTCTGACGGCTCTGCGCGATTTTTACGGGGTGGGTGCCGATACCTTCGAAGAGATTCTCAAAGGCCGCGATGTGGACGCCGCCGATCTCGAGATGCGGGATGAAGCCAACATCATCGATGAAGACGATGAAGAGGCGTCCGTGGTGAAGTTTGTGAACACCGTCATTCGTGAGGCTTTGGAGCAGCAGGCGACGGACATTCACGTCGAGCCCATGGAAGACCGGCTTCGCATGCGGTATCGCATTGATGGGCGCTTGCGCGAGGTGCCGGTGCCGGAAAACATCAAGCAGCTTCAGCAATCGGTGATCGCCCGTTTGAAGGTCATGGCGAAACTCGACATCGCCGAGCGCCGTCTCCCGCAGGATGGTCGCATCAACCTGCAGATTGCGGGCCAGTTCATCGACGTGCGGGTCGCAACCATTCCCTCCGTCGAGGGCGAGAGCATCTCGATGCGTTTGTTGGGGCAGGAAAAGTTCAATCTGGATCGTCTCCGCATCGAGCCCGACCTGCGTGTCGAGATCGAGGCGCTTTTGAAAAAGCCGAACGGCATTTTCCTCGTGACGGGCCCCACGGGTTCCGGGAAATCGACAACGCTGTACACCTTCCTTTCACAGCTCAACACCGAGCACCGCCGCATTGTCACCATTGAAGATCCGGTGGAAAACAAACTGCCCGGAGTGGTTCAGATCGCGGTTCGTCCGGAGATCGAGCTTACTTTTGCCACCGGTTTGCGCAGCATCCTCCGGGGTGATCCCAACGTCGTGATGATTGGGGAAATGCGGGATCTGGAGACGGCGGAGATCGCGATTCGCGCTGCCCTCACGGGTCACCTGGTGTTCTCGACCCTTCACACCAATGACGCGATTGGCGGCATCATGCGCTTGATCGACATGGGAGTGGAACCCTTCCTGGTGGCGTCGTCCGTGCGCGCCTTCATTGCACAGCGTTTGGTTCGGTTGCTTTGTGCCGAGTGCAAGGAACTGGAGCCGAGTCCTGCAGAGAAACTTCGCGAGTTGGGCCACACAGGACCCATCGTCGGCCAGGTTTACAATGCGAAGGAGGGTGGATGCGAAGCCTGTCGCGGAACGGGGTATCGCGGCCGGATGTCAATCTATGAACTCGTGCGCCTGACGCCTGCAATGGGCGAGTTGATCACGCAGCGGGTGGGCGCAAAGCATCTGCTCGAACAAGCGGTGAAGGATGGCTACCGACCCATGCGGGAATATGGCGTGCGGAAGATTCTTGCGGGCAACACGACCGTCGAGGAAGTGATGAGCGTCACGGTGGCCGAGGGACAGTAAGCGTGACATCGGATGCCCGGTGGGCTAGGATCATCGTCATGGATCGATCATGGATGCTGAGCCAGCTGGACGAAGGGACGATCTTTGACGTGGCCATCATCGGCGGCGGTGCAACCGGGCTGGGGGCGGCGGTCGATGCGGCTTCGCGAGGACACAGGGTGGTGTTGATTGAGCAAAGTGATTTTGCCAAGGGCACTTCGAGTCGCAGCACGAAGTTGGTGCATGGAGGAGTTCGGTACTTGAAGCAGGGGAATGTTTCCCTCGTGTTGGAGGCGCTTCGCGAGCGGGGACTTCTTTGCAGGAACGCGCCGCATCTGGTCCATAGCCTGCCTTTTGTCATCCCAAGCTACCATTGGTGGGAGGGACCGTTCTATGGTGTTGGCTTGAAGGTGTATGATGCCTTGGCGGGCGATTTGGGATTGGAGCCTTCCAGATTTTTGACTCGGGAGGACATGCTGGCGTTGTTGCCGACTTTGGAGCCCGAGGATCTCTCTGGTGGCATCGTGTATCACGATGGCCAGTTTGATGACGCAAGGCTGGCCATTCACTTGGCGATGACGGCGGCAGATCACGGAGCCGTGGTTCTCAATCATGTGCGTTGCACGGCGTTGCTGCAGAAGGAGGGGCACACAAATGGGGTCATGGTTGAAGATGCCGAAACGGGGCGCGGTTTTGAAATTCGTGCGAAGAGCGTGATCAATGCCACGGGTGTGTTTGTGGATGCGGTACGGCGAATGGACAATGCCGAGGCGAGATCGCTCGTGGCACCGAGTCAGGGCGTTCATTTGGTCTTGCCGCGCGAATTTTTGCCGGGCGACTCAGCCATCATGATTCCAAAGACCGACGATGGTCGCGTCTTGTTTGCGGTGCCGTGGCATGACTGCGTGGTGGTTGGGACGACGGATACGGCGATGGAAACAGCCTCGCTGGAGCCCCGGGCGCTGGCGGAGGAAGTCGATTTTCTCCTAACGCACGCGGCCCGCTATCTGACGAGAGATCCCTCCCCGAGCGATGTGCTGAGTGTTTTCGCCGGGTTGCGTCCCCTCGTCGCGGCACCCGAGGCCGATTCGACGGCCTCGCTTTCCCGGGATCATGTGATCGAAGTTTCGGAGTCTGGATTGATCACCATCACCGGCGGAAAGTGGACGACCTACCGTCGCATGGCCGAAGACGTGATTGATCACGCGGAGATGGTGGGCGGGATTGGTACCCGCCGGTGCGTGACACAGGATCTGCAGGTTCATGCGGCTTGCGATCCGACGTCAGACCCATTGTCCATGTATGGGACGGATGCTGAGAAGATTCGGTGGTTGATCGAACAGAACCCGGGGTGGGAATCGCCCGTGCATCCGAAACTCCAGCTCTGCCGGGCGGAGGTCGTGTGGCATGTGCGCGCAGAGATGGCCCGGACGGTCGAAGACGTTCTTGCTCGACGCAGCCGCTGGCTTTTGCTCGATGCACGTTCGAGCATGGAAGCGGCTCCAGTGGTCGCGAGAATCATGGCGGAAGAATTGAATTGGGATGAGGCCCGAATCGAGAAGGAAACCGAGGCCTATCAAGAGCTGGCCCGCGGCTACGTATTGGAAAGCTGATGGGGTTGCTCTGTGTGGGAGTGTGCTGCAGGATGATGAATCACTGAATCATGAAACCCCTCCACCACCTTCGCGCAGGCATCATCGGCACCGGCTTCATCGGGCCGGTTCACATCGAGGCCCTCAAGCGGCTCGGCATTCAGGTCCATGCGATCTGCGGTTCCACCAAGAGCGCGCTCGCGATGGCCGACCTGTGGGGCATCCCGGAGGTCTATGGCGACTACGACTACGAGGCGATGTATGCCAATCCCAACATCGACGTCATCCACATCACCTCGCCGAACAAGGTGCACGTTGAACAGAGCATCGCGGCACTGAAAGCCGGCAAGCACGTCATTTGTGAAAAGCCCCTCGGCATGACCTCGAAGGAAACCGCGCGTGTCGTCGCCGCGGCCAAGAAGAGCGACCGTGTCTTTGCGGTGAACTACATGTGCCGCTTCTTCCCCGCCGTGCTCCAGATGAAGGCCATGGTCGAGCGCGGTGATTTGGGCCGCATCATCCACGTGCAGGGCCATTTCTTTCAGGACTGGCTCTTGAAGGAGACCGACTACAACTGGCGCGTCCTGGCCAGCGAGGGTGGCAAGCTTCGGGCCGTAGGCGACATCGGCACGCACTGGATCGACGCCGTCTCCTTCATCCTCGGTGCGAAGGCCGAGAGCGTTTACGCCACAATGGAAACCTTTCACAAGACGCGGAAGCGTCCGAAGGGTGAGGTGCAAACCTTCGCCAAGGTCGATCCAAAGAAGATGGTGGACTTCGAAGTGGACACCGAGGACTTCGCCAGCGTGCTGCTGAAGTTTGGAAAGGCCGGGCACAAGTATGCCGACGGCGTGCACGCGAACTGCGCCGTGTCCCAGGTCGCCGCCGGTTGGAAATGCAGCCTCTACCTCGGCATCTACGGGACGGAAGGCAGCGTGCAGTGGGATCTCCAGCAGCCGAACGAAATCATCGTCGGCCGCCGCGACGAACCCAACCAGACCCTTCAGCGCGCCACCGCCGGCTTCATGGAAGACGTCGCCAACTTCACCGATTATCCCGGCGGCCACCCCGAGGGCTTCAGCGACGCGCACAAGATGCACTACCGCGCCGTGTATGAGCACATCGCCACCAAGGGGAGAAAGAAGAAG
>CAXBNA010000100.1:0-21279 GCA_963976915.1 uncultured Verrucomicrobiales bacterium
GGCTCACGCCGACACGGGCGGAGACGGAGTACTATGCGTTCAAAACGGATCCTCTGGGCATCCACAATAGCGTGGCTGATCCAGCGACGGCGGACGCGGTGGCGAAACTGAGTGTCAAACTCGAAGCCAAGTTTGAAGATGGATCGGACATGGGGGCGAATGGCGATCCTTCCTACGAGATGCCGTTGGAGGAGATCCAATCCAGCAAACGCAAAGACTACCAGCGGACTTGGCAGAAGCGGTTGGGGAAGCCGGAGCCGACGGATCAAGAGCGCTTGGATTGGTGGCTGGGTGAGTATGGACTGAAAGAATGAATGACTGACTGGCAACACGAGGGGCGGCAAAAAGATGGATGAGGTCTTTTGGTTTCCCTTCTTCTGCCCTACAAACACACACCTCTATTTTATGAAGATCTTCCGTTTTGCGTTTCTGTCTGCTTGGTTGTTCTCTTCGGCCCTTTTGGGTGCCGAGAGACCCAACATTGTCTGGATCATTCCCGATGACATGTCGGCGCATTTTGCCTGTTATGGCGAGACGGCGATTGAAACGCCGAATCTGGACAAGCTGGCGGCTCGCGGGGTGAAGTTCACGAACGCGTATGTGACGGCGCCGGTGTGTTCGACCTGCCGTTCCGCGTTCATCACGGGGATGTATCAGACCGCGATCGGGGCGCATCATCACCGGAGTGGGCGTGGGGAGTTGAAGATCGAGTTGCCGGAAGGCGTGAAGATGGTGCCGGAGCTGTTTCAGGAGGCGGGTTACCACACCTCCATCAGCGGCTGGCCGATGAGTGGGAAGTCGGGGAAGACGGACTACAACTTCGAGTGGGATCCGGCGGTCTACGACAGCTTTGATTGGGCGGATCGGAAGGAGGGGCAGCCGTTCTTTCATCAGGTGCAGACACCCGGCGGCAAGCTGCGCGGCAAGAACGAAGACGGCTGGGAAAAGGTCTGCGGTGCGGCGGAGAAGGCCTTTGGGAGTCGGACCTCGGGCAGTGATGTGACCCTGCCGCCTTACTACCCGAATCATCCCGACATCGTGCGTGACTGGGCGGCGTATTTGGATTCGGTGCGGATGACGGACCTGATGGTGGGTGAGGTGGTGGCGCGATTGGAGACAGAGGGGCTGCTCGAAAACACCCTCGTACTGTTCATGACCGATCACGGAATCAGTCACGCGCGGGGCAAGCAGTTCCTGTATGACGAGGGCTTGCATGTGCCGCTGGTGATCGCTGGACCTGGAATCGAGCCGGGGACGGTCCGCGAGGATCTTGTTGAGCACATCGACATCACCGCGCTATCGCTCGGAGCCGCTGGGATTCCGATTCCCGACAACATGCAGGCGCGTGACATTTTGGCGAAGGACTACACGCCGCGTGAAGCGGTGTTCGCGGCGCGGGATCGTTGCGATGAAACGGTGGACCACCTGCGCTCGGTGCGGACAAAAGAGTTCAAATACATCCGCAACTTCCTGCCCAACCGCCCCTACCTCCAGCCCTGCGCCTACAAGGACGCGAAGGCCATTCTCATCGCCCTGCGCGAGTGGCATGCCGTCGGCAAACTCGACGACGCCCAAGAACTCATCTTCCGTGACGTGCGCCCTGCCGAGGAACTCTACGATGTGAACGCCGATCCACACGAACTCCACAATCTGGCAGCGGACCCTGCGCATGCCGACAAGCTTGCTGAACTGCGCGGGCGACTCGACACCTGGATGGTCGAGACCCATGATCAGGGCCGTGAGCCCGAGTCCGAAGCCATTTACGACAGTGACATGGACGAGTACTTGAAGAAGTTTCGTGGCCCGAAGGGCGACAAAACGCAGCTCGCCATTCTCGAAGCCAACATCGCTCAAATGAAGAAGTGGGCGGCGGAAGGGAAGTAGGATAGATTTCATGTTTCATGGTGCTGGAGCCAGAGGAAGTGCGGGCCGGGTGGGGTAAGCGACCTCCAAAGTGACTATGGTCATGAGAGGTCCTCTGGACGGTGAGCGGTTGTTCGTGGAGACAGGGAGACGGGCCGTTCTTTGCCAAGGCTGCGAAGGCCAGGGGAGATGGAGGCGCGATCACCAGCAACGCGGGAGAGGGGTACATGGCAGGTGGCGTGGGGGGCGTGACCCTGGGAACAAAGAAGGCCTGGGTGGCGATAGAAGTCGTGACGTCGCTGGAAGCCTTCAGGCTGGGGTCGCAATTCATCTCACCGAAAAGACTGTCGCGCTGCCTTCGTTCACATGGGCCCTCTTATGATGGATCGCTTTTTTCACCTCCCTGTTTTGTTCCTGATTGCTTTGACCACGGCTTCAAGCTGGGCTGCTGACAAGGCGACCGTTGACCCCAACGACCCCTTTGCGAAGGCGGGAAATGCTCCGGTGAAGGCGGCAAAACTCTCGCCCGAGAAAGAAGCGGAAATCCTCAAGGACGTGAAGGTCGCCGACGGTTTCGATGTCACGATCTTCGCCGCGCCGCCGATGGTGAACTACCCGGTCTTCGTCGCAGCCGCACCGGACGGCACGCTCTACGTCAGCAGCGATGGCAACGGTTCCCTGGGTCGCGATCCGGGCCGCGGTCGGGTCATTCGCCTGCGCGACACCGACGGCGACGGCCGTGCCGACGAAACCAAGGTCTTCTGCGAGGTCGATGCGCCGCGCGGACTCGTGTGGGATCATGACCGGCTCTACCTCGTGCACCCGCCGCACCTCAGCGAGTTCATCGATGCCGACGGCGATGGTGTGGCAGAGAAGCAAAACGTCCTCGTGAAGAACATCGCGTTTGGCTACAAGGATCGTCCCGCCGACCACACCACCAACGGCCTCTCGCTGGGGATCGACGGCTGGCTCTACATTGCGGGTGGCGACTTCGGATTCATGGACGCCGAGGGTACCGACGGTCGGCACCTTCAGCATCGCGGCGGCGGTGTCATCCGCGTGCGCCCCGACGGCACCGGGCTGGAACTTTACTGCACCGGAACGCGCAACATCCTTGAAGTGGCGATCAGTCCCACGATGGACCTATTCGCCCGCGACAACACCAACGACGGCGGCGGTTGGAACGTGCGCTTCCATCACCTCATCCCCGGCGGCGATCACGGTTACCCGCGCCTCTTCAAAAACTTCCCCGACGAGATCATCCCGCCGCTTGCCGACTACGGTGGTGGTTCCGGCTGCGGCGCGGTGTTCATCGATGAGCCTGGCTTTGGCGAGTGGAACAACGCCCCCTTCACTTGCGATTGGGGCACCGGCGCACTCTGGCATCATCAGGTGAAACCGAAGGGCGCCACCTTCGAGGAAACGCGCGATCCGGTTCCCTTCGTCAAAATGACCCGTCCCACCGACGCCGACGTCGATGCGATGAGCCACCTCTACGTCGCCAGTTGGAAAGGCGCCACCTTCAAGTGGGAGGGCCCCGATGTCGGCTACATCGTGCGGGTGACGCCACACAGTAGTTCAGGGCTTCAGCCCGAAACGGCCGTGGTCAAGACGGGCGGCGATGGAGAATCCAGCGGAGGTGCTGACGGGCTAAAGCCCAGCACTACTTTCGCTCCAGCGCCCTTGCCCGACTTCGCCAAGGCGAGCGAGAAGGAGTTGGTGAAGCTGCTGGAGTCGCCCAGTCACCGGCGGAGGATGGAGGCGCAGAGGGAACTCGGGCGACGGATCGTCAGAACCAAGGAGAGAATCGTCGCGACAGTGATGTGGATTCGTGAGGCGGAGACTTTGGATGACAAATCGAAACGAAAGCCAATGTGGGACGAAAGGATTCCGAAGTATCGCGAGGTGGCGGAGCCGCTGACATCGATGGCACCCAAACTAGCCGATGTGATTTCTCGGCAAACATGCCCGCAGGTGTCAAAGATTGCCGCGCTGTACCTGTATCCGGGTGGACCGACCACCTCAATGCAGTGGACCACCAATCCGGTCTTGCTTCGTCACATCCTTCGAACCGCGCGAATTCCCTTCGTCGGGGAGGGTAATGAAGGGCCGCGTCGTGAGCCATTGATGTGGAATTTCATACCCCATGAGCGGACGCTCGGCCCGGTCATCGAGTGCGGTTTGAAAAGCGCTGATCCAGGGACTAGAATTGCCGCTCTGGCTTGCGTGCCCATGTATGCGGGTTGGCGCCACACGGATCTTGCTTCGACTCTTCTGGGTGACCTGGATCCAGTGGTAAGACATATCGCAACTCGGACTTTGGGACGATTTCCTGAGGCGATAGAGAATATCGATGCCCGTGATCGTGCACTCTCCGGCGCTGGACCACCACTACTGAAAGCCTTCTGGCTCGAACTCCTCAGCTCCGAGTCCACAAGTGTTCAAACTAAGCGATCGATTCTCATGGCTTGGGGCATGAGCCATGATCTTTCGGTGACGTTGCTCATCGACGAGTTGGCATCAATGAAGGATAGGTCGATCCGCCGCGGCATTCTCGCCGCGCTGTGCCGACTGCATTTTCACGAGGGCGAGTGGAAGGGGGATTCGTGGGGCACGCGGCCCGACACGCGCGGTCCTTACTACCAGCCCGAGCCTTGGAGTGAGACCGAGCGCATCGCCGTCGCGTTGAAGGAGGCGCTCGATGCGGCGGAGCCCGGGGAAGCGGCATTTCTCATCCAGGAAATGCGCCGCAACCGCATCCAGTCAGACGACGCGCTCAACCGCGTGCTCGCACTCGCCGAGCAAGATCCAAAAGTCGTGCCGGATGCCGTCGCCCAACTCGCCGCTGCGGACGAAGTGCCCGCCGAGGCCGTTGGTCTGCTCATCGGCACGCTGAAGTGGGATGCGCCCGTTTCGGTGCTCTCCAACGCCATCGTCGCGCTCGCCAAAACCGACAGTGCGGACGGTTGTGCGGCCACGCTTTCGGCTTTGCCGAAGATCGAAGCGGAGGTGACACGCCTCGAAGCAGTGGTCAAGGAGGTGGCGAAGATGGAGGATCCGCACAAGGCCAAGCACGAGGGGAAGAACGCGCGCACGCGGGTTGAGGAGGCGAAATCGACTCTCGACGCGGCAGTGACGGCCTTTCTCAAGTCACCGAAACTGGAGAACCATCACCTGTTTCTCGAACGCAAGGCAGAGAAGGTGGGCACCCCCGAAGGCCGATGGGCCGATGCGGCACTGCTCACCCTCTCGGCTCGCAAGTCCGGCAGTCCCGAGAGCCGCGAGATGACGGCCAAAGCACTCGATGCGGGTTGGGAATCTGGTCCGGAGCGGCGCATCCAGATCTTGGAAGCGGCAATGGCCATCAAGCATCGCGCACTGGCGGACAAGGTTCTGGCGGCTGCAGCAGATCCAGATGCTCAGGTCCAGAAGGTGGCAAAGTCAGCCGCGAAAAAACTCGGCATCAAGACGGTGGAGGACAGCACGCCGAAGGTTTCGACCCTGAGCCCTGAAGATGCGATTGCCGCAGTGTTGAAGACCAAGGGCGATCTCGCCACGGGCGAGCAGATGTTCACCAAGGCGACCTGCATCGCCTGTCACACCGTTTCCGAGAGCGAGGCGCAAAAGGGACCGTACCTCGGCAACATCGCCCAAACCTACAAGCGGCCCGAACTCGCGCAGAACATCCTCGATCCGAACAAGACCATCGCTCAGGGATTCGCCAGCGAACTCATCACGCTCAACGACGGCACACAGCAGATGGGCTTCATCACCCTCGAGGGAGCGACCGAGGTGAAACTGCGCAACATTGCCGCCCAGGAGTTCACCTTCAAAACCACGGACATCAAAGAACGCCAAAAACTGCCGACCTCGATGATGCCGCCCGGCCTGATGATGAACTCGACCGTCTACGAGTTCGCAAGCTTGCTCGACTACCTCGAGGATCTGTCGAAAGCCAAGTGATCAATTTGATCCCGGAGGAAGAGGTGGAGGTAGTGGCGGAGGCTTCGATGCGGGAATTTCGGGACGAAACGGATAATCGGGAATCCATTCTTCTTCCTCGCCATCGCCTCGATCCCATTTTTCAACTTCCTCAACGGGATTGGGTAAACGTTCCTCAACGATCTGG
The DNA here is from genome assembly GCA_963976915.1 of uncultured Verrucomicrobiales bacterium. Lineage (GTDB taxonomy): Bacteria > Verrucomicrobiota > Verrucomicrobiia > Verrucomicrobiales > Verrucomicrobiaceae > CAXBNA01. The sequence continues at coordinate 5,993 of CAXBNA010000100.1, forward strand.
GCGATTTCGTGCGGATCGATGTAGTTGAAGGTACTTTCAACGACCCAATACAGATCTTCATCAGGCCCACCGTTCAGATACGGAGGCGGCGAAGTGGGTTTGAAGACAGTCGGCAATCCCTCCGTGATTGAAATCTCGTTGAAAACGAAAGCCAAAGCTTGAACGACCGACCAAGCAAGAGGGTGCTCAATATCCACGGTGAACTTCACCCACCAGTAGGCGGAGGGAGTGACTTCTTGGGCAATGACATTGACGGAAGGGATGCGATTCAAAAATGCCACCAGCTTCGGAAGGCCATCCTTGACCCGGCCGATGTCGATAAAAGCCACCGGCGGCGTGATCCCCTCCAGTTTCTTAACGATGTGGGCGTGGAGAGAAATGCGGGCGTCCGAAGCCTCCTTCTCCAGGGCTTTGAGCACTTTGCTGGGCAGGTTGAGTTCCATGCGTGCCGAATCACAACACAGTCTGTCGAACCCTGACAATCGGAATTACACTGAGCTGATCAACAAATCACGGTGGATGAGTTCGCCAGTCTCCTCGATTACCTCGAGGACCCGTCGAAGCATTGAGCAGCCGCCCCTCTGCGCGCGGGTTGGACACTTCACGCAATTCCCCCATTAAGATCCGCCTCTCGCTCGCCTGCCTCGCCATCCTGCTCGGTCCCGACGGCACCCTCGCCGGTCTCCTCGGCAAGATCGACAAATCCGTCACCGTCGTCAGCATCAAAGACCTCGAGACCCTCGAAGCCGCCCTCCCCGCCATCCAAGGCTGACCTCCACATGCGGAGTCCTCTTTCAGTCAACAGGGGTCAGTCATCAGTATCAAAAGTTACTCCGCGACTCCGCGTGATGCCGACAAACCCACTGACCCACCCAATCCCCCGTCGGCGTCCCTGCTTCCCCCTTCACCTCACCCTGGTCACGGCAGTGCGGGCGGCTCCAGCGGCTTTTTCTCGAGTCGCCGCCAAAATCCTCCAGCCGCCATTTGCTGGCACGCCCACGGAATCCAGCGCAGCACGCTTCGTGCGAGCCACAGCGCCCAAAGCAACATGATGGCCCGGTAGACCCAGATCGAAACCGACAAAATCATCGGCTGCGGCAGGTGTGTGTCAGCGGTGCGGCACACGCCCGTTGCTGTTGATTGACCGTTTGCTACGGCGTTAGCCTGCCTTGGGCTCGTGCATGGCCACGCAATGGATGGCGCCGCCTTCCATGAGGAGGTCCTTGGCGGTCATCGAGATGATCTCGCGACCGGGGAAGTTCTCCGCGATGATGTCCTCGGCCAAAGCGTCCTTTTTTTTCTGACCGAAGATGGGGATGATGATGGCGTTGTTGAGGATGAGGAAATTCGCGTAGCTGGCCGGCAGGCGGTCGAGGCGCCAGTTCTTGGCTTCGACGGCGTTGGGCATTTCGACCTCGATGATTTCGACTTTGGAGCCATCGGCGGTGCGGAGATCGTCGAGTTGTTCGCGGATCTTTTTGAGCACCTTGTGGTTCGGGTCGGAGTCCTTGGGCTCGACCATGCAGATCACGGCGTCCTCGCGGATGAAGCGGACCATGTCATCGATGTGACCGCCGGTGTCGTCGCCTGAAATGCCTTTCTCGAGCCAGAAGACGTTCTCGATGCCGAACATGCGCTTGAACTCTTTTTCAGCGGCGGCCTTCGTCATCTTCGGGTTGCGATTTTTGTCGAGGATGACGGCCTCGGTGGTGATGAGGGTGCCTGCGCCGTTCGTCTCGATGGCACCGCCTTCGAGGACCATGTCGGAAGTGAAGCGATCCATCTTGAGAACCGCCGCCGCTTTTTCCGGAATGGTGTTGTCGAGGTCGTAGGGAGGGAACTGCTCACCCCAGCCGTTGAACTTCCAGTCGGTGATCGAGACCACCCCGCTGGTCTTGTCCTTGATGAAGATCGGTCCGTGATCGCGGCACCACACGTCGTTGGTGGCGTGCTCGTAAATGTCAACCTGACCGAGATCGCCTTCGTTGTCGGCAACAGAAAGACGAATGCCCATGTGGCTGAGCATCGGCGCATTGATGCGAACGCGCTCGTAGCGGGAAATCGTGGAGGCGATTTCGCCAAACTTATCCTGCAAACGGTCGTAGGTGCGAGGGCAGCTCTCCCGATTGGATGGCCATGAAAGCCAGATGGCTTCCTGGGGTTCAAATTCGGCCGGAAGGCGGGGGTTCTTGGGAGACGCTTTACTCATCAAGGTAGCGTTGGTTCAGAGGTGCGTACGTGTCAACGCGGCGATCACGGAAAAACGGCCAAATTCGACGGAAGTCTTCGACCACTTTCAGGTTGCAATCCACCAAGAGCACTTCCTCGCGGTCCACGGAGGCGCGAGCGACGATCTCTCCGTACGGGTTGGCGACGAAACTTTGGCCCCAAAACTCGGAGTCGCCCTCCGTCCCCACGCGGTTGACGGCGGCCACATAGCATCCATTCGCGACGGCGTGCCCACGCTGAACCGTTTCCCAGGCCGTGTGCTGGGCGTCACCGAGCGCCTCCTTTTCTTCGGGCAGCCAGCCGATGGCCGTGGGGTAGAGGATGATCTGGGCGCCCTGAAGGGCGGTCAGGCGCGCGGCTTCGGGGTACCATTGATCCCAACAGATGAGCACGCCGATCCGGCCAAACTTGGTGTCCCAGACGCGGTAGCCCAGGTCGCCGGGCGTGAAATAAAACTTTTCTTCGAAGCCGGGGTCCTGCGGGATGTGCATCTTGCGATACTTGCCGAGGTAGGTGCCATCGGCGTCGATGACGGCAGTGGTGTTGTGGTACAGACCGGGCCCGCGCTTCTCAAAAAGGGAGGCGATGATGACGACGCCGAGTTCCTTGGCAAGCGGTTGGAGGCGCTGCGTGGTGGGGCCGGGGACTGTCTCGGCGAGGTCGAACAATTCTGGATCCTGGCGCGTGCAGAAGTAGGGCGTGAGGAAGAGTTCTTGAAGGCACACGATCTGGGCACCCTTTTCTGCCGCTTGGCGAATCAGTGTTTCGTGGTGAGCGAGGCTCTCGGGTTGGGTGGGGAAGGCGCGGCTTTGTACCAAGCCCAGCGTGACGGTTTCCATTCCAGCGACGATTGACGACAATCCGCCGCCTGCAAGAGTTTTGCCACGTCAGCGCGATGTGAGCGATGCCCGCAGTTTGATGCTGACGAGGGGCCGCTTTGGGCGTTTGATGGGTACCGTCATGAATCTGCCACCTCCAGATACTCCTCCCGACTCGGAACCTCCAAAGCCGGAGGCAGGCTTGCCCAAACCATCGACGCCTGCGCCCGATACGGAACCCGCGCCTGTGCCGAGTTCATCATCCCCCACGGAGAGAACCGGAACCTATCGTGCAGGATCGGAAGCAGAGCCCTCGACGAATGCGAAAGCTGAACCCTCCGACAAAGAACCGTCCTCTGGAGGAGCCCTCAACTCAGAAGCCATCGTCTCGCAAATCTCCGACGCGGCGATGTTTCCGATTCGCGGAAAAGGATGGCCGCTGCTGACGCCTGCGGTGGTGATCGTGGTGTTGATGACGGTTGTCGGCTGGGTGCCGCTGATCGGGTGGATGATTTCGCTGGCGATTGGATGCTATCTGGCCGCCTACCTCTACCGCAGCATCGACGTCTCGATGCGCAGTGGCATCACGCCGCCGGACTGGCCGGATCTATCCAAACTGGTGTCGGATGTTGTGCTTCCGGGACTTAGGCTCATGTTCGCGATGCTCGTGAGTTCGATTCCTGCGATCCTTTTGAGCTGGATGGATGGGGAACCCAAGACCCGGGGTCTGACATCAGGTGAGGTGATTGGAATGGCTGCCTTTGCGATGTACTTCCCGATGGCGGCGCTCGCAGTGGTCGGGCGTCCTGGCTGGGGCGTGGCCCTTCCGCAAGACGTCATCCCTGCGATCCAGCGATGCTTGCCGGACTACTTTGTCATCGCGGGTGGCGTCTTTGTGGCTGAGTTTGCGATGAAGTTTCTTCAGTCGGCGTTTGGCTGGGTGTCATTTCTGGGGGTTGCGCTTGGAACTCTCGTTTACTTCTATCTGATGCTCGTCAATGCCCGCCTGATGGGTCTTATGTACTCCAAGCATCGGAAAGATCTGGATTGGTGACCCTGATGGGGGCTCAACAGGTCAGGGCTTGGCGGGATGGGATGCAGGACGCTGAAGTCTGGTCCTGCACTGCCGGGAGGTGGTGGCCTTCCAGTTGGCGCGCGAAGCGGGTGAGGCCTGACTGAACGTGCTGTTGGAGTTCAGTCCATGAGCCGCCGATGGTGCGCAGCCAGCGTCCGTGTCCCAACCAGAGGAAAGCGGTGCAGGCGTAGCCGAGAAGGAAGAAGTGCATCTTCCACGGGAGTCGGATGCCCTCAGGATACAGTGAGCGAAGGCGATCCCGGTGAAACGCGACGTGTCCGGCTTCATCCCGGAGGATCAGGCGGCACATGTCAGAGATGGGCTTGTCGTTGCAGTGTCTTCGAATCACCCGGTAGTAACCCGTGCTGACGATCTCGACGATGAGCAGGACCAGCATTTCAAATTGGGCATCGAAGATGCGGCGACATTGGTTGAAAAGGCGGAAGGCATAGCTGTCCTCAATCAGCGTTCCTCTCAGCCGGGTGACGGCACCGTGGAGCAGACGGCTGTGTTCTTTCTCCTCGGCAAACCAGAGATCAATGACTTCTCTCACGCGGTCATCGGATGCACGCAGTGCTTCGGCATCCGACGCGATGAGACGGCAGGGGCCTCCGCCATCACCGAGCTGATACTCCGCGAGTGAGGCGGCGAGTGCCGTTCGTTTGTTGTCGTCCATGCGAAGCGGACCCGTCCATGAAGGCTCGATGCGATTCAGGCGGTTCTTGCGAAAGTGGAGGATCCAGTGAGTGAGGTTCATGGTGGCGGGCGGGTTAGCTTTGTGTTGCAAAGCGATAAGGCTTTGTGATACAAAGTCAATGATGAAAGTACGCCCACCTTGAGACTGCGGGTGACAGCAGCTTCCTGACGGCGTCGATCATTTGTTGATTCCCGTAGTGCGATCGAACACGTTTTCAGGCTGTCACTCCACATCCCAGAACAAGGCAGGGGAGAGGCCCAGAGGGGTGGTCTTACGTCGCGCGGACTGTCTTCAGCCAGCCGCGTTGGGTCTTGGAGGTTTGGGGGCTCTTGGGGCGATGCCGGAGTCGACTGAACGGCGGAGACGGCTCAGTGGGGACACTTCGCCCTGCCGGATGGGGGTGTTTGGGCGGTGGAGGGATGTAGGCGAAGTCGCCAAGACTTCGGGCGTGGTTCCACGTTCTTGCGAACGCAGCTACGGGCCTTTTAGTCCAGCAAATGCTTCAATCCCGTCCAGCGCTTGCGGCTCTGCTGCCGTTGGATGGCCATCTCGAGGGCCTTGGGGTCGCCGACTAGGATGACGAGTTTTTTGGCGCGGGTGATGGCCGTGTAGATGAGGCTGCGCTCCAGCAGGATGTAGTGCTGCGTGCTGACGGGAATGATCACGCAGGGAAACTCGCTGCCCTGGCTCTTGTGAATCGTGAGTGCGTACGCGAGTTGGAGTTCGTCGAGCTCACCGGGTTCGTAGGTGACAAGGCGTTCGCCATCGAACCGGACCTGAACGCGGATCGGATCGGTATCGATGGCGATGAGGTGTCCGATGTCGCCATTGAAGACTTCCTTGTCGTAGTTGTTGGAGGTCTGGATGACCTTGTCGCCCACGCGATAGGTGACGCCGAAACGCTCGATCTCAAACTTGAGTTCGTTGGGCGGATTCATCGCGGATTGCAGGACATTGTTGAGCGCCTTGGTGCCGAGCGACTGCCGGTTCATCGGCGTGAGCACCTGAATGTCGGACACCGGATCGAACCCGTATTTGTTGGGCAGACGGGTGCGAACGAGGTCGATGATCGTGTCGCGAATGCGTTCGGGATCGGACTCTTCGAGGAAGAAGAAGTCGCTGTTCCGGGCGGGCTTCAGGTCGGGAACGTGCCCGCCATTGATGTCGTGGGCGCTGGTGATGATTCGACTGCTGGCGGCCTGCCGGAAAATCTCGGTGAGGCGCACGCTCGGCACGCGATCGCTGTTCAGAAGATCGCTGAGAACGCGACCCGGACCGACGGAGGGGAGCTGATCCGCATCGCCAACGAGGAGGACGTGGGCATCGTTCGGGACCGACGCGAGGAACTGGGCCATCAGCGGCGTGTCGATCATGGAGACTTCATCGACGACGAACAGTTCACCGCTCAGGTGGCGTTCGCCTCCCCGGCCCCAGCTTCCGTCGTCCTGAAACTCAAGCAGGCGGTGGAGAGTCTTGGCCTCGCGGCCCGTGCTCTCGTGGAGACGGCGTGCGGCGCGGCCCGTGGGGGCGGCGAGCACGATGGCGATGTCCTTTTTCTCAAGGATGGCGAGGATGGTCTGGACGATGGTCGTTTTGCCGACGCCGGGTCCACCCGTGATGACGAGGAGCCGATGCTGAAGGGCGGCTTTCACCGCGCGAACCTGACTTTCGGCGAGGGTTTTGCCGGTGTGTTTGGCAGCCCACTCGATGGCGGGATCAAACTCGATCTCGGGGTAGGTGACCGGGATGGAGGTGAGGAGTCGGATGCGTTCGGCGATGGTTTCCTCGGCCTCGCGCAGGGCGGGGATCTGAATGATCGTCTCGCTGCCGAGCGTGTGGCGTTGAAGAGCGGCTGACTGGATGAGGTGCTCGAGTTCGGTTTCGATGGTCGTCTGGTCCGCACCGAGCAGCTCGGCGGATTTTTCCAGAACGGGGAATTGCGGCAGGCAGGTGTGACCGGAGTCGGCGGCGGTTTCCAGGGTGTGGAGGATGCCGGCGCGGAGACGTTCGGGCGCGGCTTTGTCGATGCCCAGTTGGGTTGCAATCTCGTCGGCGGTACGGAATCCGATGCCTCGAATGTCGTTGGCGAGGCGATAGGGATTGCTGCGGAGGACTTCGAGCGCTTCATCGCCGTAGGTCTTGTAGATGCGCAGGGCACGGGCGGAGCTGATGCCACGCTCGTGGAGGAAGACCATGATGCCATGGATGGCACGTTGCTTCATCCAGGATGCACGGATTTCGAGCCGGCGCTTTCGACCGATGCCCTCCACTTCTTCAAGCTTCGCTGATTCTTCCTCGATGATGCGAAAGACATCCTTGCCGAATCGGGCGACGATGCGCTTGGCGTAGGCGGGACCGATCCCATCGATCAAGCCGCTGCCGAGGTAGCGCTCAATCCCATCCTCGGAGGATGGGCGTGTGAGGCGGAGTTCGGTGGCTTTGAATTGAGGGCCAAAGTCGCGTGTTGGCTCCCAGGCACCCGTCGCTTCGAGGTGCTCTCCGGCGACCACTCGGGGAGCCTTGCCGACCACCGTGGCGGGCTCACGACGCCCATCCACCGTGACGCGAAGGATGCAGTAGCCGGTGTCTTCGGCATGGAACACCACACGCTCGATCCGGCCCGCGAGTGTTTCAGCGCGGGCAGGGGCGTTGGACGAAGACGGGCGAGCCACAGGGCGAGCGTAGTGCGTTTGAGCGGCCGGGGCAATGTGAGACCGGCATTCCATGGGTCGCGCAGTATGTCCGGGTGCCACCTTGCCCGGATGGCCTTTTCGGGTAACCTCCCCATTATCCCGTTCGAATTTCTTCCTTATGTTTCACAGCCTTTCCCCGCTCCTCGCCGAAGTCTCGATTCTGGATTTTTCATGGCTCGGCAGTTCGCAGGCATGGATCGCGCTGCTGACTCTGTGCGTTCTGGAGATCGTGCTGGGAATCGACAACATCGTTTTCATCTCGATTCTGGTCGACAAGCTGCCCAAGGCTGACCGGCCACGTGCAAGGTTCCTGGGCCTCGGGTTTGCGATGATCACCCGCATCCTGCTCCTGCTGAGCATCACTTGGGTGATGGGTTTGACCGCACCTCTGTTTTCGATCCTGGACCGTGACATTGCGGGGAAAGATTTGATCCTTCTGGTGGGCGGACTTTTTCTCCTCTTCAAGAGTACGCGCGAGATGCACCACAAGCTGGAAGGTGATCCAGAGGGCGATGTGGAAGCCAAAGCCGCTGGATCGCTGGCAATGATCCTCGTTCAAATCGCGTTGCTCGACATTGTCTTCTCGCTGGACTCCGTCATCACGGCGGTGGGTATGGCGGAGCATGTGATGGTCATGATCATCGCGGTGATGATCGCTGTCGGATTCATGATGGTTTTTGCTGGCGCGGTGAGCGACTTCGTCAGTCGTCACCCGACGATCAAGATGCTGGCGCTGTCCTTCCTGCTCCTGATCGGCACCTCTCTGGTGGCCGAGGGCCTGCACTTCCACATCCCCAAGGGCTACGTTTATTTTGCCATGGCCTTCTCGGTCTTCGTCGAGATGCTGAACATCAAGATAAAGAACAGGGCTGAGGCGAAGCGGGCTGTGACGAAGGCTTGAGCGTTCGGATTGGTCTTGCTTTGGGGGGCGAGAATGCGTGGAATGAGCCGGTTATGGACAATCCGCCCAACCTAACCACGCAGTCCAACTCCACCGGAGTTACCATTACCAACATCGACATTCCCTTTGGGCGACTCATCGTCATCATGCTCAAGATGATGCTGGCCTCGATCCCGGCCATCTTGATTATGTATGCGGCCATGGCGTTCATTGCCGTCGTTGTGTTCATGATTTTCGGAGCGATGGGGCTTGCCTTTGGTGGCATGGATCTCGATAGCCTGAATCTGCCGCCCGAACTCAAAGAGCAAATCCAGAAGAAGTGAGGGGCGCGAGTCGAGGCTGGCGAGCAGAATGCTCGCGGCACTGGGCACAGGCTGAAAGCCTGTGCTACATGACTTGAACTTCCGTCGGCACGCGGCATGATGCCCGCCCCATGCTCCCGGTCCCAGAACAACTCGAAATCCTCAAGCGCGGCGTCGTCACCCTGCACAGTGAGAAGGAACTGACGGAAAAACTGAGCCGTGGCAAACCGCTGCGGATCAAGCTGGGCGTCGATCCCACCTCGCCGGACATCCACCTTGGGCACGCAGTCGGGTTGAGAAAGCTGCGCCAGTTTCAGGAGCTCGGGCATCACATCGTCCTGATCATCGGAGATTTCACCGCGATGATCGGCGATCCCAGCGGCCGATCCACCACGCGGCCTCCCTTGACGTACGACGAGGTGCTCGCCAATGCCAAGACGTACACGGAGCAGGCCTTCCTGGTGCTTGACCGCGAGAAGACCGAAGTCGTTTTCAATGGCTCCTGGTTCAAGGAGATGCCCTTCATGGAGGTGATCAAACTCAACGCCCGGGTGACGCTCCAGCAGATGCTCCAGCGCGAGGATTTCAAAAATCGCGTCGCCGAAGGAACCGAAGTGCGCCTCCACGAATTGCAGTACCCGATCATGCAGGGTTGGGACAGCGTGGTCGTCAGGTCGGATGTCGAGATCGGTGGCAGCGATCAGCTTTTCAACATCCTCGTCGGTCGTGATCTCCAAAAAGAGGAAGGCATGGAGCCGCAGGTCTGCATGACGCTTCCGCTCCTCGAAGGTCTGGATGGCGTGAAAAAGATGTCCAAGAGCCTCGGCAACTACGTCGGCCTCACGGATGCGCCGCGGGATATGTTCGGCAAGCTCATGAGCATCCCGGACGATCTGATGGCGAAGTACTACCTCCTCGTCCTCGGCGAGGAGATGGCCGAGGGCCAGCACCCGATGGAAGCCAAGAAGGCGCTCGCCGCCAAGTGCGTGACCGTCTATCACGACGAAGCCGCCGCTAAAGACTGCCTCGAAGACTGGGACATCCGCTTCAGCAAGCGCGACCTCTCCGCCGCCGACCTTCCGGAGTACACCTTGGGCGAGCGCCGCGACGTGCTCGGAGTGGTTCAGCACGCCTACGCCTCCGTTTTCAATCAGCAGCGCTCAGGCGGTGACGTGCGACGTCTCATCCAGGGTGGCAGCATCCAGCTCAACGGTGAAAAACTCACCGACCCGAAGACCGAGCCGGAATGGAAGGCTGGCGATGTGCTCAAGCTCGACAAGAAGAGCAGTGTGCGGTTGGGGTGAAGTGGAACGATCTCTGCGGGACTCGAATGGGAATCAGTCATTTATCCGAATCACCATTCTCGACTCTTGGAGTCCATACGCCCTCCCTCCTCATCTGTTCTGGTATTGCCAGGCTTGAGCAAACACTGAGCCAAGTGACGTAGAGCAGAGTCAGAAAAACGGAGACTACTGTCAGACCGAAGACAACGGGCTCCCGAAACTTCGGCCAACAGCGGACTTTGAGTTCGAAGAAGAGTAAGATCAGGACCGAAGCCGCTGCCAGAATTCTGAAGTTATCGAAGAGAGCCCAGCCAATCGCAAAGAATGCGAGTGCGTTCTCGGCCTCAATTTGAGCATGTTCCCAAATTGCGATTGTTCGTGGTTGGATAACGATCACTGAAAACAGCCACACAAACCCGCACGGGATGATCAGTGAAATGCTTCTCAAGTAGGTGGGCCACGCCCTCGGCGAGGTTGCTGGAGCAGGGTGATTCATTGGGTCTTCACTCATGCATGGGGCTATTGTGAGTTTTCCATCGATGGATCAGGTGACCAAAGCTGGCCGGGCTTCGTGACACAGCACCAAGAATTCATCCCGCTCCAACTCGGCCATTCCGATGGTCCTGCCGCCCGGGTCCGAAAACTCGACCTCATACACACCCTCCGCCAAGACTCCCACGATCGTCCCGACTTGGCCTGAAACCAAACCATCCTCGGGCCGCTCGTTGAGCAGCGCGACGATGTCGAGTAGCTTTGCGTGGCATTCTTGCATCTGCTTGTGATTGACGAGACTCCCTACTCCCGCAAAAACGCCAGCGCCTCCTGCTGATACGGATGTCCGGCGAGTCGGGTTTTGAGGGACTGGAGTTCGTGGAGCAGCTCGTCGCCGAAACGCTCCTGCAGAAGCTGCTCCTGGGTGGACTCGCGGTTTTGACGGCGAATCTCGGCCTGCCAGGGAGCGCCGAAGATTAGGTGAAGCTGGTGGTGGTAATTGTGCTGGCGGAGTTGCTCCCACTCGCCTCCGTCTAGCCAGATGCCCCGGGTCTGGGAGCGGTCGATGCGGAATTTGAGTCCACGCCCTATTTTGTAGGGGAACATGTGGGTTCCGGTCTCGGGACAGAGCTTCGGTTTGGCGTCGTCCTCGGAGACCGATTCGAAGGCCTCGGTCGGGGGCTCTGTGGGGAGGCTTCCGGGATTGGCCTGAAGCCAGCGGAAGTAGGAATCGAAGGGAATCCAGTGGCCGCCAGTCTCCGGACAGCGGTAGGCGGTGAGGCCTTCTTCGAGTTGAACAGCGGTGAGTTCAGCGTGGGATCCGACCGGGCTCTTCATAACGATGCTTGTTCTAAGCACCGGTCACTGCCGTGTCAATCGCGCGGGCGGCAGCTTATTGCTTTTCAAACCTCTTCGCCCGTGGCTCGGCCTGGATCGTGTTCGCGGAGCCGGGGCTGGTGACGAAGGGGCCGCCTTCGAGAGGGGCGATGCCGGTGAAGGCCACGTCGGGCATCTCACTGGGCTTGCCAGCGAGGGGGAATTCTTTCCGCAGCGGATAGAAGGGATAGCCCTCCCACATGAGGATGCGGCGGAGATCGGGGTGATCCGTGAACTTGATCCCCATCATGTCGTAGACCTCGCGCTCGTGCCATTCGGCGGTGGCCCAGAGATCACTGACGGTGGGCACTTCCTGCTCGTCGGCGACGGCGCTGCGGACGCGGAGATGCTGGCTGTGGCTGTAGCCGTAGAGCTCGTAAACCATCTCGAAGCGGGGATCGGCATCGACGTCGTGGTCTAGGCTGGAGATATCCACGAGGTAGTCGCATTTCAACTCGTCCCGGCAGTGCTGGAGCAGGGCCTTGAGGGAGTCCAGCTTCACGATGACGGTGTGCTCTCCGCGAAATTCCTTGGTGCCAGTGATGGCATCGCCAAATTTCGCTTGGAGGGCGGAGACCATTTCGGGAGCAGTCATGACAGGAAACGAAACGTGGGAAATCGGTCGGTCGGGCGAGCGAGACTTAGGCGCTCATTTCTTCGAGCATGACCTTCTTCTGATCGAGGAAGGAGTGTTCTTTTTCGACCTTGCGCTGGAGACGCATGAGGCCTTCGAGGAGGGCTTCAGGGCGCGGAGGGCAGCCGGAGATGTAAATATCGACGGGGATCAAGTTGTCGATGCCCTGGAGGACCGCATAGCTGCGATACATCCCACCGCTGGAAGCGCAGGCACCCATGGCGATGCACCACTTGGGCTCCGGCATCTGATCCCAGACGCGCTTGACGGCCAGCGCCATTTTGTAAGTCACGGTTCCGGCGACGATCATGACGTCGGCCTGACGTGGGGAAAAGCGCATCACCTCCATGCCGAAGCGGGAGAGATCGTAGCGACTGCAGGCCGAGGCCATCATTTCGATCGCGCAGCAGGCGAGGCCCATCGGCATCGGCCAGAGCGAGTTCTTGCGCATCCAGTTGATCGCGGAATCCAGCTTGGTGAAGACCACGTTGCCTTCGACCTTGGAGTCGTAAGCGGCGAGTGATTGTTCGGGGGCGACCATGATAGTTCGTCGTCTTGACGGGGTTTCCAGACGATTACGCCCCTGCCAGAGGCCGGGCAACCAGATTGTGAAAGTTTTCACAAGCGGCTTTCAATCTCTCGCGACGTTGGCATGATCGAAGCAGCTATACGCCAGACTCCCATGCCGACGCCCATTTTCGACACCGCCGCCGAACTCGACATCCCGAGCGATCAACTCCGCCCCTACGGCTCTGACAAGGCCAAGGTCCCGCTGTCCCTTCTGGAAGACCGGCCCCAGCGCGGGAAGCTGATCCTCGTCTCCGCCATCACGCCCACCCCGGCGGGCGAAGGGAAAACGACGATGTCCATCGGGCTGTCGCAGGGCCTTCGGAAGATCGGAAAATCGGTCGCGCTGGCGCTGAGGCAGCCGTCGATGGGGCCAGTGTTCGGCCGGAAGGGCGGCGCGACGGGCGGGGGAAAGAGCACGGTGGAGCCCTCGGAGTCCATCAACCTCCATTTTACCGGCGACTTCCACGCCATCACCTCCGCCAACAACCTTCTGGCGTCGGTGATCGACAACCAGCTGTTCAATGGCCAGACGCGGCTGAAGCCGGACGGGGTTTTGTGGAAACGGGTTCTGGATGTGAATGACCGCGCCCTGAGATCCATCCGGGTGTCCTGCGGTCGCGAGATCGAGCGCTCCAGCGGCTTCGACATCACGGCGGCCTCCGAGATCATGGCCATCCTCTGCCTCGCCGAATCGCTCGAAGACCTGCGGGCGCGGCTGGATCGGATCGTCATCGGTTTCACGCCGGAGGGCGACCCCGTCTTCGCCAAGGAGTGCAAGGTCACCGGTTCCCTTCTGGCCCTGCTGCGCGACGCCATGGAGCCCAACCTCGTCCGCAGTGTCGAGGGCGTGCCTGCCTTCCTTCACGGCGGCCCCTTTGCGAACATCGCTCACGGCTGCAACTCCGTCCTCGCGACGCGGATGGCGCTGGCCCACGCCGACTACGCAGTGACCGAGTGCGGGTTTGCCTTCGATCTCGGCGGTGAGAAATTCCTCGACCTCAAGTGCCGTCAGTCCGGTCTGGCCCCGGCCGCCATCGTCATCGTCGCCACCGTTCGCGCGCTGAAGATGCACGGCGGCGTGCCGCTGACCGACCTCACCACGCCCGATGCGGCGGCGGTGGAGCGCGGATTGGGAAATCTGGCCGCACATCTCGATGCCGCCACCCAGTTCGAGCGGCCCATCATTGTGGCGCTGAACCAATTCCACACGGATAGCGAGGAGGAGTTGGCGGTGATCCATGGGTTCTGCGCGTCGCGTGGCATTCCCTCGGCCACCGCCAATGTATTTGGCGCGGGTGGCGATGGTGCGGTCGAGCTGGCGGAGAAAGTGCTGGCCGCGATCCCGGAATCGTCCCCGCCCATGCCCTTCCTTTATGACGATGCCGATCCGGCGGTCACGAAGCTGGAGAAGATTGCCACGAAGATCTATGGCGCGGATGGTGTGGACCTCACCGAGACGGCGCAGGCGCGGCTGGCGCAGTTTGAGAAAGCCGGGCTCGCCGGGCTGCCCATCTGCATGGCCAAGACGCAGAACTCCCTCTCCGACGATCCCGCCAAGCTCGGTCGCCCGTCCGGCTTCCGCATCACCGTGCGCGACTTCGAGATCTCCAACGGCGCAGGCTTCCTCGTCGCCCTTACCGGTACCATGATGCGCATGCCCGCCCTGCCCAAAGTGCCCGCCGCGGAGCGGATCGAGGTGGATGCGGAGGGTGTCATCTCCGGGATCTAGCCTGGAATGCGCGGGCGCTATTTCTGACAGGATTTGGAGGATTGGAGGCGGATGAACAGGATTGGGTAGAGCCTGGGAGCGCCGTACCCTGGACGGCCATCGTTTGTTCGGCGAAGCCGCATTTCCTTGCCCCCTATATAAAGTGGCGCTCTCAGGGCTACTGATCGCCCAGCGCCGACATTCGTTGGGGAATTGTGTTTCTTTTTCCCCGCTCCTCATCGACTCACTTCCATGCCCATGACCGAATCCAAGTTGAAGAACGCTCGAAAAAAAGCCGCTGGGAAGGGGCAGTGGGCCTTGGTGGCGGCTTTCGATTCCTTGCTGCTCGATGTCGCCTCTCTGGATGCCAGGATCAACGTGCAGGGGGCGATGCAGGAGGTCCGCCTCCTGTCCAACAGTTTGGCACCCTACTGGGCGGCGTGGCGCTCCACTCCCGCCGATATGGATGCGTGGGCCAGCCGCTGCCTGGATCGCTTGCAGTCGGTGGATACAGACTATTGGGCGCTGGCGGCCTTGGTGGGCCTGCCGCTGGAGTCCGTCAGCAAAGCGCTCGCCCAACGGGCTTATCCGCTGATGGGCATCCGCTTTGCGAGTTCGTACAAGGACGGTGAGTGGTTGATTGCCACCTTTGCTGGGAAGGCGGGCGATACCGTGCTGGCACCCGTGATTGAGATTGGCTGGGGTGCCGACCAGACGGTGAATGAAGCCACGCGCTGGCGAGCCGTGATTTTGAAAGAGGAACGTGAGGTCTCGGGGAGTCTCGTCGGCTCCGGCAGCGGGTCCTACTTCATGCGGGCCAAGCTGCCCTACGGCTGCTGGAGAATCCACGACGAGCCCTTTGAGCTGAAGGAGGACTGGGTGGTGAACCGGGCCGAAACGCCACTGGCCGACTACCCCTGAGGACCCGCAGTCACGAACGAAAGAGACCCGGCAGCCTGGGAGCGCCGTCTTCCAGACGGCCATCGCTTTCACGGCGAAGCCGCATCTG
>CAXBNA010000101.1:0-21187 GCA_963976915.1 uncultured Verrucomicrobiales bacterium
CCGATCGCCCACCAACCCTCAGCCGCCGTCTCGCGCTCCGCCCGAGCCTCCCCCTCAAAGCTCCACTGCACCTGAGGATGACTCGCCATCAGATCCTCCAAAAAGAGGCCCAACCTCGCCCGGGTCGCTGCCACATCGGTCGTCTCCTTATTCACGTCCCCAGTGACGTTCAGCGCCCGGCGACGGTCCACTCTCCGGATGGACGTAAAGCTGCGTCCCGTCTCCACCTCGGCCACCCGTGAAAACGGAATCTCCAATCCTTGGCCCGTCCTTACACGCATCGTCTCAAAGGTTGCCAGATTCTCCCGGTCCTTCTTCGGATACCTCAGCATCACGCGAATCTCATTTCGTCCGCGTTGAATCCGCTGCACTTCGTTCCCGTAAAACGCCTGTCTGACCTGAGCCGCCAGTTCATTCACCGTCACCCCAAGTTGCTGGGCCTCGGGCTTCAATCGCAATTGCAACTCATTGCGCCCCGCATCCAGAGAATCAGCCACGTCAAAGACGCCTGGGTACGTCGCCAACTCTCGCTTGATCTTTGCTGAAATCCGCAGCAACTCGGCCGGATCGACTCCCGTCAGTTGCACATCGATCGGGTCGCCCGAGCGAAAAATTTCCGCTCGAAAATTGAGTTCCTCAGCCCCCACGATGTCGCCAATCTTCTGGCGCCATTCGTTGGCCATCTCGACGGTGTCCACCCGCAGGCTTCGTTCCTCCGGACCGTACGTCAGAATGGTGACTTCACCGATGTGGGATTGTCCAGCCCCGCTTCCACTCCCCGACGTCAGCCGCTGGGTGCCCGTGGAGGCCATGATCTGCTTCACGACCGAGACCCCGTCCGGCCCAACGTATTTCCTTCGAAGTTCCTCCGCGATCTCGTAGATCCTCGCGATGTGACGATCCGTCACCTCCACTGGCGTGCCTTCGAGCATCGTGAGGGATGCTTCAATCCGCTCGCTCTGCACCCGGGGGAAGGTCACAAAGAGAATCCGCCCGCCGAAGAAAAACCCGCACAGAAGGATCAAGCCACCAAAAAATACCGCCAGCATTGAGTAGCGGTGGCCGACCGAGAAACGAAGCGTGGGCCGATAGACTCCCTCGATAAACTTCCGCAGCATCCTCTCCGAAAAGTCATGGATCGGTGCCAGCACATCCGACGCACCCGTAAAGATCGGCATCGGATGTGCCAAGTGAGCCGGCAGGATGATCTTCGTCTCCACCAGCGCAATCAGCATGACGGCGATGAACACCACGGCAATCGGTTGGAACATCACCCCCCAATCCCCCAACCCGGCCGCCATGGGCAAAAAGGCGATCACCGTGGTCAGCACGCCAAACGTGATCGGTACCGCCATCCGACGCGTGCCAGTGATTGCCGCGTCCATGGGTTTCATCCCACCCTTTCGGAGATGATCGACGTGCTCCGTGATCACGATGGCGTCGTCCACCACAATCCCCAAAACGAGAATGAAGCCGAACAAGGTCGAGATATTCAGCGTGATGTCAAAATAAGGCATCAGCGCAATGGCCCCCAGAAAGCTCATCACCATCCCGACGGCCACCCAAAACACCGCGTCCAGCCTCAGAAACAGACCCACGCATAGGAATACCAGAATCAAACTGCTTTGGGCATTGTTCAGCAGCAGTTCGATCCGACCCTGCACGATACGCGACCGATCATTCCAGTAGTCCAGACTCACCCCGTCTGGAAATCGCTCATTCGCCTCCCGGATGTAGGCCTTCACTGTCTCCGCGATGTGGATCGCATTCTGATCCCCTTCCCGCATCACATTCACCACCACGCACCGCTTCCCGTCCATCCGTGCAATCAAAGGATTCTCATCGAAGCCATCCTGAATCAGAGCGATCTCACCCAATGTCAGTCGGCTCCCATCCGGTCGAGTCAGGACCACGACCCGTGCGTAGTCCTCTCCCGAGTAAGCCCGCCCCCGCGTCCGGATCGCCACATCCCCGGCTTCCGTCTGCACCACACCGGCCGGCAAATCGATTGCCGATTGTCGAATCGCCGTCGTCAGGTCCGACAAGGTCAGCCCGTACTTCCGAAGACTCTCCTCCGAAACCTCAATCGCGATTTCATAAGGACGCACTCCAGACAGATTCGTAAAGCTGACCCCCGGCAGCGCAGCCAACTCGTCGCGGATCAACTCGCCCAGTTGCCGAAGATCCGCCTCCGCCATCTCGGCAGAGATCACCACCGTGATCACCGAATGGTATCGATCCGCCACCTCGATTATCGGCTTTTCAGCCAACTCCGGCAGATTGGGGATCGCATCCACTCGCAGCTTGATGTCCTCCATCACCTGCCGTGGATCTCGATCCTCGTGCACCTCCACCATCATGCTCCCGCTGCTCGATCTTGCCGTCGCGATGATCTGTTCGATTCCGCCCACTGGCTGAATCGCTTCTTCAAGACGCAGGACGATGCTCTCCTCCGTCTCTTCAGGCGTGCCACCGGGATACGGCACCGTCACCTGAATCCATCTCGACGGCATGTCCGGAAACACTTCCAAGGGAATCCGGTCCGACAGCAATGTCCACATGCCCGCTCCCATCACAGCGAACATCAAAAGATTCGCAGCAACGCTGTTTCGGGCAAACCAGGCAATCATGAGGAGATGGAACGTCGCTCCGGCCCAAGAGTTCGCAACTTCCTAACCTCCTCAGGAGTGTACCTTGCTTCACGCCCAACCCCGCTTCACCATTTTGAATTGGGTTTGGCCGGACTCGTGCCTCCTGAATGCACTCGATCAGCGCTCCCCTCCCAATTCACGAGATCTTGGACCTCGATACCAATCGGCAGGACTGACCGACGCAAAGCGCGTGCGAGCGGCAAAATGAGCGCACGGAGCCCTCAGCAATGTCGGCGGCGTCTCAAAAGCAAGGCCATCATGCCAACGCCAACCAAGACCAACCGTTGAGGCTCGGGGGCCACGATGAACAACACTCCATGGGATTGGAACAGTCGGGTGTCCCAGCGCAAGACTTCGTCGAGCGTGGGTAGAATGAAATCTCCAAAATTCCCACCCGCAGTAAGGTAGGGGCTGGCGCTGCCCGATCCGTCGTCAAACCCGCTCCAATCGTTCGCGCCCAAGCCAAACCAGTCCACAAGGTTGAAGGTGTCCCCCGCAGTCGGCGTGTACCCGTCGAAAACGACCTCCACCATGCCCGTGCTGCCGGCACCCCAGTTGAGGTTTCCACTGATTTCCAAATGGTCATGCTCGGGTCCAAAGATCACGGTATTGAGCTCGGAATTCTCCTGGCCGAAGGAAACCGGGTTGACGGCCAAATCCGCCGAAAAGCTGTCCATGAAATCGTTGAGAATGGTCGTCTCGTAATCGGGTTGAAGGTAGTTGACCGTTCCTGATTGCACATCCAACTGATGATGAATCGCCTGAGCAATTTCAAACTGCAGTGTTCCGGAATCCACGGTCAGATCCCCCGTGGAACCGTCTCCGACAAACAATGTTCCCATGGAGCCCGTGCCGCCGTTGTCACCGGGTCGGACGACGCCGCCTCCCAGAATCAAACTCCCTTGAACATTTCCCGTCCCCGCCAGAGCCCCTCCAGCGCTCACCGTTGTCAATCCGGTGCCGGTCCGGCCCACCTCGTCACCTCCGAAGCTGGTGGTCGCCGTGCCAAAGCTGCCATCTCCGTTGACGCCCACCTGAAGCGTCCCCGCAGTCACCTCCGTGGTGCCGGTATATGTATTGAGCCCTATCATGGTGGCGACGGCGGCCCCGGCCTTGACCACGCTCAATCTCCCCGGCGTTTCTCCTTGCTGAAGCTCAAGAAACGGAACTCCATCCTGAAATAGAGCCGACCAAGCTCCGTCGGTGGTCTGAGTGACCGTGATGGACCCGTCTCCGACCAATGCATTCTCGATGACAGCTCCAGCCTCGTTGTTCACCAGATTGCCTATCGTCACATCGTTGGCGCTGGTTCGAAACGTCGAGTTGTGGTTGGTGATCACGTCATTGGCTTCGGAAATGCCAGTGGCATTGGCGATGCTCACCACATGAAGCCTGTCCACATCACCCGCTCCCTGCCCCACTCCGGCAATGATCAAGTCACCCGTCCAACCCGAATTTTCACCGGCCAGACTGAACACCGGGTGCATGACCAGATCATCCATCTCACCGGTGATGCTGCCATTGGTCGCGTTTCCGTTCCCAAATTGTTCGATTCGGGTCGTTAGGTCAAAGTCGCCTGAGATGTCGCCATTGTAGTTGATGAACACGACTTCCATGTTTGTCGGTGCTCCGTTGGACCGGGTCGTATTGCGAACGTGTTGGGCATTGTCAGTGATGGTCGAGTTTCGCACGTCATCCCGATAGTAGAAAACGAGATCGTCCTGAAGGGTGATGCTTCCATTGAAGTTAACCTCATCCACGTGATCGAGGTAGCGCGCTCCGAGCCGCTTTTCCTGGTTGGCCCCAATGTTCTCATTTCTCACAATCACGTCTTGGCTCAGATTCATCACATCGCGATAGCCGCCCTCGGACCGAAGATAGAGACCGGTGGACCCCCCATTGTTCTGCCGCTCGGGCTCGCCCACCGCCGTGGTGTCATACCCGAGGAGGATGGGGGCCGTTCCCGACCCCAAGGGTTTGCCCGCACTCATGGCATCCACTTCACCGTCAATAATCACCAATTGACCCGTCCACTCAGAGTTGTTCTCCCGCAGTCGCAGATCTCCATCGCCGGTTTTGTAAATGCCACCGGAGCCAATCAGCATCCCGCCACGCTCGTTGAAATCGACCTCAATGTTTCCCGCCGCCATGTCGAGCGTGGTGAAGCCGCTTTCAAAGTTCAAGACTCCATCGAAGTCATAATCCTGATTCTGAAAGTCCAAGCGGCTTCCGTCCTCAAAGGTGAACCACTCATTGAAAATGGTGAATCGATTGTTCGCGAGCGGACCCGCAAAAACCAGATTGGCTCCACTTCTGACCACCGTGCCGTCAAAGAAGGCCTGATTGGTACCGAAAAGCTCAAGCAAGGAATTGTTTCCCAGCGTGCCTCCCGCCGGTTCCCATCGCACCACGCCGGCTTCGATCTCAAAGACACCGGCAAAACCGTTGTCCACTTCCTGGGTCAAAACCAAGGTTCCATCTCCCAGCTTGTCAAAACGACCCACGGCAGGATTCAAGTTGTAGCCCTCGAGCGAGTTGGCTTCAGAGACGATCTCACCGCCAAAGCTCAATGTCGTTCCCGTGTCCACGTCAAACGCCGCACCGTTGCCTCCAAAAGTGATGCCTCGATTTGAGTCGAGGGTCATGTCCGCCGTGGTCCGCAAGGTGCCACCGTTGAAGTAGAGACTGTCCGCATCCGAAGCGACAGGCACCGCACCGAGTGCCGCGTTTGAGGCAATCGCAACCGTGCCGTCGTTGAAGAAGGTACGCCCATCGTAGGTATTGTCGGCAGTCAGCGTGGTGACGCCCGTGCCCGAGAAAGTCACATCCAGCGTGCCTGAAATGACAGCTCCGATCTCCAGTCCTCCGGAACCAAAGTTGTGAATGACCAACTCTGTTCCAGCAGCGGTCAAGGACCCTCCCCCGGCACCGTCCGATATCGTTTGGAGCCCACTCGAAGCCGCCCCATTCAAGACTCCTCCTTGATTGAGTGTTAGAACCTGCCCGTTGAGATCCAGATTCACCAGCGTCGCCTGGTTGATTCGAATTGTCTCCGCCTCCGTCGCCGCCGCCAAAGTCGCTGGGCTGGTCGTCAAATCACTGTGAACCCCGGCACCAAACGCATCTGCGGTCAGATCGGAGAAAGCACCGACTTGGAAGGCGTCGTTCACCCCGGCCCAATTCTCAGCAGGACCATCAACGGCGGCATAGGTCGCCCATGGACCAATCAGAGAGTCGAACGTCACAGCGTCCGATCCACCCACGGCCCCATTCGAATTGAACGTCACGACTGCAGTCCCGCCATTGTCCACCTTCCGGTAGTGAAGCGTGCCGCCATTGTTGCGAGTAAGCGGTGTTGTGGCATCACCGATGTTCAGCGTAGTCGTTCGCCCCACGTCCGAAGTCACAATCACCTGCGTCGCACCCGACAAGACCTGGGTGCCAATCGTTGTGACCTGCGTGTCCGTCGAAGTCAGGTTCTCCGTCACGTCAGCGGTGCTTCCCGTGCCATCCAACTGAATGCCGCCCCCCGCAAAAGTCACCGCCGCCCCATCGTCCACCCGGCGTTGACCGGACCCTGCGAATGTCCCCCCGTAGTCACCCAATCGCAACAACCCACCGGTTAGGATCACGTGCTCCACATTACCTGCGGCATTCTGGCCACCACGAAGATTCACCGTTCCTCGCCCGATCTTCGTGATGGATGAGGTGACGTTGTTGCCGCCGTCTTGCAAACGAGCATCAACGTTCACCGTTCCACCCTCAGCGGCGAAGACCGTGAGATCCCTCACAGCATTGTCATTGACCCAGAAAATCCGATCCTCACCGGTCCCAAAGCTCACCTCTCCCGTCGTGTTCGTCCCGGCAATCATAGTGTTGCCTTTGTTGGTGTTCGCTGCGTTGTCGCCGTCAATGTTCCACCGACTGATGTTGAACACCTGTCCCGGCTTGGTTAGCACCAAGGCCAAATCTTCGCCAGAAGTGCCCGTTCCCTGAATGTAGCCGCTTTGGCTGTTGTTAGGAGACATCACCGCCGCCGCCTCATCGCTCCAAAAATTGCCG
Organism: uncultured Verrucomicrobiales bacterium; assembly: GCA_963976915.1. Classification (GTDB taxonomy): domain Bacteria; phylum Verrucomicrobiota; class Verrucomicrobiia; order Verrucomicrobiales; family Verrucomicrobiaceae; genus CAXBNA01. The sequence continues at coordinate 6,714 of CAXBNA010000101.1, forward strand.
TCCCCTTCCCAGCGCAGGATGCCCTGTTCGTGAATGATGTTTCCGGCAGAGTGCCACTGCTGTCGCACGTTGACCACAGTCTCGTCATTCCCCTGCACTTCGAAACGCAGGACTTGGTTCTCATTGGTGCCATTGATCGGGTCGGTGATTGGCCCCGTCGCGGTGTCCATGAACCGACCGTTCAGATTGATGATCCCTGCGCTCGACCCGTCTGTCGAAACGATTCGGCCATTGTTCAGCGCCGTGTCCGTGCGAATTGGCGTACTCGTTGATCCAGTTAATTGCCCCCCGTAGATGTCTCCATCGATCGAAAGAACTTCGCGGTTGTTCACATTGATTCGCGCCTCCGCGATCGTGTTTCCCAAATTGTCGACATTGTCGATGATGATGTCTCCACCCCAGCGGTTGTGACCGTCATTCGTGCGGAGAACACTACGACTCGTGTCGAGAGACCCAACCAACAGGTCGACACCCACGATCTCGGTTCCCAGTTCGAGAAGGAGTTGTCCATAACCCTCAATGGTCACGGTGCCTGAGCTTCCAAACGCCCCTTGATCCCGAACGATCAAGTTGCCTTCCGAGATGGTCGTCGGACCAGAGTAGGTGTTGGTGTTGTCGAGGTAGAGATTCTGCGCACCACCCTTGGTAAAGCCGCCCGTGCCTCGAATCTCGGACCGGATGTAGGCGCTGTTTCCACTTTCATTGATGAAGATCGCCTCGCGAGAACCAAAGTCCAAAATACCACCGGCAATGAACTGGTTGCTTCCCGGGCTCGTTCCGTCGACGTCGCGCCCAAACAACACCATGCCAGAGCCTTCCGTGTCTCCCGATAGACCAGTGTTGGCGGCCAACGAATCCCCCAAATACATCACCACGCCTGCGTCCAAACTTAGAACCGACCCCAACTCGTTGTTATTGAGTCCGTTGGTCGGCGTATTGGTTCCAAAACGAAGCGAGTTGACCGCCACATTCTCCGTCACCCGAATCGGATTGTTCGCAAAAAAGTCGATTTCAGGATCGGGGTCAACAGGACGGACCACATTGTAGTTGATCATCAGGTTTTGATCCAGCGTGCCGAGAGTCGCATTCGTGATTGAGTGTCGAATGCCCCCATCCTGTAGATCATACGAGTGCAAATACTCCGTCTCGAAATCCAGCGGACGAATGTAGTCGCCATCCATGGTCATGAAGTGGTTGGCCACGTCATTCACTCCCCCAACTGCACCCTGCACGATGCTGCGCTGGGTCCCCGTGCTTCCAGCTCCAAACTGCGTTGTCGAAGCCCCCGAGTCTTGCAATTGTACCGTCGCTAAACTACCCGCTGCGCCAAAGGCACCCACTGTGGGGTCCAGAACCACAAACTGCGCAATCCCGCCGTTTTGCCGAGTCAGGCTGCCAAACGTGAGGGCAATGTCATTCGTTCCCACAATCGCACCCTGGGTATCCATATTGAAGCGACCCGTTCCGTTCTCGATCAAGATGTCACCCATCGTTTCCGACACCGGCAAAGCGGCATTGCCCAGAACCCGAATACGGTTGTTCCCCCGCACAAAGATATCTGCGGTGTCGTTCACCCGGTTGTTGTTCACCGCCACCGTGTTGTCCAAGTACAAACTCCCATCACGACTGAGATTGATCGACTCCACGCCCGACAAAGCTCCTGTCGCTGTCTGGAGATGAACGCTTCCCAGATTGACGCCACGTCCACGCTGAATCCAAAGATTCCCAGTGAAGGTATTGTCGTTCTCCAGGATCATCGCTCCAGTGTTCACTTTACTGAACCCACCCGTCCCCGAAATCACGCCCGTGAAAACGTGTTGCTCAGCTGCTCCCGGATCATTGAGGTCGATGATATTTCTGCGAGCCAGATCCGTCAGTACAATGTCCCCAGTGAAGGTCTGGTCGTTATCTCCCAAGTCGTTTGTGAACCAAGCCCCTCCGTTCATGTTGAGGTCAAAATTCTGTGTCGCCTCCGTGTTGACCAAATAAAGACGGGCAAACTCCTGCGCCCCATCGCCCAGACCGCCATCGCTCAGCTCAAAGGTTTGGACATCAAGCACATTGGCCACGCCTCCAGCCTGCCCATCGAATCTCAACTCGCCCACATTGACAGTGAAGGTGTTCACATTGCTGATTCGACCATTTTGATTTGTGCCGTTGGCTCCGTTGAATCGAACTCTCGCGACGTCCTCGAAAACAACATCGTTCCCTTGAGCATCCCACGCCCCGCGAAACTCAATGTTTCTGCCCGCATCGATGGTCAACGTATCGTTGAGAATCACGTCAGCATCAATGCGATCTCCGTTGCTGGGAGAGAACCCTCCGGATGAAGTTTGATCGTGGTTCAGCAGAGCGCCCGCTCCTCCATTGTCGAAGGTGAGCGTCTCAGGTCCCACGATCACAAATGCATTCGAATTGTTGGTGTCTCCCAGCTTGAGTGTCCCCAGTGTCACCGGTACATCCAGTGTGATGGTCCGTGTGCTATTGATGTTGAAATTCACATTGGCTGTGGCCCCAACTCCACTCGGAAAATCCGCCAAGACCTGAGGAGGGCCCGGATCCAACTCTTCCAAGTTGGTCCATCGAGAGGAGTCACTCCAGTTACCACCGCCATTGACATTCCAATCACCTGTTTGACCTGGAGTCTGTGCCGTGGCACTCTGGACTGTCAGGAAAACGCTCACCCAGACGGTGATACTGACCAGAACTTTCGCTTTCTTGCATCGGAGAGTTATCAAGTTCATGCATCGAGCATAACAAAACTCATGGCCACACAATCCCCTCATCCCAACGTTGAGATCGAAAGTGACATCGCGTTCTAATCCAGAGGCGTAATCACTCAGGAGTTCCAAGCTCAACCATCTGTTTGCGTGAGTCAGTTTTCCATTAAAGACCTCTCCATTCCGTTATGACACACAACAATGCTACTACGTTAGAAGTCGTCGTGGATGCCCCAAAGGCAGCCGCAGCCAATGAAGTGATCGACAGCATGGAAGCTGTCACCACTGACATCAACCCAACCGTCTGGAACGGTGACTGGGACCAGGTGCCATCCGACACCGATGTCGCGGTCGTCGTCGTGCCGTCCGACAACGCGGATCGATTCCAGCATGTTCGAGAGTGGCACCAAGAACGTCCCGAAACACCCATCTTGGTCATCTCACCGCAAGCCACTGCCGCCCAAGCCGGTCTCTTGCTCGGCTTGGGAGCCAATGGTGTAATCTCGAAGGACAACTCCCTCACGACGCTGCAGGACGGAATCGAGACAACGGCCAATGGCGACCTGTTTGCAGATGACAAACTGACTCCTGAACTCGTGGATCAGGCGGCTCGACTGGCGGATTTTCTCCCCGAAAACGCTCCTCCCATCACCACTGCAGAATGGAATGCTGTGTCACTTCTGGCCATTGGAGAAAGCACCGCCAAAGGCTCCGAAATTTTGGGCATCAAGCGCCGCACCTACCGCCTCTACGTGAACCGCGCCAAGAATAAACTCGGCGTGGATAGCAACGCAGAACTTATCCGGAAAACTCGCGAGTGTCTGGATCCAAGTTCCGCGGATTGAAAACCAAGCCGTCAGTAGCGGGTGGCAGGTGCCTCATCGGCAATCTACAACTCTTCGATAAACCGCAGCAGGTCCGCCACATCCTCCACACTCATCCCCGTCTCAAGCCCCTCGGGCATCACGCTCTGCCCCACCGACGACGTTCCCTCGATCTCTGCCCGGGCAAAGGAGAACTCCATTCCACCCATGGCCTTCACGCTGACCCCTGTCGCGTCGTCCTTCGTGATCAATCCTGTCACCGTCCGCCCGTCTTTCGCCGTGACTGTATAGGCGATGTACTGTGGAGCCACTTCCTTGTGTGGGTTGAGAATGGCTTCCAGAATCCCCGCCCGTCCCCGCGTCTTCACCGTCACCAAATCGGGCCCAAGTTCCATCCCCATGCCCTCCGCCCGATGGCAGGCCATGCAACGCCCAATGTAATGGTTTCTCCCCCTTGCGGCATCCCCGGTTAGTGCCGCCGCCGGTGCATAGCGTGCTGCCACCTCTTCCCTCGATGGCGGGACCACCGACGCCAGCACCTCCCTGGCCCGTGCAGCGAGCTTGGGGTCTTTCGATTGGATCAGGCCTTGCACCTGAGCGGCGGAAAAATCGCTCGGCACCGGCCCACGCGGATCGTCTCCAGCGGCGGCCACAACCTCCAGCAGGATCATTGTCCCCTTCGCGTTGCCCAGCATGGTCGTGAGCAGTACCTTCCTCGCTCCTGCCTTCAGATCCGCCCACGCAGACACCATTTCAGGATAGGGCACCTTTGATCGACGCCCGCTCAGGGAATCCAGCGCGGCCGACTGCACCTCATCGGATTCCTCCCCGCTCAGGCAAGCCAACAAGGCCGCCTGCGCCTCATCTCCCATCTCCGCTTCCGCAAACGCCAGCAATTCGATCGCTGCCAATCGGGGCGACTGATCCGACGCCGCTGTCCCTGCCTGCATTGTGTCCAAAGCCGCTCTCATGACGCCGTTCAACGCTCCCTCCGAATCCGCCGTCGCCAGCGACACACCGGCTTTTCTGAAGCCTTCCGCCGCAGCCTGGAGCAAAGCGGATTGTACCTTGCTTGGCGCACGAGCGATCTCCCGGCACAGGAAGGTCTGCCCTTCTGCCGAATCCCGTTTTGCCACCACCCCGATCAGCGGCAGAAGGTCCAACCACGTTTCCGGAGTGATGTCCATTGTATGGACTCTAAGGTCGAGTGTCCTTGCCACCACATCCGGCGGAGCACTCACCACGGCTTGGCGCAACCACTCCCAACCCTGCGCGTCGCGATCTCCCAGAGTCCTTGCAAACTCGCGCAAAATCGCATCATCCACCGGATCTGGATGCTCTCCCAGCCCTTTGCCCACCAGTCCACCCAGCGTCAGCAGACTCTGAAACCGTTCCCTCGGCTTCCCGTTCCGCGCCTGCTTCAGAACGCCGCCAATCAGAGCATCCGCCGACTCCGAATGACCTTCCAAATAGGCCTCAGCCAGCACACAAGCCCGCTCACGCACGTGCGAATCCTGATCCTCCAGAGCCTCAACCAGCATGTCCGCGTTCAACGCCCCCAAACCAGAAAGCACCCCCAGAGCGTGCAGTTTCGCGACGGGATCCTCCCCACCCATGACCTCACTCAAGAGGGGCACTGCCGATGCATCCTGCCGCTCATACAGCAACCGCTGCGCCGTGTCCCGATGCCAACCGTTCGGATGGCTGAGCATCGTCACCAGGTCCTCCGTCGTTGAATCCGCAAGGATCCCCATGCGCACCTGACCTTCAGGTTTCGCCCATCCATCCGGCTCAATCCGGTAGACCCGTCCCCGATCATTCCCACTGTTCAAATCGATGTGCTGCTTGATCTCATCCGGGATGCTCCACGGATGCTCGATCACCTCCCGATACATGTCGCACACATACAGGCAACCATCCGGCGCGTTCGCGAAATTCACCACCCGCACCCACGTGTCCCGACTGGCGGCAAACTCAAACTCCCGCTCGTCCGCGGGGCGCTCGCCGACGAGACTGATGCCATCTTCTGACGGTCGAATCACCTTCCGATGAATCAGCTGACCACCCGCGTCCCCTGTGAAACTGTTTCCGACAAACGCCGCTCCATACGCATCCCCGCGATAAATCGTCGTTCCTGTCGCTCCCGTGAAATAGCCACTCACCCGGCCCCCACCTTCCACGACGCCCTTCACCACCCCGGCGATCCGCCACCGCGTCCGTAGAATCCGCCACGGCTCATCCGGGCTGATGCGAAACACCTCCGCCGCTCCCCCATCCGCCGCGATGCTCTGCCTGCCTCTCGGCATGGAGTGATGAGGATTCCTCTCCCCGTACCGATCTTCATAAGCCCAGTACTGCAAGTGGTCCGAGTTCGAGCAGCCAAACTTACGACCATAGTCATCGAAACTCATCCCATACTGCGCCCCACCATCCTCAAGGCCATACTCCAAGGTCACTGGATCAAACCAAAAATCCCGGCCCCGCAGATCCACACCCTCGTCCTGATCCGCGTCTTCGCCATTCACTCTCACAACCGTCCCCCGATTCCCGCCTCCGGCCAAGACATGAACCCGATTGTCCTGCCCCCATTCAAAGCTGTTCATCAGGCCCTGCACATTCAGCAGCTTCAACCCCGTGCCGAAACCGGTGAACACTTTCTCTCGAACCTCCGCCTTCCCGTCCCCATCACGATCTTCGAATCGCCAAATGTCCGGGGTGGCACCGACAAACAATCCTCCGTTCGCCCAGATCAATCCCGTCGGCCACGGCAAGTCATCGGCAAAAATGACTCTCGACTCATAGCTTCCGTCTCCGTCTCGATCTTCAAGCATCGACACCCGCCCCAGATGTGGCGTCACATCCCGCATCTCGCTGTAGTCGTGCATTTCGCACACGAACATCCGCCCACGCTCGTCAAAGCAGATCGCAATCGGATCCCTCACCTGTGGCTCCGCTGCCGCCAGGGCCAGCCGAAAACCCTCCTTCACCTCCCATGTGCCGACCGCTTCGGTCGGGCTCACCGCCGGGTAGCGAGGCAACTCACGTTCGGCATCCACCGCCACTTCCCCCTTCGTCTCACCATACTTTGCCTTGTAGGTCGATCTCGACTCAAGGTCTGCCCCCGAGGCCGCAGAGACCACCCAACTCATCAACGCCAGCCATCGCGAAATTGCCATCCCAGCCATACGGCGTGGCTCAGCCCATTCTTTTCAAACCATCGGGCGCCCAAACACGATGGGCGAACCGAGAATCGGCGCGCCCAGGACTGCACCGATCCCAAAGAACATTTCCTCCAAGGCGTCAGCGCCGAAACCAGCCTCGAAGTCGATCCCACAATCCCGGTCCACTCGATTGCCGAGTGGGCGGCCGCCCCGTGTAGGCCGGCTGGCCGGTGTAACCTTGGTGAAGAGAACAAAAAGCCTGCGGAACAAGTTCATAGGGCAGCTCGTCCTCGTACGCCGTCTCGGCATGCGCGCAGCCTTGGGAGGCCAGCTGGCTCGACACCCGACAGAGGGTCACCTTGCTCATCGGCACCTGCACGCGGGGCACCTCGGCCTCGAACCCTCTTTCGAGGGCGGCATTCATCACATCAGCCCAGATCGGAAGAGCGACCGTCCCGCCGTAGGCCCCGTCGCTGATGGTCGTCGGACGATCCAAACCGACCCAAACGGCGCAAGTCATGCGATCCGTGTAGCCGGCAAACCACGCGTCCTTGTAATCGTTGGTCGTCCCGGTCTTGCCGCCACCTTCCGCCTTGAACCCGTACTCACTGCGCAGGGAGGCACCGGTCCCCCGATCAATGACCTGGCTCAACAAACGGCGCATGATGTGCGCTGTGCCCGGCGTGATGACTTCCACATCGAGAACGGGCGTTTCGTACAGCACCGTACCCGTGGAATCGAGAATCCGGTCAATGATGTAAGGTCGGCGTCGAAGCCCCTGGTTGGGAAAGATGCTGAAGGCACTCGCCAACTCCCGTGCATTGCCGCCGACGTTTCCGATGAACACCTGCGGGGTGTCTTCCGCGTGCTCCCCGATCCCGGCGTTTCGAAGCAACTCAATCACGCCACCCACGGTCGCATAATTCCCAACGCGGAGCGTCACCGTGTTCCGACTTTGGACCAGACCGTCCGTCAACTGCATGGGCCCCTTGAACTTGCCGTCGGAATTCTGCGGACTCCACACGGCGGAAGCTCCGCGAATCTCACCCGGCTGAATGGGAGCGTCTTCAATCAGCGTTCCGGGAAGCAGCCCACTTGCGATGCCTGCCGCATACACAAAGGGCTTCACCGTGGAACCAATCTGCCGAAATCCCTGACTGGCACGATTGTAACGACTGTGCTCATAGTCACGGCCACCGACCAAGGTGAGGATGCCTCCACTGTTGTTGTCGATGAGAGAGATCGCTCCTTGAAGATACGGCGTCGAGGGAAGTTCCTTGGTGCGATCCCAGGTCCGGTCAAAATCCGCCTTCTTGGTGTGGCGGTAGCCACTCTTCGCCTCAATCTCACGGAGATGTTTCTCCAAGGCAGCCTGCGCCAGTTCCTGCAGGTCCTGCCGGATGGTCGTGATGACCGTCAGACCACCATCGAGGATGTCCTGCTCTTCAAGAATCAAATCAAGATCGTGCTTCACAGCATCGAGCGAGTAGCCGCCCTGAGATGGAAAGGCGGGTTGAGCGCGCAAGACGACATCTGCATACCGGGCTTCGAGTTCCTCCTCGGGCGTGATCACCTTGGTCTCCAGCATCCGGCTCAAGACATCGTCCCGCTCCTTGATGGCACTCTGCAGGTTTCGGAACGGAGAGAAGCGCACCGGGCTACGAATGATGCCCGCGATCATGGCCCCTTCACTCAAGGTCAGTTGGGAGGCATGCTTCCCAAAATAAACCTGACTGGCGCGCTGAATGCCATAGAGACCGGTGCCAAAGAAGATGCGATTCAAGTAGTGCTCCAAGATCTGGTCCTTGCTGCAAGCCTTCTCGATCCGCCGCGCGAGCATCATCTCCACCAGCTTCCGATGGATGCTCCGGTCATTGAGATCGGTGTAGCTGTTCCGGGCCAACTGCATCGTGATCGTGCTCGCCCCCTGAACAATCCGGCGATCCTTGACGTTCCGCACAAACGCACGGGCAACCCCGCGAAAATCAATCCCCCCGTGGTCGTAAAAGCGCGCATCCTCACGTGCCAAAAGCGCCTTCACAAAGTGAGGTGACACCTCACTGATCGGCACCACGATTCGATTCTCACCGTGCATGCGCCCCATCAGTTCCCCACGCGCATCAAGCACGACCGTCCGCTGGGGCATCTGCCCGAGTTCGCTCAGGTCGTATTTTTTGGCCAAGTGACTGTAGTAGGCAATCACGCAGGCCCCTGCCAGGGTCCCCAGCAAGCTGGTGAACATCATCAACCGCAGCACCCAGCCACGGAGACGGGCAAAGAACGACCGCGGAGCGGCGGTCAAGTGCGGCGGGGGCTTCTTTCGACTCATGAAAATAGGTGCCTCCATTCTGTCGGCGGCTGGGATCGGACGCAATGACCTCCCTTGAAATTCGAGATTGACCCAAAGCATTCCTTCCCGTCACTACCCCACCCGTTCTCCCCATCATGCATCCTGACGCCCAAGCCTTGATCGACGCCGCCATCGCCGAAGACGTTGGCGATGGAGATGTGACCTCCACCTACTTCATCTCCGAAGGCACCCGCTCGAAGGCCCGTGTCATCGCTCGTGAGCCGGGCGTCGCTGCAGGCATGGACGTCGCCGAGGCCGTTTTCATGGCCATCGACAAGGGCGTTGGATTTTGGAAGTTGATTGAGGACGGCGCTTCCTTTGCCAAGGGCGACACCCTCATCGAGGTGGAAGGTCGCACCCGGTCCATCCTCACCGCCGAGCGCACCGCGCTGAATTTCCTGCAACGCCTCAGCGGCGTCGCCACTCAAACCCGACGCTACGTCGATGCCGTGAAACCGCACCCGGTCGAAGTCTGGGACACCCGCAAAACCACCCCGGGCTGGCGCATCCTTGAAAAGGCTGCGGTCAAGGCGGGAGGAGGCACCAATCACCGCATGGGGCTCTATGACCACGTCATGGTGAAAGACAACCACCTCGCCGCCTGCGGAGATCTGATTGCCCTTCAGGATGCCATCGACGCCGTTCGCCGTGACCGTCCCGGAACCCGAGTCCAGTTCGAAGCCGCGACGCTTGAACAGGTCGCCGATTTCCTCTCTCTGAAAGGTCTCGACATGCTTCTGCTGGACAACATGACGCTCGACCAGCTTCGGCAGGCCGTCGTTCTCAACGACGGCAGGCTTTGGCTGGAAGCCAGTGGAGGCATCACCCTCGACACCATCGCAGAGGTCGCCGCCACGGGCGTGAATGCCATTTCGGTCGGAGCGCTCACCCACTCGGCGCGCGCGCTGGATTTGGCGCTGGATGCGTTTTGATCCCATCGACGCCCCGCCTTCAGGACGCCGCCACGATTCGTCAACGCTTCCCATCATCGCCGCGAATTCAGCGCCTCCAGAATCGCTGACTCTGGAAATCCCTGCCCCATGCAACTCACGGGCCGCCCCGCCTCCCGCGCATGGGTGGTCACGCGAAGGTGCCCAAGTCGAATCTTCAGGTAGTCGATCAATTCGTTCAACGCCTCGAGCTGGGCGGCGGAGGGACCGACCGTTTCAAAATCGCCGCTGATGCAGATTCGCAGCGCGTCATCGTCGCCGCTCGACTGACGCCATCGGTCACCGGCGCGAATGCTTGAGGGATTGCCCGCCTCACCGATCACGAAGTCGTAGCCGACGCCCGAGGCACTCCCCAGGATCCAGCGGTGCAACCGGCTGAGCCCTCTCGAATCGGAGGCAATCACACCGCCGCTTCCGTGCAGCACGACGGTGTGGACCTCACGGTCACGTTCGGATCCGAGGTCAATTTCGTTCCGAACGTCCGTCGAGAGATGCTTCCACTCGACTCTGGGCGCGTGCAGATCCACCTCCAGCGGAAGAACTTTTTTCCGAACGGTCACCACCCGCAGCCTGCGGGCCCCCGTTTGCTCCGACGTGGATTGGATAAACTGAGGTTCCTCGCTGGCGCAGAGCGCAGGTTTGAACCGAAGCCGATGAAACGCCCCGTTGTCCGCCAAACCATTGGCCGCCAACAAGGGAATCATGGATGCTTCCCGGCGCCCCGCCTCCAAAGGAGCCCCCGGACGAAGAGGCGCGAGCATGACAATCACAACCGCAGCAACACTCGCAGCGGCGAGCCCTTGAAGGATGGTGAAGGATCGCGCTTGTGACATTTTTGACTCCAATAAAGTCAAGACTTCTTAAATATGTGGTGAATACGGTCCTTCTCCAAGTGTTTTTGTTTGTTTTTCACTCTTTCCTCGCCAGCGATTCCCACTCGTGATTTTGGTTCTCACAGCAGGTTTTGGCGATGGTCACAACACGGCCGCGCGCTCCGTGGCCGAGGCACTGGTGCAGTTGCATCCTGACGAAGAGGTTCAGGTGAAGGACCTCGTCAGCGACGTCCAGCCCCGATTGGCCGATGTCCTGAAGCGCCTCTACCAACAGGCCATCACCAATTTCCCCAGTGCATGGAGGATGGTGTACCGCCAGCTCGAGCGCACCGAGATGAACCCGGACAAAACCGCGTGGCTGGCCCCGCTCCTTCGGGCGCTGGACACGATGTTGAACGAATCGCATCCCCGTCTGATCATCAGCACCTACCCGCTCTATTCCATGTTGCTTCAGGCCCTGGAAAGGAACCGGGCGGTCCCGCCTCTGGCCACGGTCATTACCGATTCAATCACCGTCCACCCAATTTGGACCAAGGCACCCAGCGATGTCTACTGCGTTGCAGACGACGAAACGCGCGAGGTCGTGGAGCAGAAACTTCACATTCCCGCGAGCAAAATTCGCGTCACTGGGTTTCCTGTCAGTCTCCAGTTCATCAGGCCGCTGCCTCCCGGCGACGACTCGGACAAGCGCCAAAGACTTCTCTACGTTCCTTCCACGTCCGCTCGCCGAGTGGCCGCCACGCTTAAAGAACTCCGGCCTCAGGTGGAGAAGGGTCTCCATTTGACCATTCCGGTCGGCAAACACGAAGCTCGGCTTTACCACATCCTGCGACGTTTCATCGATGGTCTCCCCGGTGCCTCCATCGAGATCATTGGATGGACCACAAGGATGCCGGAACTCCTCCGCACTCACGACGTCATCATTTGCAAAGCCGGAGGCGCCATCATGCATGAGGTGCTCGCCGCGCGAATCCCCGCCGTCATCGACTACGTGGTGCCAGGTCAGGAAGAAGGAAATGCCGAGATGCTGGTGAAGGCTGATTGTGGAGTCGTCACGGGTTCCGCCAAGGAAACCGCCAACGAGGTCGCCCGCATCCTCGCCGATCACGGCAAGGTCGCCAATGAGATGCGCAGTCGAATGGAGAAACTCAGCGTCCCTGACGCTGCCATCAGGACAGCCGAGGCTGCCCTCGCGATCTCCCCGTGAACCCTTCCTCCAATCGAAAGAAGATCGTTCCGGTGGTTTGCGCCATCCTGCGCCGCGAGAATCGCGTCCTTGTCGCCAAACGCCCGATGGACAAACTGCTCGGAGGGCTGTGGGAGTTTCCTGGTGGCAAGGTGGAGCCAGACGAGACTCCAGAGGCCGCACTTCACCGAGAACTGATGGAAGAACTCGGCTGCACGCTGGAGATCACTTCGTCACTCCCCGATTTTCCGCACGAGTATGATTGGTGCATCGTCCAGTTGCACCCCTTCTGCGCCCACCTTCGCGACGATTCCCCCGCCCCCCATCCCATCGAACACTTGGAACTACGGTGGGTAAGTGCCGCCGAACTTGCGGCGTTGACACCGGAGATGGCTCCCGCCGACGTTCCTCTGCTGGAACATGTCGAGAAACTCTTTCGCACGTAGCGCAGCCGCGAGCACACCCGAGAAGTCAGCTCACTCGGGCAATTGATCGAAGTGAAACTTGCAGCACCCGAGGTCCAGGGTCGCGGCATTGGGGGACAGCTTTTGCCGAAACTTCGCAGCGAGGGAGTAGATCCGTAATTGAGACTGCCTCGTGACTTCGAGCAACCCTGCCTCCCTCAGTATCCGGAGATGCTTGGACACGTTGTAGGGAGTGGCCCCCAACGCCTCACAAAGCTCGGTGACGGTCTTGGGCCCATCGATCAATTGCCGAACCAACCTCACGCGGGTCAACTCACTCAGGGCGCGCATGGCGCTGAGGCAGTCAAAGGTCGGAGGCTTGGTTCCAGCGGGCATGAACGGCGAAAAGTAGCCACTCTTGGTCGCGCTTGCAAGACGACTGAACCTCAACCCATTCCGATTGGGCTTTTTATTTGCGAACATACGCAAATAAGCTAAATCACTCGCCCCATGCAAACTCGCGCCACGATCCTCCACCTCTCGACAACCCTCTTCGCCTTCCTCGGGACCCTCCATGCGCAGGAGAGCAGCAGCGAGCCCGCAGTGGACATGGATGAGGTCATCATCTCCGCACCGAAACTTAGCGGTGCGATTCAAGACCTTCCTCTCAGCGCCACCGTGGCCACCGAGAAAGAGCTCCAGGATCGCGGCGTGCGCACCGTCAAAGACGCCGCCTTCTTCGCACCCAACACCAACCTCATCGAGTTCGTTGCCCGCAAGCTCAGCAACCCCCGCTTTCGCGGCATTGGCGGCTCCCCCATGAATCCCGGTGTCACGACCTACTACGACGGCGTGCCACAGTTCAACGGCAACTCGTCCAGCCTCGAGCTCCTTGACGTGGAACAGGTCGACATCGTTCGTGGCCCTGCCGGGGCACTCTTCGGTCGCAACACCGTCGGCGGACTGATCAACATCACCAGCCGCCGTCCGTCTCTCGATACATGGGGTGGACAAACCGAGTTCACCTTTGGAAACTACAATTCCTTCGATTACCGGGCCAGTGTCACGGGTCCGCTTGTCCAAGACCAGCTGGGCTTCAGCTTTGCAGGCGGCTACAGCGAGCGCGACGGCTACACGACCGATACCACCAGTGGGAGTGATATCGACAACCGCTCGGCTTGGTTTGGAAAAACCCAGTTCCTCTGGACTCCAGACGAAGATCTCGAAGTGCGGTTCATTCTTTTTGCCGAGCAGGATCGCGATGGCGACTACGCACTTCAAGACCTCGCCGCCAACCGCAACAATCCTCGTGTCTCCTCGCGGGACTTCATCGGCTTCACAAACCGGGATGTCCTCATGCCGACGCTCCAAATCACCTACCACGCCGATGCGTTCGACTTCACGTCCACCACCGGACTGGTGTGGTGGGAGACCGAGGACCTGACCGACCTCGACTATGGCTTTGGGTTGCCTCCCGGCACGCCTCCCGGCCTCACCCTGCCTCCCGGCACTTCGTTCTTGAGGCGGAGTAATCTGGAGAAGCAATCCACATGGACCCAAGAATTCCGTTTTGCCAATCCGTCGGATAGCCCCATCACCCTCAGCGATGAAATCACTCTTGCTTGGCAGGCAGGCATTTTCCTCTTCCACCAAGACTATGAACAAAGCGTCAGTCAAACACGCCAACCCCTGCTCTTCGGCGGCTTCGGCGCCGTGGCTGGCAATCAGCTAAACACCCAATCCAACCTCACCGATTGGGGCATTGGAACCTACCTTCAGGGAACGCTCACCTTCTGGGACCGCCTTGACCTGACCGGCGGCGTTCGCTGGGATTACGAGGACAAAGAGGCAAGCCTTCAAACCAACAGCCTCGGCATCACTCCATTCCCGCTGCCTCCCGTCGCGGCGGCGACCACGGCCAATTCCCTCTCACGCAGCTTTCATCAAGTCACCCCACAAGCGGCCATCGCCTACGACCTCACTCCCAATCTCATCAGTTACCTCAGTTTTGCGGGCGGATTCAAGGCCGGGGGCTTCAATGCCGGG
>CAXBNA010000102.1:0-21015 GCA_963976915.1 uncultured Verrucomicrobiales bacterium
ACCGAAGCCGAGGTGGAGAAAGCGCGGATCAGTTTGGAAAAGCTGATCGAGGCGTCCCGCGTGCGGGCCGTGGCCACCGTGGTGCATGGGGAGGATTTGATTGCGGCGCTGCATGCAGCAGCCGAGTCCGCCGCCGTGGTGATGATTGGTTTCGAGCCACCACTCGAGGGTGAAGAAGCACCGTGGCGTGAGAATCTCACCCAATGGATGCCGTCCGGTCGCTACCTGCTCTTGGTGTCCAATGGTGAGGGCGGACCCTCGCTCACGAGTTGACCCGCAGTCTCCGTCGGCGGGAGTAGATGCAAAAGCGCCCCCGAAGAGGCCCATCTTTGGGCGTTCGGAGGCGCAGAAAGATGGCGATGAGCTATGCCGATTAGGAACCGGCTTTCTTCAGCACCTTCGACAGTGTTTTCGCGAAGTCGCGGGGGGAGGAAGACCCGACCTGTTTGTCGATGGCCTGTCCACTTGCGTCGGTGAATTGGATGTGAGGAATCCCTTCCACTCCGAACTCACGGGCAGCGTCGGCATTCGATTCAACGTCCACATCGATGTATGCCCAGTTGAACTTGTCTTGGTACTCTTTGACTTCCTTGCTGGGATACACACCGTTCTTCATGGCCTGACACGGCGGGCACCAGGAGGCGGAAAACACCATGACCACCGGCTTGCCGTTTTCTTTGGCTGCAGCCAGCGCCTCCTTGGAGGTGGACATGAATTTGGGACTTCCGGAAGGGAAGTCGCTGGCAAGTAGTGGCAGCGCCAGCAGACCGGCGACGAGGAGGATTAAGGTGGATTTGGAACGGGTCATGATAAGAGGGTGGGTTGTGATGAGCTTTCAGTAGATACAACGGATGCGCTCTTCCTTGGGATGATTCACGGCAACGTTCTATTCACTCGAAGTGCATTCCGGCCACGGAATTGCCAGACCATCTCCAACGGGGAAGGGAGAAAAAACCTTCAAAAAGACTAAAAATCCGTGTTGCGCCCCATGGCGTCTGTGGTACCGGTTTCGACTCCCCAGCTCGCGCTGGGGTTGTTTTTTCATCTACACACACTGTTTTACTGCCATGCGCGTTCGTCCATCCGTCAAACCTCTCTGTGAATCCTGTCGCATCATCCGCCGTCAGGGAGTGGTTCGTGTCGTTTGCAAAAACCCACGTCACAAACAGCGTCAAGGCTGAGTTCCTTTTCAATACACCCGCTACGTTTCCCCTTTCAATATGGCACGCCTCCTCGGAATCGAAATCCCCAACGAGAAAAAGATCGAATTCTCGCTGCGCTACATTTACGGCATCGGCCCCACGCTGAGCAAAAAAATCCTCGCGGGTTCAGGCATTGATCCAAACATTCGGACGGGTGAACTGACGGACGATCAGATTGCAACGATCACTCAAACCGTGCAGGGCATGGGCATCGGCATCGAGGGTGACCTTCGCCGGGAAATGCAGATGACGATGAAGCGTCTGCTCTCGATCAATTGCTACCGCGCCCAGCGCCATCGTCGTGGCCTTCCTGTCCGTGGACAGCGCACCAAGACCAATGCCCGCACTCGCAAGGGTGGCCGGAAGACCGTTGGTGTGGCCAGCAACCCGAATGCCAAGAAGGGCAAGGTCTAATCTGGACCGCCTTCATTCGCTGACGAGACACATTCCTTTCCCCTACCATGGCTGAAGAAGAAACAAAGACCCCTGAAGGTGCCGCCGAGGCAGCACCTCAAGCTGCTCCTGCAGCGCCCGAAACGACCGCTCCTGCCGCCGAGGTGGCAGCCGCAGCACCAGCTCCTGCAGCGGACGCACCTGCTGCCTCCGGTGATACGCCAGCTCCCGCCGCTCCGGCAGCCGCTGGTGAAAAGCCAGCCCAGACTGGTGGCGACAAAAGCGTTTCTCAAGACATTTGGCTCGAGATTGGTGGTGAAGATCCTGCCGGTGAGAAGAAGGTCATCAAGGCCAAGGGCTCCAAGAACGTTCACACCGGCATCGTCTTCGTCCAGTCCACCTTCAACAACACCATGGTCACCGTGACCGATCAGGTGGGCAATGTCCTCTCTTGGTCCAGCTCGGGCAAGATGGGCTTCCGTGGTTCCCGGAAGGGCACCGCCTACGCCGCTCAGGTGGTCGCTCAAGACGCCTGCCGCAAGGCCATGGGCCACGGCCTCAAGGAAGTGGAAGTCCGCCTCCGCGGTCCGGGTTCCGGCCGTGAATCCGCCGTCCGTGCGCTCCAAGCCCTCGGCATCGATGTCCTCATGATCAAGGACGTGACTCCCACTCCCCACAACGGCTGCCGTCCACCCAAGGCTCGCCGCGTCTAATTTTTCACCCCCCAAGAATCCCGACTTACCATGGCTCGTTACAGAGGACCCCGCGAAAAAATCGCACGTCGTTTCGGCGTCGCTCTCTTTGGCCCTTCCAAGGCCCTCGAACTTCGCAACTTCCCGCCCGGACAGCACGGCGCACGCAACACTCGTCGCAAGATGTCGGAATACGGCGTTGCGATGGCTGAGAAGCAGAAGCTCCGTTTCCAATACGGCGTGCTCGAAAAGCAGTTTCGCCTGTACTTCGCAGAAGCTCAGCGCCGCCAGGGCGTCACCGGGGACAATCTCCTCCAGCTTCTTGAGATGCGTCTCGACAACGTCGCCTACCGCATGGGCTTCGGAAACACACGCTTTGCGTCCCGTCAGGTCGTGGCTCATCGCCACATCACCGTGAACGGTCAGGTCGTGAACATCGCCAGTTACCAGTGCAAGCCAGGTGACGTCGTTGCGGCCAAGAACAGTCCCCGCTCCCAGCAATTGGTCGGTCGTTTCCTCGAGCAGACCCTCGGCACCCCGGCTCCAGACTGGATGACCGTGGATCGCGACAAGCTTTCCGGCGAGATCAACCGCATCCCGGTGACCGAAGAGATCAACCCGATCGCCAACATTCAGTTGGTCATCGAGCTCTACTCCCGTTAGTCCTTCGTCGACTCAACTTTCAACGTCAAAGGACACCTCAGGGTGTCCTTTTTCGTTGGCACACGTCACCCCCACGCTCACACATGATCACCCCCGAGAACATTGCCATCATTGGAGACGAGATCGCCCTCCGCTGGTCGGACGGTGTGGAAGACTACCTCCCCATGGAGCGCCTCCGAGCCTGGTCCCCCAGTGCCGAGAACACCGGCGAGCGGGATCTGCTGGGCAAGCAGTACGGCGGCACTGATCAGAAAGAATTCCCCGGCGTCACCGTGCGCGGCTGGTCCGGCATCGGCGGCTACGCCATCCAGTTCCAGTTCAGCGACGGCCACAACACCGGCCTCTACAGCTACGAGTACCTCCGGAAACTCGGCGACGTCGTCCGCTCCTCCGCAGGGCAGTAGTCCCACCACACCCGCGCAGTCACGTTGGTCAAATACCGAGCCTTTCTTTTGGTGGAAACGGCAAGAATGCCATCCCTCCCTGGGAGGCTCGGCCGTTGAAATGGGTCTTCACTTTTCATTGAGTTCCTGGTCCCTGATCTCTCGATCCGCCCCAACAACCCGTCAGAACCCGGACCTTTCCTTCGTATCCATAGACTCATGAGTTTCTTTCGTTGGGTTTCGATCTTGAGCCTGAGTCTGACCGCCTGGCTCCCGGGACGGGTGTCGGCGGTCGAGCCGGTGCAGTTCAACCGGGACATCCGGCCGTTCTTGTCGGACACCTGCTTTCACTGCCATGGGCCGGACAAGAAGACCCGGGAGGCGGATCTGCGCCTCGATGAGGAGGGGCCGGCGAAGGCGGATCTCGGGGGCTATGCGGCCATCGTGCCGGGGGATCCGGACGCGAGTGAGACGATGCGGCGGATCCTCACCGACGATCCGGATGACCAGATGCCGCCGCCGGATTCCGGTCACTCGCTGACGAACGCGCAGAAGGCCCTGTTCAAGCGTTGGATCGAGGAGGGCGCGGTCTATCAAAAGCACTGGGCGTTTGAGCCGATTGTGAAGCGGGAAGTCAAGGAGGCGGGCGCGGATGATTCGGCGGTTCCAAACCGACGCTCCTCGGGAGCGGTGGTGGATGCTTGGATTCAGCATCGGCTGGAGAAGGAGGGGCTGGGACTGTCGGAGTGGGCATCGCCCGAAACGCAGCTGCGTCGAGTGACGCTGGATTTGACCGGACTGCCGCCATCGGTCGAGGAGACGGAGGCGTTTCTCTCCGAGGCGAAGGTGCGAGGACTGGAGACGGCCTACGAGGCGGTGGTGGATCGACTCTTCAAATCGCCCCGCTATGGCGAGCGGATGGCCTGGCAGTGGATGGAGGCAGCCCGCTATGCCGACACGGATGGCTATCAAAACGACGGGCCACGTGAGATGTGGCGCTGGCGGGATTGGGTGATCGCCGCCTACAACGACAACATGCCCTTCGATCA
This sequence comes from uncultured Verrucomicrobiales bacterium, assembly GCA_963976915.1. Lineage (GTDB taxonomy): Bacteria > Verrucomicrobiota > Verrucomicrobiia > Verrucomicrobiales > Verrucomicrobiaceae > CAXBNA01. Next base: position 4,383 of record CAXBNA010000102.1, read on the forward strand.
GTTCACGATTGAGCAGCTCGCCGGGGATCTGCTGCCGAACCCGACACATGAGCAGTTGATCGCGACGGCGTTCAATCGCAACGCGCGCTACAACTCGGAAGAGGGCATCCCCATCGATGAGTTTCTTTTGGAGAACGCGGTGGATCGCGTGGACACCACGGCCACGGTCTGGATGGGACTCACCGTGGGCTGTGCGCGCTGCCATGACCACAAGTTTGATCCGATCAGTCAGGTCGAGTACTACCAACTCATCGACTACTTCAACGACGTGGCCGAGAGCGGGCGTGCCGTGAAAGTGGGGAACTCGGAGCCGTGGATCAAGACGCCGACGGAGGAGCAGCGGGCCCAGTTGGCCGCACTGGATGCCAAGGTTGAAGCTGCGCGGCAGGCCTTGGCCAAGGCCGAGCCCGATCTTGCCAAGGCTCAATCCGAGTGGGAGAAGGGCGTGAGCCCCGACCTCCGTGCCGTGACGAATGGACTCGACCATCACTTCACCTTCGATGCGGAGGACAAGCGCGTGGTCGCCAAGCAGGGTGGGCCCGTCCTGCGTGAAGGGAAATTTGGCGACGCCGCGACGGTGGGTGGATCGGGACAGTTTGAGATCGGGAAGATTCCGGGGCTGATCGGGAATGGGAGATTCTCGGTGGCCTTCTGGATGAAGCCGGAAGACGTCACGAAGGGACCGGTGCTGTCCAATGAAGCGGCGAACACGGGTCGCAATGGCATCCTGGTGGAGTTCGTCGACGGACATCTCCGTTGGAACATCAACACGCGTTGGATCTCCGGCGTGTCGACCATCGACACCGTACGAACCTTCAAAACGGGAAAGTGGGTTCACGTCGCACTCACCAATGACGGCACGCAGCGGGCTGCAGGCATGACGTTCTACGTCAATGGGGAGCCGCAGGAAGTGACGGTGATTCGCAACACGAACAGCAACGCCGCCAAACGGGGCGACGGCGCTCCGATGAGCATCGGCTACAGCAAGCACGTGGGCTTTTGGAAAGGGCAGATCGACGAACTGCGATTCTACACGTCGCGGACTCTGTTGTCGGAAGAGGTGGAGATGCTGTCCCTGCCGGCGTCCGTTGCGGACGTGGCGGCGTTGCCTTGGGATCGTCGGACCCAAGCCCAACAAAAGCTGATCCGGCTGGCCTTTCTCGAAAGTGAAGCCTCCGGGGATCATGGCCGTTTGCTGGTCAGGTGTCAGAAGGCGGAGGAAGCTCGCACGGCCTATGAGGACAGCCTGCCCACCACGATGATCATGGCCGATCTCCCGGAAGGACGACCATCGTTCGTTCGCGAGCGCGGCGTCTACGACCGGTTGGGCGAGCCTGTGAGCATGGGGGTGCCCGAGGTGCTGCCACCGCTTCCGAAGAACGCCAGAAACGACCGACTTGGCTTTGCCAAATGGTTGGTCAGTCCGGACCATCCGCTGACGGCACGGGTCACGGTGAATCGATACTGGCAGATGCTCTTTGGGCGCGGCTTGGTGAAAACGACCGAAGACTTTGGTTCTCAGGGGGAGTTGCCCTCGCATCCCGAACTCCTCGACTGGCTGGCCGCCGATTTGATGGAGCGAGGTTGGGATATTCAGGCACTTCTCAAGACTCTGGTGATGAGCCGGACCTACCGTCAAAGTTCGGTCGTCACGGCTGAGCACCTGAGCAAGGATCCCGACAATCTGCTGCTGGCTCGGGCACCCAGGCTCAGCCTGCATGGCAACGTGCTGCGTGATCAGGCCTTGTCGGTGTCTGGACTGCTGGTGGAGAAGCTCGGCGGTCCGTCCGTGTATCCTTACCAGCCGGCCAAGCTTTGGGAGGAGGCGAGCAATGCCAAGTACAGGGAGGGCAAGGGTGAGGATCTCTACCGCAGGAGCCTTTACACCTATTGGAAGCGGACCTTGGCCCCGCCCAACATGGCGGTATTGGACACGGCGGACCGGGAATACTGCGCCGTCAGGCCCAAGTTCACCAATACGCCGCTGCAGGCGCTGACGCTGCTGAACGATGTCACCTTTGTCGAGGCAGCCCGGAAGCTGGGAGAGCGGATGCTGAAGGAAGGCGGAACGTCCGACATGGACCGGGTTCGATTTGGATTCCGAACCGTCGCGACGCGGGCACCGACCCCGCGCGAATTGAGAGTGTTGACCCAAGCGCTGAATGACTACCGGGCCGAGTTCCAATCCGAGCCCAGGGCCGCGCCTGCCACGCTGAAGGTAGGTGCTGCGGCGGCTTCCACCGAGTTTGCTCCAGTGGAATTGGCGGCTGCCACGGCGCTTGCGAATGTGCTTCTAAATCTGGAGGAGGTAACGACGAGGGAGTGATGATGAAAACTCACGCAAACGCCGGGTGGAGGAGAGCCATGGATGAGATCTCGGGAATGGCGGTGGATGGTTCGCTGCGCTGCAGTCGTGACCGCCGTCGACTCCGCTGCGATTTTTGGCCTGTCGACGTTCATGCTGATCGCCTGAAGGCCTTACTCCAACCTCTGCATCTCCGCTGAAGCATCTCTTCTCCCCTGGTTACATTTCATGAACTCTGATCTTTATCACTCGGCGTTTCGGCCCACACGGCGGCAACTTCTGGGCAAGGCTTCCGCCTCAATGGGTGGGTTGGCCTTGGCTTCACTGTTGGATTCGAACGTCGCAAAGGCGTCGTCGGGATTGGCGGGGTTTCCAAACGCAGAAGCGAAGGCGAAGCGGGTGATCTACCTTTTTCAGTCGGGCGGGCCACCGCAGCATGACATGTTCGACTACAAGCCGAAGCTGAACGCCATGCATGGGCAGGAGACGCCTGCGTCGGTTTTCAATGGGCAGAGGCTGACGGGGATGACGGCGGGACAGAGCTCGTTTCCGGTGGCGCGTTCGATTTTTGAGTTCAAGCAGCACGGCCAGAGCGGTGCGTGGGTGAGCGAGACGATGCCTCACTTGGCGGAAGTCGTGGACGACCTCTGTTTTGTGAAATCGATGCACACGGATGCGATCAATCACGATCCGGCGATCACGTTTTTGCAGACGGGGTTTCAGATCGCGGGTCGCCCCAGCATTGGCTCGTGGATGAGCTACGGGCTGGGCAGCGAGAACGAGAACCTTCCGGCCTTTGTGGCGATGCTGTCCGGCAATGGGGGGCAGCCTTTGTATGATCGGCTCTGGGGTTCCGGGTTTCTGCCCTCGGTGCATCAAGGGGTTCGATTTCGTTCGGGAAAAGATCCGGTGCTGTACCTGAACAACCCCGATGGGTTCAGTCCAGACCTGCGCCGGAAGACGTTGGATCACTTGGGTGAGTTGAATCGCATGCGGTTGGATGTGACCGGCGATCCTGAGATCGAAACCCGGATTTCGCAGTATGAGATGGCCTATCGGATGCAGAGTTCGGTGCCGGAATTGACGGACGTGTCGGACGAACCCGAGAGCACCTTTGAGTTGTACGGCGAGGATGCCCGGAAGCCCGGCACCTATGCCTACAATGCCCTCATCGCGCGTCGCCTCAGCGAGCGTGGTGTGCGTTTTGTGCAGCTCTTTCACCGGGGATGGGACACGCATGGCGGATTGCCGGGGCAGGTTCGGAAGCGTTGCGAGGAGACCGATCAGGCGAACGCAGGATTGATCAAGGATCTGAAGCAACGCGGTCTGCTGGAGGACACGCTGGTGGTGTGGGGTGGTGAATTTGGGCGAACCGTCTATTGCCAGGGAGATCTCTCACCGAACAACTACGGCCGTGATCACCACCCACGTTGTTTCACGATGTGGGTTGCGGGAGGCGGATTCAAACCTGGCAGCACTTATGGAGCCACGGATGACTTCAGCTACAACATCGCACAAGACCCCGTCAGCGTTCACGACCTTCATGCGACCTTGCTCCACCAGCTCGGCATCCATCACGAGCGGCTCACCTTCAAGTTTCAAGGCCGCCACTACCGCCTGACCGATGTCCACGGGAAGGTGGTGAGGGGGCTGCTGGCGTAGTCGCGCGGATGGGTTTGGACCGCCTGCGTTTTCAGGGAGCGACGATCTCGGAGTCTTGGAGGTCGACACAGAATCTCACTGTGCCAGCACTGACGACGAAGTCGCAACGGCTCACCCGACCGCGGATCGTGAGCGAGTCGCCCGGCCGAATCGCCTGGGGTTCAAACTCCGAAGTATCCCTGAAGTACGCCCAGATCATCTGCATGGGAATGTCGCCATACTGGGTTGGCAAAACGCCATCTCTGTCGCGGATGGCGAAGACATTCTTGCCGTTGATCTTCCGTGTTTTCTGAGCCTCGAACTGGATCTGAGCGGGCTTTCCAATGAAGCTCGTGCGGAGATGTGTGTTGATGCGCTCAAGCACCGTGGCGGTCGTTGCCGGGTTGAGAAGCGCGTGAAGGTCCTTCATCGGAATCGAGTCCACCATGAATGTCTCGGACGGCGTGACCCCGGGAGGCACGTGCAGATCGGGTGCTGGCCGTGCGGCAGTGTCCAACTCGTGGATGCGTGCGGGATCAATCGCCTCGCCCCCGATGGTGATGGAGCGTGAAGTGGGGGCTCCCGCGAAGCTTGCCAAATCCGGTGCAAATCTGAGTTCGGCTCCATGCCGACCGATTCGAATCATGTTGTTGGTCAGCACGCGATAGCTGGTGAAGGGTTCCCACCGGTTTCCGAGCTCCCATTTCTCCACCAATCTCTCTTGGCCAAACCGAATGATGTAGCTATCCTCAAACTGCTGGTCTCGAAACTCTACAACGCGCCAGAACTGACCTTGCAGGGCAGACTGCAATTCCTCATTTGATCGGTCGGGGTCAGTCTCAGCGTAGGTGGGAATCGATTCCCGACGGTGCACCACTTGGCTGACGTCAAAAGTGCCGACCAGCTTTCCGGTCCAGGTGCCACCAGTGGTGTTGCTGTAAGTCACTTCGGTGAAGTTGTCATTGAAAGTGGCGAGCCAGCCGCCGATGCCAAACTGCACCAGACTGCTGCCGACCACGCGGTACTGGCGGCCCATTTGAGGTTGCAGTTCGTCCCATTCCAGTGGGGCTCCAGGTTCCACATGCTGCTGAAGCATCAAACCTTCAGCAGAGAATCGTGCGAGCCTCGGGCGAAATACATCGCGCAGCAGCCACTCGGTGCCAGTGAGGCGATTGGCAAAGGCTTCTTGAGTCCGTTCAAGATCCTTGATTGATCCCGCCCGCATTTCGGCAATGGATTGTTCCTGCGTTCCGGAGGATTCGTTCTCGGACGATGGCAGCATTCGCGCGAGGGACTGAAACAGGGCGCTCTCGGGGCTGAGTTGTCCCCCCACGAGTTCGAAGATGCTCATCTCCATCTCTGGATCAGGCGGCAGTTCACTCAGGACGAGAAAGGCCAGCAATCCATGGAGCACCAAACGTCCGCTGAGTTGGCGAACCGACACACGGGACGCGCTGGGGTAGCGCGCGAGGGGGACGATGTAAGTGTCGGTGCCGACCGCGACACTGTTCTCCGAGACATTGCCGAAGAGGTCGACGGCCACGATGCGACCATCTGGATCGAAGAGTTGAATTGAAAAATCACATGGTTGCCTGCGGGAGAAAGAGAGTGTCAACGCCAGATCCCCCTCCATCACACTGCGGTCCACTTCAAGGCTCACTGAGGTTTCATCATCCGCATCGGCTTCGAGTCCCTGCCAACCATCCTTGGTGAGTACTCCGTTGAGTTGGCTGCAGGCTTGAAGCCAATCGGGCCAGTCCTGCGGGCGAGGCAGATCTGAATCCCTGCTCCACCACGGTGGCGAATCATCGCTCAGCTCGATGGTTAGGACAGCAGGTTCCGGGTTGGACTGACTCCAGGCTGGGGCAGGGAGGGTGACCAACGCCTGCGCCGCAAATATGGAGATTGCCCACCCGCGAAAACTAAATGGAAATGCGCTCACGGTGAGAAGGCTAGCTCCCAGCCTTTTAGCGGTCAATGACGTTGGTGGTCGGTGATATCCGCTGATGTTGGGATGTGAAACATCACGGTCGGGGGGCGGGCTGGGTCGCATTGTTCTGCCTGTCCTACCGAGCGGAGGAATTTGCGGTCAACTCACGGACCTGGCGAAGGTCGGTTTTTCCGGTGCCGAGGATGGGAATGGCTTCGACCTTGATGAACTGATCGCGCTTGGGTTTCCAGAGGTTGGGGAGGTCGGAGGCACTGAGTTTTTCAAGCACGCTTTCAAGTTGGGAATCGGTGCAGGTGTGCAGGACCATGAGTTTCTCTCCCTTCTTGTCGTCGGGGATGCCCGTTACGGCAAAGGTCTGGACGTCGACCTCGGCGAGTTGATGGAGTTGTTCCTCGATCTTGATGTGGGGCACCATCTCGCCGCCGATCTTGCTGAACCGGCTCAGGCGATCCGTGATGGTGATGAAGCCTTCCTCGTCGACGGAAGCGACGTCGCCGGTCTCATACCAGCCGTCCTTGAGGACACTGGCGGTCTTTTCGGGTTGGCCCAGATAGCCCGTCATGACGTTGGGGCCTTTGATGAGCATGAGGCCCGCTTCGCCCACGGGCTTGGGCTCGCCCGTTTCCACATCCACGATTCGGACCGACACTCCTGGAAGCGGATGGCCAATCGTGCCCCGCTTTGACCCGGCCTGACGGAAGCCGGGGCCGCGAAAGTCCGGCACATTGACGGAGACCGCAGGAGAGCATTCGGTGCAACCGTACGCCTCCATCGGGCGGATGCCAAAGGTCTCCTCAAAGGTGATGGACAGCCGATCTGCCAGTTTCTCGGCACCGACCATGATGAAGCGAAGGCTGCCGAAATGTTCGGGCTGACAGCCGCGCAGGTAGATCTGTAGAAAGGTGGGCGTGGCGAGCAGGAAGGTGATTTGGTTCTTGTAAACCAAGTCGCCGATGGTCCGCGCATCCATGGGATTGGGATGATAGGCGACGCCGACGCCGAAGACGGAGGAGGCGGCCAACGTACCCGTGAACCCGAACGAATGAAAGAAAGGCAGGATGCCAAGGAAGCGGTCGTCGGGCTGAAAAGCGATGGCCTGACTGATCTGCGTGACATTGGACATCACGTTGTAGTGCGAGAGCATGACGCCCTTGGGATCGCCGGTGCTGCCGCTGGAAAAGATGATGGTGGCCAGATCGTCCATCGTCGGGACCTTGTCCGCGCCAAGTGCCTGAGGCAGCCAGCGGGCCGGGCAGAGAAGAGATAGCGCTGTGGCGATGCCTTTCTCAAGAGGCCTGGGCTTTGCGGCGGCGTCTTCCAGTTTCACCATGGTGACGGGCAGTTGGAGCGGGAGTTTCTCCAGAAACTTGGCTGAGGTGATGACCGTCTGGATGTCGCACTGCCGGATGCAGGAGGCGATGGCAGCTTCGGAAAGCGTGTAGTTCAAGTTCACGGGCACCTTGCCGAGGAGGAGCGCGGCGTGGTTCACCAGGGCTCCTGCGACACTGGGCGGCAGGAGGATGCCCACCTTTTCCTGACTCTTCCACGTTTTACGGAGTCGGCGTGCAAGAAAGAGGGTCTTGATGAGCGCTGAAAGGAATCCGACCGGCGGCGTGTTGACGTCGGTCGCTGCCATGCGGAAGGGATGCCGACGAGCCGAGCGAATGAAGGCGCGGTGCAGCGGTTGCATCCGGTGCTTACGATCTGCCCATGCACTGGCTCCAAGTTCCTGCACAACCTTGCGAATCTCAGCGGGTGTGGTCGTGGGTGGAAGTGGAGCGCCATAGCTGACGGTGACGGGATAGGGGAGGCTGTGGGGAATCTTCGTGTAGAAGCGGCCTTTCTCGAAGCTGAAGATGCTGCCCCAAACGTTGTCCAAATTCACCGGCACGATGGGTGCATCCACGCCCTTCATGATTCGCGACATGCCTCGTTTGAACGGCAGCAGCTGTCCGGTGCGGGTGATCTGTCCCTCGGCGAAGATGCACACGATGTGCCCGGCTCTGATCCACTCGCTAGCGGCTTGGAGGGAGGCGATCATTTCCCGAGGTTTGGCCTCCGACTTGATGGGGATCGAGTTGAGCATCGTCGAGAAGGGCTTCACCCACCACTTGTTGTGGATCTCTTCGTGAACGATGAAGCGGATGTGGCGGTCGGTGGAAGCAATCAGGAAGCAGGCGTCGGCAAGCGAGACATGATTGCAGACAAGGAGGGCACCGCCTTTGTCCGGTAGATGCTCCCGGTCCTTCACTGTCACGCGGTAAATGGTGTGCGTCAGCAACCACAGAACGAATCGGAGCAATGAGTCGGGGACCAGTCGCACGGCGAAGACGGTGGCCAGCAGGGTGGCGATGGAGCCGATGAGGAAAATGGTGGATGGCTCGAGATCGAGCTTGGTTTTCAGGAGCCAAAACACCCCGGCGGCGGAGAAAACACCGACGGAGTTCAACCACTGACCGGTGGCGATCACCGAGCCTTTGTTCCCTGCCTCGGGGCGGTGCTGGACGATGGCGTTGAGCGGCACGATGTAGAATCCGCCGGAGGCACCCATGAGCCCAAGAAGGACGGCCACTTGCCAGAAGACCAATCCCGGGACCGCCATCAACCCGGCGGAAATGGCCAGCCCAAGGGCACCCAGTGGGACGAGTCCATACTCGATCTTTTTTCCCGAGAGGATGCCAGCCAGAGCACTGCCAAGTCCGATGCCGAGCGCAAGCGCTGCCCTCAACAGTCCGATGTCTGTGTCACCGAGTCCGAGAACATCCTTGCTGTAGACAAAGATGGTGGGCTCGCCAAACAGGGCGCCGAGAAGCCAGAAATAGGTCGATCCAAGGATGGCGACCAACAGCACCCGATCCGAGCGCATGGTCTTGAGGTTCGTCCAGACTTCGCTGAGGAAATTGACGTGGTAGGTCTTGGTTGGATTGGCAGCCGGCAACTTGGGAAGGGACCTCGCCGCGAAAACGCCTGCGAGCGCCAGGCCTACGAGACCGAAGCCCGCGTAACCGATCTGATTGGGACCGAGTCCGTCCGACAGCAAGCCCGCAGCGATGCCTCCGGTGATGATGGCGAGGAAGGTGCCGAGACCGATGATGCCGTTTCCCCAGGAGAGCTTTGACTCCGGCAAGATCTCGGGCATGAGGCCATACTTGGAGGGGCCAAAGAAGGTGCTTTGAACGCTCATGAGGAAGATCACGGCCATCAGGAGTGGGATGCTGGCGGTGAAGAGACCGACGGTTCCCAAGGTCATGATGCCGACTTCCAGCCACTTCGTTCCAAGGACGACACGGCTTTTGGGATGACGATCAGCGAGGTAGCCGCCCGTCATGGCGAAGAGGATGAAGGGCAGGCTGAAGAGGAGGAGCACCAGAGAGATGTAGTCATCGCGTTGGTCCTCGGTGACCCTCTTGCTGAGGAGGAAGATCACGAGGAACTTGAAGACGTTGTCACTGAAGGCACCCTGGAACTGGACCGTGAAAAGGCTCCAGAATCCGGATTTCCACGGAGTGGAAGACGATGGCACGCTGTCCTGGGGGGCGGATGAGTCGGGGGAGGTCATGGCAATCTTGGCGTGGAATGATTGAAACGTTGGGGCTCAGCGGCGATGGGTGGGCACTGGGCAGAGTTGTTTCAGCAAGGCATGTGTTGGCAAGTAAATGAGGGTCACGAGGGCAAGGATCCAGGCTCCGAGATAGACCACCGGATGGAGCCAAGTCTGAGGAGCGGCGTCGTTCATGCCAAATACATAATTGATGTTGCGTGGCGTGTTTGTGTCCGGGAGGTCGGCTCCCGCAGCGGGGAGGGCGAAGAATGCGATCAAGCAGAGAGTCGTCGCAATAGCCGTCCATCCCCGAAACGAGCGGCGATCATAACCGACACGTTTGATCGAGAAGAAGAGGAAGAAGGGCAGCCAGCCGTGAAACAGGGAGAGGGCGCGGAGATACAGAGGGCGCCCTTCGTCGAACATGTAGGCGGTCATCCCGGTGAGTTCCCCACCTGATAGTTGAACGATGAAGTCGAAACACCACAACGCCTGAGGGAGGAGGATGCCCACTGCGGGAAGCGAGAGAAGCAGGGGACTCTCGTTCCAAAGTCCGACGAGCGTGAGGAAGAGGGCGACATCGCAAAAGTAGAGGAAGTTGGTCAGGCCATAGTGATGCCAGTAGACCGGGACCAAAACGGCCATGAAGGCAGAGTAGGCGATTTTGAGCCAGAGCGGCAGACGGGATTGCGACTCTTGGTTCAAGGGGTGGGTGGAAGTGTGCGACGTTGTGTTCATGGCACCCGGAGTCTTCCGTGCGGGCTCTGGTTCCTCGAATTGATAAAAGGCTGTTGGGTATTGATGTGCTCAATGACTCGATTTCGTTCAGATCGCATCGAAGTCTTGGCCGTAGAAACGGGGGCGCTTCTTCATTGTAGATCATGCCTGGTTCCGGTTAGGGTTCTGGCAATGAACCGAATGCACATGCAATGCCGTAGCGAAAGGGATTTGCGATGGTGACGACGAACGAAAGGCCGAGCGATGTACGCTTGACAGACCAAGTCTGCAAAAAAAGGCGGCGGTTTTGGCTGCGAGTGGTGTGGGGCTCTGTCGCGGTTGCGGTCTTGGCTCCCTTGATGGGAACGTTGGGAACCGTCTTCGGGATGGTGGGGGCCTTCGAGACCTTGAGCGACAGTGAGGGTGCCAAGCCCGAAGCCTTGGCTGACGACATCTCACTGGCCATGAAGACAACGATGGTTGGCATGGGTATCTCAGCGATCTCGGTCCTGGTTTTCGTGGTGGCTTTGGCAATGGTGTTTCGGGTGTCGAGGGGCAGGTGACCAGGCTCGAGAGTCCCGAGATGTGCGGCGGTCGGACTTGAGTTCGTTGACATGGGAATCGGGCTGCCGGAAGGGTCGAGCCGCCGTTTGTGAATTCCAATGAGTGAGCCGACCTCATGCCCGAGATGCCAATCCACCAAGGTTTTTGATCGAGGACGGAAGTATCAGGTCTATCCGCTGGGCTGCTTGGCGATTCTCGGTTTTTCTCTCGCCATTTTCCATCAAGGGCAGCTGCCGCATCGTTTGGAGTGTCAGGAGTGCGGCGCGGTGTTCAACCGACGTTCGAAGCTCGCCATGGTGAACTTGATTTGTTTCTGGCTCATTGCGGGCACCGTTTTGGCATTGCTGGCCGCCTTGTTGGTTTTGATGGTTTGGGCGCTGGCGGTAACACTGATCGGGCGAATCTAACCAGCGTTTTGAGTGGAGGCGGAAGCTGGGGGAAATACAGCCTCCAGCGGGGTTGCAAATGTGGGAATAGGGAGGGGAGGCTCGGGCACGATGAAGCGGAACGTCTTTATGGCGGACCATGGCAAAGGCGTTCTTGGCGAATTTCCAGAGGGTGGTTGAAGGAAGTTAGCGGAAAGAATCCTCCGTTCCTTGCTTGAGTGGCGACGGCTGGAATCCGTCACTTCGTCGTTTTGGAGGCTCGCACCGTTGAGAAGGAGGCTGGAAACCGGTAGCAATCACAGCAGTCGTGAACGGTTCTCAGGCTTTCTCATGGGTGAGAGTGAAGAGGGATGGCGTGAGGAAGAGTCAGTTGGAGCCGGGGTGAATCCCTGAGCGACGTTTGGCCGAGGAGGAGTGAAGCAATCAGAATCGCAGCTCAGCGGTGGCGTCGAAAAATGGATTCGGGGTGGGGCGGCGTGTGTGGTGGTGGAGGATTGATGGATTGAAACGCGGAGGTTTCCAAAGGACTAGGCGTTGGCCACGGCGCTCCAGAAGGTGCTTGTAGGAGCTTGAGGAGCACTCATAGCGTTCCAGCCGAGGGTGCTGTCAGTGGCCTGGGCGGAGAAGGAAGGCATTGCGTTCCAGCCGAGAGGAGCATCTTCACCGAAGGAAGGCATCGCATTCCAGCCAAGTTCGATCTCATTGTTGAGAGTTCCGATTTTCGCAGTGTTGAGGATCGTGTTCATAATGATTGCAGGTTTGAGGGTTTTGAGGTGGTTGAGGAGGTGATTCTTAGTTCTGGAGGCGTTTGGCGTGTTTGAGTGTGAGAATCGAGTCGCGATTTTGAGAATTAGAAGCCCGAAGGATGGCGGACCATGAAACCAGCCGTGCTACGGCCCTTGGTGCGCCAGCGAGGACCTTCGCCACGGCTGCCACCGGAAGTGTCGAAACGAAGACCGCAGACGGTCATGAAGACGTGCTCACCAGGATTGACGTAGATGGTGATGAAGCGGCCAGGACCAGCTTCGCCGTAGGTGGCGAAACCTTTCGAAGTGAGGGTGCTCTTGAGGAGACCAGCCTTGATCAGGACATATGAGCAAGAGCTGCTGCAGTCGTAAGCGCTGTCTTCGAGGCGTTGGTGGCCAGCACCGAGGCGGTAAGGCTTGTTTTGAAGGCTGTTGGCAGCGGCGATGGCGTATTGGAGTTGGCGAGGAGCTGAAAGAGGAGCTGAAGCGAAGCGGCCGTCGAAACGGATGGCGGCGGAGCTGGCTGAAGGAGCGCGGCGTGCGTTGGCGACTTGTTGAGCGCGGATCGCGGCCTGTTGCTGAGCTTGATATGCAGCTTGTTGTTGAGCTTGATATGCAGCTTGTTGTTGAGCTTGGTAGGCGGCTTGCTGCTGGGCGTAGGCGTAAGCGGCGCGCTGTTGTGCTTGGTAGGCAGCTTGTTGTTGGGCGTAGGCGTAAGCGGCGGCTTGCTGCTGGGCGTAGGCGGCTTGTTGAGCATTGTAACCACGAGCAGGGGCGGCGTAAGCGGCGGCGTAGTAGCCGGACTGGGCTTGAGCGGCGGTCGCGATGAAGAGGGCGGCGACGGTGGCGAGGATGAGAGCGAAGATTTTCATGGCTGCGATTGCTGTTCTGATTGCTATGGTAATTATGTCAGAAATTAGAATCACTGCAACAACTAAATCATATTTTTCTCAAATTTCTGTAATTTGGATGAGAAAACCGGTCAAAAATGACAAGTCACATCTGTCAGACTCCTCATTTAAAGGGTTATTCATAATTATGAGACCCTGATTCGCGTGTGCTGGGCGTGTTTGGGTGGTTCTTTTGGGCGCGCGCAGCCAAAGGGGAGGCCTGCCCTTCAATGCAACGGCTCCTACAGCGCCCTATGCCTCTGCTGGGAGGGACGGGGATCTACCCTCGAGCGATGGTCCAGTGCTCGGCGGGTGGCTGGCCGCTTTGGAGGGGAGGGGGTGTTTCGCAGGCTTGAGATTTGCCTTCACGATTCCCCCTGTTGCTGGGGCGACTCGACCCCCGCTTGATGATCCTTTCTCTATAAAAGCACGGAGAGGCGCCTGATTCCCTCAGGAGAGGTTGTGTTTGGGGCGGCGGGCAAAAAGTCCGCTACTAACCGTATGGCAGACGCGGAGCCATCCTTTGGGTCCCCGTGCGTCCTTGAAACGAAAAGCCAAGTTGCTCAAAGAGACAAGGAATGACTGACCGTGGCTCAATGTGGCCCTCCTCACGCTGCCCTCAGGTGGCTCAATTGGCGCTGCCTGCATCCTACGCGTCAAGCGCTGGGGGCCTTGGCCGGAGCCTCAAAGAAGCTGGATAGGGCAACTCGGCGATGAGAAAGTCCACGACATAGCCGACAACGAAGCGGTCGGTTAGATTGCCGAGAATTCCCGAAATCAGGAGAGCGATGGCGACTTGGCTCATTTTCCCGGGAAAGGCCCCCTTTTTATAAAACCATGTCACGAGTGCCAGCGCCCCGAGTGCCAGCGCCCCAAAGGCGTAGTTGGCGTACTCGGTGCCATTGAACATGCCGAAGGCGACTCCGGTATTGGCGGCGTGGTGAAGCCAAAAAATGCCGGGGATCACCTCCAGGCTTCCCTGGTACAGGTCGAAGCGGTCGATGATCCAGTGTTTGGACCATTGGTCGAGGACGTAGAGGGGAAGGGTGAGGAGAAGCAAGAGTCGAATCATGAGGCTGGAGCCGACGCGGGGCGGGGGAGTCATGCATCGGGGTTGCGCGGGATTCAATCAATCAGTGGTGTGAGATGAGATGCCGGAGGAAGGTTCTACCAAGAGCTTCTTCTTCGAATCTGCGAATGTGGCTTTTCAATTGAATGGAGTCTGCCAAGATGGGCGTCCTTATCTGACTATGAAAATTGCATCCGTGATCGCCACCTTGGGTATTTTGAGTCTCTCCGCCATCGTTGTAGCGGAGGAGAACGGCTTTGTCTCCTTGTTCAATGGGAAGGACATGGCCGGATGGACGAACCCGTACGAGTGGGGTGAGATCGAGGTGGTGGATGGCGAGATTCATCTCACCGGTGAGAAGAAGTTTTTTGTGATCACCGACAAGTCCTACAGTGACTTTGTTTTTGAGGCGGACATTCTTCTGCCTCCCGGCAAAGCGAACAGTGGGTTCATTTTCCGTGGTCTGGTGGAGCCGAACAAGGTCTATGGCTACCAAGCCGAGGTGGACGGAGACGAAGCGCGGAAGTGGTCGGGTGGTCTGTACGACGAAGGTCGGCGGATGTGGTTCATTAGCCCCATCAAGGGTGATGACGAGAGCGTGAAGGCGTTCCGGGACCGTGCCGGTGAGGCATTCAAGCGCAATGATTGGAACACTTACCGCATCACCTGCAAGGGGGATCACATCAAAATCGAGGTCAACGGAGTGGTGACCACCGACGTGCATGATGCCATGGATTCCGAAGGCCCGATTGCCATTCAGCACCACGGTGAAAAGGGGCAAACCTACCGATTCCGGAATCTGCGAATCAAGGAACTGAAATAGGCAGTCATCGAGATGCCGGCTTGAACGGCGCTTGGCCGGAGTCTTCCTCGATCGTTCAGAGGTTCGGTTGGGGAGGCACTACAGAAGTGACGTTCCTGCATTTCGGAGGGAGAGACGGTTGCACCGTGATTCGGTCGCATTCATGATCGACGTCATGCCCGAGTTGCTCTTTGCCACATCGAATCGCCACAAAGCGGATGAAGTCCGCGCCATGCTGGGATCTGACTGGAATGTCCGGGACTTGAGCGAGTTTCCCAATGTCGAATTGCCGCCGGAGACGGGGACGACCTTTGAGGCCAATGCTATCATCAAGGCTGAGGGCGGAAGTCAGGCGTTGCCGGGAATGTTGGTTCTCGCGGACGATTCCGGGCTTGAAGTGGACGTGTTGGACGGGGCACCAGGTGTTTGGTCAGCGAGATATGCGGGCGACGATGCAGCCGACGGAGCGAATCGGGTGCGACTCAAGACGGAACTGCATTTGTGCTCGGACGATGATCCGACGGTGAAGTTTTCCGGGCGTTTCCGCTGCTGCATGGTGCTTGTGCGAGACGGGGAAGTCCTTCATGTGACCAACGGTGCCGTGGAAGGATGGCTCATTCAAGAGGAGCAGGGGATCGGTGGTTTCGGCTATGATCCGCTGTTCATTCCCGAAGGCCATGAGGACACGTTTGGCGTGTTGCCTGAGTCGGTGAAGAACCAACTGAGTCATCGGGCGCGGGCGTTGAGAGCGATGGAGGAATGGCTGGCAGGGCACCCGGAGGTGCAAGGAGAGGGATGACGCGATTCATTGGGTGGATCGGCCTGGCGACGCTTTTTTCGGGTTGTGTCACGCCGCCGCCCGGGGGGGGTGATCCGTCGCCCGTCAAGCCGATTGGACCGCCGGAGTACGGTGTGGCGGTTGATGTGCCAGCGGCTCCTTTTGAGCCGGATCATGCGGCACCGGCTTTGCCAAGGTGGGCCATCATTGGCCGACCGATGGTGACTCGGCTCATCGCTGGCGCGGAGTTGGTCGAATGCTCGGTGGGGGATGGCGCAAAGGAAGTGGAGTTGCAGGTGGTCTTGTTTGACTCGGGTCGGTGTGATCTTCGGGTGATCGACCAGACCAACGGTTGGGCCGGGTCGGGCGTGATTCGCGATGTGATGCGCTCCGTTCACGCGGTCGCGGGGGTGAACGGAGGTTTTTTCACCCCGGGGTTTCATCCGATGGGGTTGGTGGTTGCTGACGGTGTGTCGTCGGGAGGGTTCCAGAACTCGGGCTTGGTGTCTGGAGGGGTGGCGACTGGTGTGCGTGGGCCGATGCTGGTTTGGAACTCCGAATTTCAGGCTGCTGATGCGTTTTCCCAGTTCCTTCAGGCTGGGCCAAGACTGGTGAGTCAGGGGGAGCCTGTGGCGGGACTCAGTCCCAGCAAGAAAGCAACGCGTACGTTTGTGGCGACGGATGGCGAGAGCCGATGGGCCGTCGGATTGGCGAAGTCGCCATCGCTCAAGGAGTTGGCTGAGGTGCTGGCATCGCCTGGCTTGCTGCCGGAGTTGCGAGTCACGCGGGCGTTGAACTTGGACGGCGGGAGGTCGAGCAGTTTGTGGGTGCGGCGTGAGGACGGCGAGGAGTTGGCGTGGACCGGTTGGTCCACGGTGCGCAATTATCTGGCGATTGTGCCACGATGATCGTAGGTGGAGACATGGCATTGAAACCTTCCTCCAAGAACTTCCTTCTCGACCTCCTCAGCACTCCAAGCCCCACGGGTTTTGAAGCGGGTGGACAGCGCAAGTGGACGACACGGATGCGCAAATGCGCGGATCGCGTGGAGAGTGACGCCTACGGCAACGCTTGGGCGACTTTGGAGGGCGTGACCAAAAAGGGTCCCGTGATCATGCTGGAGGCACACGCCGATGAGATCGGTTACATGGTGAAGTACATCTCCAAGGATGGGTTCATCTTTGTGGATCGCGTGGGCGGATCGGACGTTGCGACGGCTCGGGGCCGGCGCGTGGAGATCTTT
>CAXBNA010000103.1:0-20990 GCA_963976915.1 uncultured Verrucomicrobiales bacterium
CCGAGGAAGTGGACGCAGTAGCCGCCAGTTAAGGGAGCACCGAGTGCTCAGCCAGCTGATTGGGAGGCCGGATGCTGCCCCGTCGGGGGTCCGTCTTCTGCGAAGGGGGATCGGCCTGAAGGCGTCTCAAGCTCGGATGGAACTCTCAGGAAGAGACCCTTTCTGGCGTCATGCCCTCAAAGGGTGTTCTTATGAGTAGTCTAACTTTTATGAATTTCAGCGTTGCTTCAAAGCGAGAACAAAGGCTATAAGTTTACCTGATATTTAAGACATTGGAACTATTCGTGCTGCTTTAGTAAGTCATACCCGCCTTTTCTCTCGATGCAATCGTCCGCTGCACTGTCCTGGAATTCCCTTCAACCCGCATTCGGGTTGGACGATTTTTTGGGTCCAGCGCCGAGCTGGTCGCCTGCTTCGTGGAGGCGGTTTCGGGAGTGGTTCCACGCTGGCGGTTGGCCTTGGTTTGGCCCGATGGATGCTTTGGACGATGTGATGCCTTGGGGTCGGAGCACGCTCGTCACCCGACCCGGTTCTGGGTCCAACTTTGAGCCAAATGACCCTGTGGGAGGTGGCTCTCGCAAGGTCGATTTCTATCATCTTCCCGTGTTGCTCCCGGAGGTGGTTGAGTTGCTCAAACCTGAGGCGGGGAAACTGATCTTTGATGGCACCCTTGGCGGTGGTGGGCACTCGGAGGCGATGTTGCAGCACGGGGCGCGGGTGGTGGCCATGGATCAGGACGAGGAGGCGCTTCGGCACGCGCGCCTCCGTCTTGGAGGGTACGGGGATCGTTTCGTTTCGCTGCATGGCAATTTCCGCGACATGTCCCAGATTCTGGCGGAAACGGGTGTGTCGGGTTTTGACGCGATGCTGGTTGATATTGGTGTGTCCAGTCGGCAGTTGGACGACCCGACCCGGGGGTTTTCGTTTCAAGGTGATGGGCCGTTGGATTTGCGGATGGATCGTTCCAGAGCTTTGACTGCGGCGGATCTGGTTCAGTCTGCGGGTGTGGATGAGTTGACTCGGATTTTCCGCGATTATGGGGAGGAGCCGAGCGCTTGGAAGATTGCCAATGCCATTGTGGATGCGCGTGCGGTGCTGCCGATCACGACGACTGCCCGTCTCGTTGAAGTGGTGGAAAAGGCGTCACCCCGGCGAGGTAAGCGTCATCCCGCGACGCTCGTCTTTCAAGCGTTGCGGATTGCCGTGAACGATGAACTGGGGGCCTTGGAGGATTTTTTGGCGGAAGCACCCAAGTGGCTGAAGCCGGGCGGGCGCCTCGGCATTATTTCGTTTCATTCGCTCGAGGATAGGCTGGTGAAGCGTGCGTTTCAGCGCCTGTCAACGGAGTGGCTGGATCGCCCAGAGTGGCCAGAGCCGAAGAGGAATCCTGAGTTTTGCCTCAACCTAGTGACCCGAAAAGTCGTCGTTCCGAGTGCGGCGGAGATCGAAGTGAACCCGCGTTCGCGCAGTGCCCGGCTGCGTGTGGCTGAACGTCCATCGTCGCCATGAATGCACGTCGAGGACAGTATCGAAACCCATTCAGCTTCCGGTCGCTGGTGGCGATTCTGCTGTGCGCGATGCTCGGCACGGTGTGGATGGTCAGCCGGGTGGCCAGCCGAAACCGCCTGCATCAAATGACGCAGGAGCAGCGGCATCTTGAGACGCAAATCAATCTTCTGACAACGGAGATCGGGATGATGAAAAATCGGGTTCAATCGCTGCTGACTCATGACGGAGCGCTCAAGAGTCTGGAGGAGAATGGCGTCGATCTTGAGAGGGAGTTTCCCCGCGTGATTCCCTCCCGCCTGTTCTTGCTGCATGCCGAGCAAGAGCCGGGTGCCGACTCGGATTCCATTTCTGGCAATCAAACCACCTCAGTCACGTCGTCCTCCGTGGATCTGGCTCAGGCGGCAACACCCATTCAACTCCCGTGATCGTCGGCGACGTTACTCAACATCAAGTTCGAAAGGAGCGGCCTGTTTGCTATCGCATTCAATGGCTCACCCTTGGCCTCCTTCTTGGTTTCTCGGTCATCGCCTGGAAGCTAACCATGATTCAACTTCGGCGTGGCCCGGCCTTGGCCGCGGAGGCGGCGAGGAAATTTCAACGGCATGAGAGCATCCCGGCGCAAAGGGGGGCGATCTATGACTGTGAGTCGGATCTGCTTGCGTATGATGAGCGGGTTTTTGATCTCCACACCGACGGAGTTCACCTGAAAGAGCTCCCCATCATTCGAACCCTGCTCTCCAAGGCGAGTGGGCTCAAGGTGGCCGAGCTTCGGAGTTTCTTTGCCGAAGACGAACTGTTGAAGCTCTATCACGAGCACATTGTCCGTGTGCTTGCCCCTGAGACGGGCTTGTCTGAGGAAGAGGTGCGCGAAGCCGTGACATCCGGTCGTCCCCGTGTGTTCTTGGCCACTGGAATTCCTGAGGAAACGGCTTCTCGATTGAGTGCCGTCATGGAAGAGGGACACGTTTTTGGGGTCTACCTGCGACCGAATGTGGTGCGTCGCTACAACTCCGGTGAGCGCGTGCCGCTGGTGGTGGGCTACATGACGGTGCCTGAGGGCGCCTCGGAGCCTGTGCCGGCCTGCGGCTTGGAAAAACTGGCCAACCATGTTCTGACAGGGACCCCGGGTGAGCGTTGGATCGAGCATGATCGTTTGGGTCGCGAGTTGCCGATGTATCGTGGGGAGGTCATACCGGCTCAACACGGCAAGCACGTGCACATGACGATCGACTTGGAGCTTCAGGCCTCGATCGATAAAATCATGAGTGAAGCCTGTGCCCGGCACTCGCCAAGAATGGCGATGGCGGTTCTGAGCGATCCGAAAACGGGTACGGTGTACGCGATGTCGAGCTGGCCTCGGTTTGTCCGTGATGACGATGGATCCACGGGAGAGAAAGTGTGGAGGAACCACTGCTTTGCGAGTCACTATCAGCCGGGGTCGACCTTCAAAGTGATCACACTGGCGAATGCGATGGATCGGGGCCTCGTGAACGAGCACTCGATGATCGATTGTGAGGGTGGGAGCATCAAGTGGGGCAGCGGTCCCCGGGATTACCTGCACGACACGCATGCGTTGGGTGTCGTTCCCCTGGGGGATGTTTTGGTGGAATCAAGCAATGTCGGAACCTACAAAATCGGGCGGATGCTTGGCCGGGACGGACTCATCGCGGCCGCGAAGCAGTTTGGGGTTGGCTCCAAAACCGGATTCGGCCTGTACGGAGAAGTGACAGGGCTCTTGAATGAGGGCGCGTGGAATGCTTCGAGCATGTCGAGCGTGCCGATCGGGTACGAGGTGTGCGTCACGCCTCTCCAAATGGCGATGATCTACGGTGCCATCGCCAATGGCGGTGTGCTGATGCAACCGCGCATCATTGATCGGATCGTGGATCCGGTCACCACGAAAGAGGAGCGGGTGATGCCAAAATCGATTCGGCAGGCATGCACTGCGCGGACTGCTGAGAAGCTGACGGCGATGCTCGAACGGGTCATTGTTGAAGGAACCGCAACGAACATCTTTCGCCCGGATCTTCGGATGGCGGGGAAGACGGGGACGATCCGTCACAAGAAGGAGCATGCCGCCGGATACGAGGACGGTGTCTATGACAGTACGTTTGTGGGATTTGCACCCGTGGAGAACCCGCGGGTGGTCTGCTCGGTGGTGTTTCTTGCTCCCAAGACCGACGATGGAAGCATGGCGACCGGTTCGAAGGTGGCGGCTCCGGTTTTTTCGGACATGGTGGCAACGACGTTGGAGTGGTTGTCGACGAGGACAGATCGGCCGTTTAAGGCGCAACTTGTGGCAAGGGGGGAAGAGCAGTGACACTTCGAGAATTGACAGCATTGATGGATGACCCTGTGGTGACGGGGTCGCTCGACACGCAGATTGAGGGCTTGGCCTATGACTCGCGGAAGGTGGCCGCGGGCTTTGGTTTTGTGGCCATTCAAGGGCACAAGTCCGATGGAAACGAGTTCGTCGACAAAGCGATTGCCGCGGGTGCGTCTGCCATTTTTTCCGAGAAGGCCCCTCCGGATTCGATCAAGGTGGCCTGGGTTCATGTGCGCAATGCTCGCAAGGCCTTGGCTCAGGCTGCGGCGTCGTTTTACGGGAAGCCCGGCGACGACATGGCGTTGGTCGCGGTGACTGGAACCAACGGCAAGACGACCTCAGGCTTTCTGATTCATCATCTGCTCAATGCGGGGCAGTTGCGAAGCGGCCTGCTGGGAACGATCTTCTATGACTTGGGTGGAGAGCAGGTTCCTGCGACGCACACCACTCCTGAGTCCTTGGAGATTCAATCGCTTCTCTCGACCATGAGGGATCATGGTTGCCGCGCCTGCGCGATGGAGGTGTCGTCCCACGCCTTGGATCAGGATCGGACCTTTGGTCTTCATTACGAGGCCGCTGTCTTCACGAACCTGACCCAAGACCATCTCGACTACCACGGAACGATGGAGGCCTACTTTGAGGCCAAGGCGAAACTTTTCGAGCAGGTCGCGGCTTCGGGCCATGGATCGATGGTCATCAATAGCGATGACCTTTGGGGGCGGAAACTGGTGACGCGTTTTGATGCAACGGGTCGGGTGAAGACCTTTGGTTTTGGCGTTCACGCAGCATATCGGGCGATCAATCCCCGCTACGATATCACCGGGACGACCTTTGAGTTGAGCTTCAAGGGCCGTTCGTTCCTTGTGCGGTTGCCGTTGATCGGGGACTTCAACGTCTACAATGCGTTGGGGGCGATTGCGGCAGCCCACTCGATGGGTCTGAACCTGCGGGAGAGCATTGATCAGATGAAGAAGGCGCCGCAGGTGCCGGGTCGTCTGGAGCGGGTGACCGACCGGAGTCGCTTTCAGGTCTTTGTGGACTATGCCCACACTCCGGATGCCTTGGTGAACGTGCTGCGGACGCTTCGTGGAATGCAGCCGAACCGAATCATCACCGTGTTTGGCTGCGGTGGGGATCGCGACAAGATGAAGCGCCCACTGATGGCAAGAGCGGCGGAGCAGGGGAGCAACATCTGTGTTCTGACCTCCGACAACCCGCGCTCGGAAGATCCTGAAGCCATCATCCAGATGGCCGCCAAGGGATTCGCGCGTCCGAAGTCCCACGCGCTGATCGCAGATCGTCGCGAAGCGATTGAGGCGGCTCTCAAGAATGCCCGTCCGGGTGATGTCGTCTTGATCGCCGGGAAGGGGCACGAAGACTATCAGGAAGTGAAGGGCGTGAAGCATCCGTTTGATGATCGGCGAATCGCCAAACAGATTCTCTATCAGATGAAGGAGGTCGTCGAAGAATGAAGTCGATGACCCTTGAACAAGTGGAGCAGTTTAGCGGCGGCCGACGTGCGGCGGCGGATTCTGCGTGCACGGTTCAGAGGGTCAGTACGGACTCCCGGACCATCCAGCCGGGAGATCTCTTCGTGGCTCTCTCGGGGGAGCGGTTCGACGCTCATGACTTCATTCCGTCCGTCGCTGCCGCAGGTGCATCGGCGGTTTTGGTGAGCCGGGTCAATCCGGCCTGGGGAACGCTGCCTTGTGCGGTGATCGAGGTGGGTGACACGCTTGAGGGGCTTCAATGCCTGGCGCGGGAGTATCGCCGGTGGCTCGGGATTCCGATCATTGGGTTGACCGGGAGCAACGGCAAGACATCGACCAAGGATCTGACATCCGCTGTTTTGGGGACGACGTTTCAGGTGCGTGCGACGCGGGGCAATCTGAACAACCACATTGGCGTGCCGCTGACCCTCTGCTCGATGGAGGCTTCGGACACGATGGGCGTGGTGGAGATGGGCATGAATCACGCCGGTGAGATCAAGACGCTGGTGGACATCGCTTTGCCGGACGCTGCCATCATTACGAATGTGGGCATCGCCCACATCGAGAACCTCGGTTCCCGTGATGCCATTGGCTGGGAGAAGGGGACGCTCGCTGCGAATGTCCGCTCAGGTGGCGTTGTCGTGTTGAACGCCACGGACCCCTACACGCCCCTGATTGCCAGGCATTGTCAGGCGGACGTGTTCACGGCTGGGATTGGTGCCGGAGATGTGAGTGCCCGGGAGCTGCGTGCGATGTCCAATGGGACCGAGTTCACCCTGGACTTTGCGGGCGAGTCGGTGCCGGCGTTTCTGCCAGTGGCGGGAGAGCACATGGTGGCCAATGCAACGCTGGCCGCCTGCCTCGGCTGGAGACACGGGATGGATCCTTCGCGAATCGTCGAGGCGCTTCGGGAAGTCCGATTGACTGGAGGCCGAATGGAGGTCAAGGAACGCGCGGGCATCCGCTTCATTGATGATTCCTACAATGCCAACCCGGACTCGATGCGGGCGGGGCTTTCGACTTTGGCCTCGTCGGAGGCGGCAGGCAGAAAGGTGGCGGTTCTCGGGCCGATGGGAGAGCTCGGCGATCACTCGGAGACGGGTCATCGGGGAGTGGGTGAACTGGCGGGATCCTTGAAGTTGGATGGAGTGTTCAGTGTCGGCCTGGGGGGGCATGCCGAATTGATTTCCTTGTCCGCCACGGGCGCAGGCGAAGCGCGGCATTTTGAGACGCATGAGGCCTGTGGCGCCTTTTTACGCGACTGGTTGAAAACGGGTGACGTCGTCCTCTTGAAAGGGAGTCGTTCCGCACGCATGGAGAAGATTCTCCAATCCTTTGACGAAGCATCATGATTTACTGGCTGTACGAGTTCCGCGAGCTTTTCTCCTCCACTGACGGCATCATCTACAAGCTGCTGAACGTGTTCCGCTATCACACGTTCCGTGCTGGTGGCGCTGCCATCACGTCGTTCGCTCTCTCGGTGTTTTTGGGGGAGCGACTGATTCGAAAGCTCATCTCCTTGAAGATTGGCCAGCCGGTGCGTTCCGCGGCAGAGGTGCACAAGCTCTATGAGCTTCATGGAAAAAAGGCAGGCACACCCACGATGGGCGGGATCTTGATCCTTGGTTCCGTCGTCTTCTCGACCCTGCTGTGGGGGAAGTGGGACAACTTGATGCTGTGGATCGTCCTGTTCACGACCGTTGGACTGGGGGCGCTCGGCTTCTGGGACGACTATCTGAAGATTAGCAAGAAGAACTCCAAGGGAGTGTCCGCCCGTGTCAAACTGGCGTGGCAGGGGGGAGTGGCGGTGCTCGCTGCCCTGGCGATGTGCTACCTCATTCCTACCGATGCCACGGTGGATGCCGCTGCGGCGTCGGGGGAAAGTGTCCTGTTCGAATGGGGTGGCGATCCACTCCTTCGGGCGCTGTTCGTGCCCTTCTTTAAGGATGCCGTGATCACCGACATGGGCTTCTTCGCCGTGATCTTTTTCACGCTGATCATTGTGGGCGCTTCCAATGCGGTCAACCTGACCGACGGCCTCGATGGATTGGCCACGGGTTGCTCACTCACCACGGCGCTGGCGTATGCGGGGTTTGGTTATGTTTGTGGGAACGCCAAGTACTCCGGCTACCTCGACGTGCCTCACCACTCGCTGGCGAATGAACTCCCAATCATTGCGATGGCGCTGGCTGGGGCCTGCCTTGGGTTCCTTTGGTTCAACGCTCATCCCGCCAAGATGTTCATGGGTGATACGGGTTCGCTGGCACTGGGCGGCTGTGTCGCCACGCTGGCTATCGCCTGCAAGCAGGAACTCGTTCTGGCACTGGTCGGCGGGGTTTTTGTGATGGAAGCGGCGAGCGTCATCCTCCAGGTGGCCAGCTTCAAGTCGCGCGGCAAACGCATCTTCCGAATGTCGCCGATTCACCACCATTTTGAGCTCGGTGGCTGGCATGAAAACCAGGTCATCGTGCGCTTTTGGATTCTCTCTTTGATCTTCGCCCTCATTGGTTTGGCGACGTTGAAACTTCGTTGAATGACACCACTCTCAGGACAACACCTTGCCGTGCTTGGCGCGGGTCGCAGTGGCCTCGGGGCCGCCCGACTGGCGCGCCTTCTGGGTGCGGAGGTGACGGTTTTTGATGAGGGCGACGCCGACCGGTTGGCAGCGGCGATGGATCGATTGGCGACGGAGGGTTTTGCCGTCGTTTGCGGGGAGGCTGCCAAGTCTCTTGAGGTGAAGCCGGGGGATTTTGACATGGCTGTGATCAGTCCCGGATTGGATGAGCACTGGCCATTGCCTGCCAAGTTTGTTGCAGCAGGCACGCCGCTGATTGGCGAAACCGAACTCGCGTTTCTTCACACCGACATGCCGGCGGTGGCGATCACGGGCACCAACGGAAAGACAACCTGCACCGAGGCCATAGCGGCGATTTTTAACGGCTGTGGATTGCGTTCGGTGCCGTGCGGAAATCATGGCGTCTCCATGAGTGAAGTGGTTGCTTCGGGAGAACGCTACGATGTCCTGTCCTTGGAGCTGAGTTCGTTCCAGCTGGAGACGATTCGCTCGTTTCGCGCGCCTGCTTCCGTCTGGCTGAACTTTGCTCCAGATCATCTGGATCGGTATCCAGACGAGGCTGCGTATTTCGAGGCCAAGTCGCGGATCTTCATGAACATGACGGCGGAGGACGTGGCCATCGTCAGGGCAGGGGAGTCCGTGTCCAGCGGACGCGCGATTCGTCGGACGTTCTCCGCGGAGCCGGGTGTCGACGCCGACCTTCGATACGAAAACGGAGCGATCCTGCGGGACGGTGAGGTGGTCGGAAACACGA
Source organism: uncultured Verrucomicrobiales bacterium (assembly GCA_963976915.1). Lineage (GTDB taxonomy): Bacteria > Verrucomicrobiota > Verrucomicrobiia > Verrucomicrobiales > Verrucomicrobiaceae > CAXBNA01. The sequence continues at coordinate 8,655 of CAXBNA010000103.1, forward strand.
CCGCGCTTCGCCTCCGTGGTCGCCACAACATGGAGAACGTGCTGGCCGCGCTCTTGGCAGGTGAGGTCTTCGGCCTCAAGATTCCCGACATGCTGGCGGCCCTTGTCGGCTTCGTGCCGCCAGCCCACCGGTGTGAGTTGGTCCGTTCACTGGACGACCGGGAATATCTCAATGATTCCAAAGCCACAAACCTTCACGCCTTGGAGGCCTGCTTGCTTTCACAGGACCGCATGATCGTCCTGATCGCTGGAGGAAAGGACAAGGAGCTGGATTACACGCCCTTGCGTTCCTCTCTGGCTGGCAGGGTTCGGGCAATGGTGTTCATCGGGGAGATTGCGGGGCAGTTGGAATCCACGTTCGGTGATCTAGTGCCCTGCCAAACGGCCGCCGACATGCATGACGCCGTCCACCGTGCACGCGAAGTCTCCCAGGCTGGCGACACCATTCTCCTCTCCCCCGGGACGTCCTCGTTCGATATGTTCTCAGGCTACCCCGCCCGCGGGCAGGCCTTTCGCGATGCCGTTCTCAGTTTGAATTGAATTCACCCCTCTCAAGCCCCCACCCGAACACACCACCACACATCATGAGTAAGAAACCGAGCCGACACCTCATTGAGAAGCTCCTCGATCAGGAGAAACACCGCCTCCACGTGGCGCTCGCCACGGAAGAGGGGGAATGGAATCAGCATGAGCCGAACTCAGGCATGGCGCGCATGTTTGTCGTCATGCTGCTGCTTCACGTCATCCTGATTGGCGGGATCGTCATCTATGACATCCTCGACACCGAAGACGAAGCGCCGACACCGAGCATAGCGTTCACAGCCACCCCGGAGAGCAGCCGCAGCACCGACCTGAGCACTCCCGAGGTGGAAAAATCAGAGTCTGCCACCTCGACTCCCGCGACACCGGCGGTCGATTCATCGCAGTATGAGAAGTACACGGTGAAGTCGGGTGACACCCTTCCCGGGATCGCGAAACAATTGAACGTCGACAAGCAGGCGCTGATCACCTTGAACGGGATCGACAAAGGCGCTGAGTTCGATGCCCAAACCACCTTGCTTGTCCCCAACGAAAAGCTGCCTGAACCCAAAGAGGGCGAGTCGGTGGTTCCGAGTGCGGTTCCCGTGGATCGCAAGCTGTTCGAACCTCGGGGTGACGTCGAGATGACGAAAGCGGTCGGTGATTCGGCAACCTCCGAGATCGCGGCGGCGGAGTCCTTCGCGGCCACCCAAGATGAACCTCCGGCGGTGTCGGTTGAACGGGAGGCCCCCAAGGCGATTCCCATGCCTCAGCTAGAGCCTCGCCCGGCTCCTGCGCCTGAGGTGGTTCCAGAACCGGTGGTCGAGAAGACCGTCGTCTCGACGCCACCTCCCGCTCCAGCTCCTGCAAAGGTCGAGCCCAAGCCCACTTCGAGTCCTTCAACGACGCACACCCTGGCGGCTGGCGAGACGCTCTACCGTCTTTCCGTGAAGTATGGTGTGAGCGTGGATGCCCTCCAAAAAGCCAACAACATCTCGGATCCCGGCAAGCTCCAGATTGGGGCGAAGTTGGTGATCCCGGCCAAGTAGGTCGGGGATTGGAACCGGCTCTTTCCAACCATCATGGCCAAGGCCTCTGTCTTCATTCTTCTGTTCGCTGTGTTCGCCCTGCTGGTGCTGGGGGTCACGATGTTGGCCAGCACGAGCTTCCACAGTGGCAGTGAGACGGACTATGGGACGCTGTATCGCCAGTTGGTGTACATGGGTGTGGGCGTGGCGCTGTGTCTGGGAGCCGCCCTTCTCGATTTTACCTTCTGGTATCGGTGGCGCTGGTGGCTGCTCGGTGTGGCCGTGGTGGGCCTTGTCCTCTGCTTCGTCCCCTGGGTGGGCGTCACGAAAAATGGGGCGTCCCGCTGGCTTGGGATCCCGTTTATGGAAAACAGCCCGATTCGGCTGCAGCCCTCCGAGTTTGCGAAGATCGCGTTGATCATCGTTTTGGCGGCTTGGTTTGCCAATTACGAGTCTCTCTCGAAGCAGTTTGTTCGGGGCTTTATGCTGCCGGGCCTCGTCTTGGCCACCGTGGTGGGGCTGATCGGGGCGGAGGTGGATCTGGGAAATGGCCTGATCGCGGCTGCGGTCGGGGTGGGGCTGATGTTTCTGGGCGGAACGCGGATCTGGTATCTGGGAGGGTTGGGGATCTCGTTCATTGGGGCGCTGGTCGCCGGCATCCTCTTTGCGCCGAACCGCCTGGAGCGGGTGATGGTGCTGTTTGACCTTGAGAATCACAAGGCCGGGCTGGGGCTTCAGCAGTGGGTTTCTTGGCTGGCCTTTGGCTCGGGTGGCGTGCAGGGACGTGGGCTGGGAGAGGGGCGGATGAAGCTCAGCTACCTGCCGGAAGCCCACACGGATTTCATTTTCCCCATGATTGGGGAGGAACTGGGCCTGATCGGGACGATTGCCACGGTCCTGATGTTTGCGCTTCTGGTGGTGGCTGGAATGTGCATCGCCACCTATGCCCCGAACCGGTTTGGACGCCTGTTGGGGGCCGGGCTGACGCTTCTGTTGGGGTTGGAAGCCTTCCTCAATATGGGGGTGACCACAGCCTTGCTGCCGAACAAGGGGCTGCCGCTTCCATTTGTCAGTTACGGAGGTTCCAGCCTCCTTGCTGCGATGATCGCCGTAGGTATTTTGGTGAATATTCACCGTCAGGGCGTGCATTTGACAAGGGATCAGTTGCCAATCATCCGAAAAAAGGTTCGTTGGACGCCCTCCCTGTGAGGTCAGAGGCGTGAAGAGAAAATCCAAATCGAAAGCGAATCGCAAACCCGCGTCCAAGACGCCGGGCGGGAGTTCCACAAGCTCTCCGCCAAAAGCCGCACCGAAAAAGTCGGCACCAAAGCGCTCGATTCAGGCCTTGATTGCCTGTGGAGGAACGGGTGGACATCTGTTTCCAGGGATTGCCGTGGCCGAGGTGCTGAAGGCTCGCGGGCACGGAGTGACGCTTTTGATCAGCGAAAAGAAGATCGACGACTTGGCTGCCTCCGGGCACCCGGGCCTCACCTTCGAGAAAATGCCCTTTGTGGCGATGCCCAGACCCTGGTCGCCCAAGATGGCCAAATTCTTGATGGCCCTGTGGAATGGCCGGAATCGTTGCCGGCAATTGATTCGGGACCAGAAGGTGGATGTGGTTCTTGGAATGGGCGGGTTCACTTCCTTTGCTCCCCTGTGGGCAGGAAAGGCGGAAGGATGCCGTCGGCTGATCCATGAATCGAACGCGATCCCAGGAAAGGCGAACAAGCTCAATGCCAAGTTTTCGGACATCGTTCTTTGCGGCTTGGAGGCCTGCCGGAAGCACTTTCCCAAGCATCCTGACGTCCGTGTCGTTGGTACGCCGGTGCGGAGCACGATGCGCCATTCGACCGAGGAAGATCCCCATGAGTTCTTCAAGCTCGACAAGGCCAAGAAGACGCTCTTGGTCATGGGCGGCAGTCAGGGGGCACGGGGTGTCAATCGCGCCATCGCAGCCGCGCTCCCGGAATTCACCGCCATGGGGATCCAAGTCCTCCACGTGACGGGTCCCGGAGACTACGTCGAAGTGCGCGATACCTATGCCAAGCACCCCGACTTGGCCCAGCATGTCGCCGCCTTTTGCCATCGGATGGATCTTGCTTATCGAGTCGCGGATTTGGCGTTGGCACGTTCCGGGGCATCGTCGCTTTCCGAGCTGAGCTTCTTTGGCGTTCCCAGTTTGCTGGTGCCCTATCCGTTTGCCGCGGAAGATCATCAAACTCGGAATGCCGAGATCTTTGCCGAGGCTGGCGCGGCGACGTTGATCCAAGAATCGAGCCTCGGAGGTCCGGTGCTTGCGGATGCCGTTCGGGCGGTTCTGGACAACCCATCGAAACTCTCAGCCATGAGCAAGGCAGCGAAGCAAGCCGCCGTGCCCCAGGCGGCTGAAAACATCGCCGATCTGATCGAGCAAGAAGCGGCCCGTCGTGCGAGCGGGACCAAGACCGCGGCGTCCGCCTGATCCGGTTTTTTTGGCGTGTAGTGGAATCCACTACACGGGTACTTCGGTGGAACATCATGGTGCGTGTCGTAGCCGTCGACAATAGCTGGAATCGATGCGCGTGGGAGGATTGAGGCGTCAAGGAACTCCGGTTCCACAACCTCAAACCACAACGCGCAATGAACTCACCCAAAGACACTCACAACGCTCACGAACGTTTCGTTCAGAATCTCGCGGAGAGCGAGCTTTTCCAGCAATACCACCGGGCCTTTCACACCCTGACCGGACTGCCCCTGAACTTGGACGCCGTTTTTCCGGGTGAATCTTTGAAGGACGTCTCGACGCGCAAAGGCGTGGCGGGCGTGGTGGAAACACGAGTTCCAGTCCGGGTGGGAAAATCGGCCGTTGCCGCGCTTCGCACGGGTGCTGTGAGATTGGAGCCCGCCGATGCCGCTCGTTTTGAGCCCATCGCCAAGGTGCTTTTGGACAACGACCACAGTGCCGCTGAAATCCGTGGTGCACGCATTCACTTTGACCACGCTCCCGTCTTGGAACCCGCCAAGTACGATGCCGCCGTGGAGATCCTTTGCTCTTTTGCCGTGCAACTTGGCGAGAGTGCCCACCGCTTGCTCTTTGCTCATGCGACCCACGAACCCGAGGCCGTCAAGAACGCCAAGAACTTCATCCACACGCATCTGGCCGAGCCGATGTCTCTGGAGTCGGTGGCCAGCGCCGTCAACGTCAGCCCCTTCCACTTCTGCAAGCTGTTCAAAAAGGCAACCGGTCTGACCTTCACGGATTTTGTGAACCGCGCCCGTGTCGAGAAGGCCAAGCGGATGCTCATGCGCCCGAACGCTCGAATCACTGAGGTCGCCTACGACGTGGGCTTTCAATCCCTCTCCCACTTCAACCGCAGCTTCCGCCGGATCGCTTCCGAGTCGCCGACCGAGTTTCGCGGACGGATGAAGAACACGCGGGACAATCTCGCTGCCGCCTGACCTGAAGGCGCCCCAAACGCGCACTAGACCGACCAGCACAAATTTGTCATTGGATCTGTATGTTCAGTGACAGGACCCCGGAGAGAGCCGCCTTGCGCGTTGGCCGGTTCTCCCGGGGTTTCACTTTTCAGGCGTGGAGGTCACAACTGGACCTTGAGCCATCCACGAGGGTCCTGCGGTGCTCCACGATTTGAGGCTGGGCGTCGGAGGAACCGATGAGGGAGGGTTCGTCTCAAACGTGATGCCCGCCACCTGGGCCATGCCAAAACTGGAGCCGTAGGCTTGGTTCTCACTCCAGGAAAAATCCAGCGGCGCATGGCTTTCCACCACCACGGGCCGGGAATCGGCCGCGATGAAGAGATTGCCCTCGATCTTGCAGCCCGCCGGAGCCACCACGGCGTCATCGGCATCCTTGTCCTGATAGCCGATCACCAAACTCTCCCGGCAGTGGATGACTTGGTTGCGGGTGATCAAGGCACCGCGAACGGGCGAATAGCCGTTCATGGGGGTGTCCGGAATGCCATTCTGGAAGACGATGGCGCCCCGGGCCTCCTCACCCTCCAGATCCTGAAGGTGATTGCCGCGCACGACATGGTCCTCACCGATGATTCGGATGCCGCCCGTGTGCTTGACGCCGTTGCCGAGGAAGACGTTGCCTTCGACGATGCAGCGATGCCCGTGCCGGAGGGTGAGCGTGCCCTGGGTTTCGAGGAAGAGATTCCGCCGATACAGATTCTCGCAGGACTTGTTGGAGATGCACTCGACCTCGCCGTTGCAGGCTTGGAAAAGGTTGTCCTCGATGAGGCAACGGGCATCGATCAGCGAGCTATTGCTGTCGCCGACGCGCAGCGCTTCACCGCCGTTTTTTCCCAACCGCTCGCGGCGATACCAGTGATTGTGATGGAGGTGATGAGCGGCTCCGACGCCCTCGGCTAGCCAGACGACGACGGCCGTGCCTTTGGACTTTTTCCCTTCGATCCGACAGTGGTCAAACTCGTTTTGCTCGCCGTAGATGCCGACCCATCGCGCCTCTTTCGCGCCTGAGTCCAGGGCGTCGCTTTCCATGAAGACGCAGTCCGTCACGCGGCAGTTGGAGGCCAGTTTCTTGGAGTCGTAGCGGAAGTCGCACCAGTCGCTCTCATTGACGATGTCGACGAAGCGAACGCCCGAGACGACGATGTGTTCTCCGCCCATCCGAAAGTGAGACTCTCCCGTTAGGGTCAGTCCGCCGGGGGTCTTGGGATGGATCAGGATCGGCTGCTCGCTCGATCCGTGGGCCAGAAACTGGATCGAGGCATCGGTCCAGATGCCATCGGCGATGATGATCTCGTCGCCGGGAGCGGCGGACTCAGCGGCCTTTTGGAGTTCGCTTGGTGAGCTGACGTCGAGCGTCTTCGCGGAGAGGACGTGGATCGACAGGAGGGAAGCCAGCAGGCTTCGGGTGAGGATGGGGTTCATCGGACCGGTTCGCCAGAGACGGCGTAGCGCCAGTCGGTGACCCGGCCGTCGCGGACGAAGGCACGCGCCTGGGCTTCAAAGGGGCCAAAGATGGTGTCGAACATGTAAAACACATCGATGGCCCAATGGGGTACGCCATCGAGATCCAGCGACATTGGATTGCCCCAGCGGAGAATGCGCTCGGGATCGATTTCGGTCACCTGCCGGCTCGCAATGCTGGCCAGAAGGAGGTCGTAGGAGCCTGAGGCGTTCTTCACCGGCCGCCCCTTGGAATCCAGCATGTCCGCAGTGGCCACCACGGTCATCGGCTTTCCGCCCCCAGCCTTGGCTTGGGTCAGCCGATACTCCCAGGCTTCCCGCGCCAAGTCCACCCGGGCTTGAACCCAGGCGTCGTAGCGCTGGTTGAGCTCGTCAATGAGGTCGGTGTCGCGGATGGACACCGTGCCCCGTGCCGTGGACTCGGGCGTCGGGGCCACGGTGAGGTTTCCTTCGGCGATGCTCAGCGCGGTGACCTCCGCGCCGTCCGGCAGAGTGGAACTGCCCGCGCTCATACGGATCTCCATGGGCTTGCGGATCTTGACCTGACGGGGAAAGGCCTGCGGTGGCAGCGTCGTCCAGTTCTTCGTCACGGTTTCGATCGGCGCAAACTGGGGCGGCACAAAGCCGTTCGTGTCAGGCGTCTTCGTGGGAGTCTTTGCCGACGCGGCCATGTCCTCGGAAGCGGTGGCGGTGGCGGGAGACGGGTTGCCCGCCGGAGGGCGGTGGACGATCTTGATCGGCAGATCGATCTCGTTGGGAAAGACCCGACGCTCACCCGGAGGCGCGATGAAGAAGTCGTAAACGGCAATGGTGGCGATGACGAGGCACGCGACGAAGAAAAGAGCTTTCATGGACATCTGGCGCGGACCCTAGGTCAGCCGACGCCACTACGCCAATAGCTCTTTCACGACGGAGCAATCGTTCACCCCGGTCAGTCGGAAGTCCAAACCGGCGTAGCGATACGTGAAGCGCTCATGATCGAAGCCCAGGATCTTCAGGAGCGTGGCGTGCAGGTCGTGGACATGGACCGGGTTTTCGACGGCCTGAAAACCGAAGTCATCCGTCGCCCCATGGGTGTAACCGCCGTTCACCCCGCCACCCGCCAGCCACATGGAGAAGCCGTAGTGATTGTGATCGCGGCCATGCTGCTTGCCCGCGTTCGACCCCGGGGTGGGAAGCTCCACCGACGGTGTTCGGCCAAACTCGCCACCCCACATGATCAGCGAGTCATCGAACATGCCGCGCTGCTTGAGGTCGGTGATGAAGGCGGCGATGGCCGGGTCCACGTCCTTGGCCAGACGCTGGTGGTCCATGATCTCGTCGTGGCTGTCCCAGGGCTGGCCTGCGCCGGTCCAGAGCTGGATGAAGCGGACGCCGCGTTCCAGCAGCCGACGCGCGATCAGCGTTTGGCGGCCGAAATCATTCTCCCCGTAGGCCTTGCGGATCGACTCCGGTTCTTGGGAAATGTCGAAGGCGTCACTCGCCTCCATCTGCATCCGGTAGGCCAGTTCGTAGCTTTGGATGCGGGCATCGAGCTGTTGGTCGTTCTGGCGTTGTGCCTTGTGCTTCTCGTTCAGTTCAAACAGGAGATCCAGCTGGCTGCGCTGCTGCTTGAGATCCAGCGAGGTGTTCTTGATGAACTCCACCAGCTTGTCCACCGCCGTGTCCTTCGTGTCGATGTAGGTGCCCTGGTAGGAGCTGGGCAGGAAGGCCGACTGCCAGTTCTTGGTGCGGCGCGTCGGCATGCCCTTGGGACACATCGAGATGTAGCCCGGAAGGTTCTCGTTCTCCGAGCCGAGGCCATAGGTGATCCAGGAACCGAGGCTGGGCCGGTTGAGGCGGCTTTCCCCACAGTTCATCAGCCCGAGCGAGGGCTCATGATTCGGCACGTCCGCGTGCATCGAGCGGATCAGGCAGAGATCGTCCGCATGCTGGGCCGTGTTGGCAAACAGCTCGCTCACCTCGAGGCCGCACTGGCCGTACTTTTGGAAGCTGAAGGGCGATTTGAAACCGGCCCCCGTGGGGCGCTCCGTCTTCAGGAGGTTGGGCAGCACCTTGCCGTCGTATCGATCCAGCATCGGCTTCGGGTCGAAGGTGTCGACCTGGGACGGGCCTCCATTCATGAAGAAATGGATCACCCGCTTCGCCTTGGGTTCAAAGTGAGGCTTCTTCGGTGCGAAGGGGCTGGCACTGGTGGTGGCCGCCGAGGCCGACGTCCCACCCATGAGCTGCCCCAGCGCCACCGACCCCAGACCCATCCCGACTCGTTGAAGGAGTTGACGGCGTGAGTAGAGGAGGGGTTCGAGATGACGGACGTTCATGGTGCAGAAATTGAGCAGCGGACGATGAAAGGTACGTGCGCAGAAGCAAGAACTGTGCGGGAAATCTGGGAGAGTTGAGGGGAAGGAATGGCCGCAAAGAGGCGCAAGAGACGAAAAGGGGATGGCGCGGTGCCCCCAAAGAGCGGCGTGCTCCCAGCCGCCGGGGGTGGAGCCAGGGGCGCGGAATGGAGGGGAGGCCGTATTTAGTATGCAGTCCTTTGTGTCTTCGTGCCTTCGTGTGAGAAACCCCATCTCATCGGAACCACTGATCACTGGTTACTGGTTGCGGATCACTGCATACGTGATGACGCGAGGTATATTGACGTTCAGTGCGTGTGACTCCGTTTTTGCTTGCTCGTTGGGCTGAGATGTGGATGATCACTTTTAAAGAGTGACCCATGGGGCGAATTCTGCCGCGGGTTGCTCATGGATTGAGAAACCTAACGAAGGATTCCACAATGAAGACTGCTCTCCTCTCTGCCCTCGCACTGGTGATGGCAACCCTCCCCGGCCGGGCCGTGGATCTGCACGGTCAAGATGTCTGGCGAAAGACGGAGATCAGCTTTCAGTCGGCAGGCGCGACGGCATTTCGCTGTGCAGCGGTGAATGACCAGCACTTCTTCACGACACGTGTGGAAACGGGCCAGCCAGACAAGATCCTGAAGTTTGATCTGGATGGCACTCCGCAGGCGACGTACACACCGGACTTCGGCTACGTGCAGGGCTTGGCGTGCGATGCTGCGGGACGGCTGTTTGTGTTTGAGCGGGGCACGGGATTGATCACGGTTTTTGACTCGGCGGGAACGGTCGTCAACACTTTCGGCGGGGCGGGAAGCGGGAATGGCCAGTTCGGAGCCCATGCGGCGAATCACACGACCCTGCTGGCGTTTTCCGAGGCGGGAGAGCTGTTTGCCTGTGATCCGGGCAACCAGCGGGTGCAGGTGTTTGATGCGAACGGCACCTTTCTGCGTGCCTGGGGGGAGGCGGGCCTGCTGGCGAGTCAGTTCCTGGCACCTGTCTCAGGTTGCGCCGGACGGTGTGGGGAACTACCAATCGATCTATTACGATGTGAATCCGCGGGCTCCCATCGATCCGATCACGGGGGCGACCGGAGTCATTTACAGCACCCTCTACGGCACGGGGACGCAGAACTGGGGCACCCGGGATGGGATCTATGACAAGGCGGGAAACTTTTATGAGGTCGTGGGTGCGGTGGCCAATTTCTTCCGCCGGGAATATCGAACCACGCCGGCTTTTCCGTCGACGACAGCGCTGCCGCTGCCGTCGGTGGTGTCGGCGGGACAGCGGTCGGGAACGAGTCTGGTGGATGTGGTGTATCGGGTGGAGGATGCGGACAGCGCCACGGTGCAGACCGGGCTGCTGGCTTTTCTCAATGGAGGGTCGGCGTTGACCCAGGTGATCCCGATGCGCACGTTCGTGGAGGGGACGGCGGGGAATGTGGGGGCAAGCCAGCCCTCGGGCACGAATCTGTCCGCCGTGTGGGACATGACGGCGGATTGGGCAGCGGACTTCGCCGACATCCGCGTGGAGGTGCTGGCCAATGACGGTCGGAACCTCCGTGGCATTCACTGGATCGAGATCCCTGTGGATGGTGCCCTGCCGGCAGTGGAGGTGAGTGCGGACCCGATCTCGGACGATCAACTGGTCGAGGCGTGGTTTTGGATGCTGGCCACACGCCCGGAGATCAATGTCCAGCCGGATCCGCGTGCCACCGCAGAGGCTCGTGTGTTCGCGGATTCCGGGATCTTTGCCAACGCCACTCTGGTCGAGTATGCGGGGCCCTACTACGCACGATATCCGAGAACCACGAAGGCGGGACGGGCGATGCTCTATCAGGCGATGGGCGGACGCTCGGTGAATCGCTCGGAGATCACGCGGGCGAACTTGGGCAACTACAACTTCGGCACGGTGAACGAACTGAACATCACCAAGGGCGACACCAGCCCCTCGGCGTTCCTCAAATCCTGGGGTGTCGATGACTACGGTGAACTGCCTTGGCTGCCCTTCAACGGCGGAGTGCCAACACGGGTGGTGAACACGGGTTCCACGAGCCTGTATTTGGTCAATGACAATCGGCTTTGGGGCCTGGGCTGGAACGGTTACGGCCAACTGGGGACGGGAGACGCGGTTACCCAAAGTCTGGCCATTCCGATCGCAGACAATGTCGTGTACATGTCGCTAGGGGCCAGTCATGCGGTGTACATCACGGCGGACGAGAAGCTATGGGGCTTGGGTCGGAACAATTCGGGTCAGTTGGGCGTGGCGGACACTGCAAACCAGTTGAGTCCGGTGCTGATCGACACGCAGGTGGCTCAGGTGGCTGCAGGCGGGGACTGGACCTTTTACGTCAAGACGGATGGCACGCTGTACCAAGCGACGACTGCTGGCCCGGTGTCGCTGACCACCGGCGTGGCCAAGGCTTTCATCAGCGACCGGGGAGACGGGTTTTACATCACCACGGGAGGGGAACTCTGGGGCTGGGGTCGAAACGAGAACCAGGTCCTGGGTGCTGTCGGGGCGAACAAGCCGTTCGCGGATCGGGTCCTGATTGATCAGGACGTGGCGGACGCCGCCGTGGGCTGGGATTTCCTGGTGTATCGAAAGACCGGCGGCTCGATGTGGGGCCTCGGTGAGAACGAGTACAATCAGATCAATCCGGGTTCGACGGCCAATGTCACCGCGCCCTTCCAGATGGAGGCGGCGGACGTGGTGGAAGTGGCGGCAGGCTATGACCATGTGGTCTATCGCCTCACGGGAAATACGGTGCGATCCCGAGGCTACAACTATGCAGGGCAGACTGGCAACGGTACCTACTCAAATGTGACCGGGTCCTCCGTGCAGGTGGATAGCAACGTCAGCACGATCTCTGCAGGGGGGCATGACAGTCACTGGGTCACCTTCACCACGGCACCCTGAGGCGTCCTGATTTTTCGACGATGGCTTCCATGAACGGCGCACTCCATCTGCTCTCGGTCCCGGTCCTCGCGGCTCTCGTCGCGATGCCGGTGTCGGCGCAGAACGTGGAGTTTCGTCAAACATCGATTCCAGCGGGAATCATCGATCAGACGGATTTTCCACCTGACGGCAGTGCCGTCGTCACTGGGACCGTTCCTTTGGTGTCCGGAGGCTTTTCGTTCACGGGGTGGACCCTCAATGGAGTCCGGGCGACAGATCCATCAGGAGGGGCCAGCAACCCGGCGAGGTTTGTCATTTCCGGGAACACCGATGCGGTGGCGATCTACCTGCCGACGGCGGAGGATACGGATGCGGACACTCTGCCCGACTGGTGGGAGCAACGGTATTTTGGATCGCTCAGTCAGCTCCCGACCGATGACCCGGATGGCGATCTGCTCACGAATGCGGAGGAGCTGGCACGCGGACGGCAGCCGCGTGTTGCGGATGGGTTGGCGAGCGGCGGCATCTCCCGGAGGCGTGGGGCCACGATGACGGTCTTCTCCAATCCGTCGGCGTATGCTTTCCTGCGGGAGACGAGCGATCCCGCGGGGGTGATCA
>CAXBNA010000104.1:0-20717 GCA_963976915.1 uncultured Verrucomicrobiales bacterium
TCTGGGCGATGCCGGACCTGAGTCGCAGCAACCCGGGTGAGAGGGGCGTGCCGGGCTCGATGGGTTCGGATTCCCACTCGAGATTCACCCCGCGTGTGAGCACGGCGACGGAGGCAGTGGTGGCTTCGGTGTTGTCGGTGGCGTTCTGGACCAAGCCGCCCATCCAGCCGAGGGCGAGCATCAGGCAGGCCGCGATGGCAGCAACGCTGGTCAGTGTGGTCAGGGTGAAGCGACGTCTGGGAACCAGACGAGGCCGGTGTTGCGGGGTTGCGACGAGAGGTTTGGATGCCATGAGCATGGCGTCCATTTCCAAGTGCGCCAAAAGGCGTGGGCCGAGTTCGGGCTGTTCCTCCAGAAGACGATGCAACTGCTCCGCCTCACGATCACTGAGGGTGCCTTCGAGGTAGTGCTGAATCAGGGTGTCAGAATCAAGCATGGGCAGGACCTCCTTCGTTCATGGAGCGGGTGATGCAGTCGCGCAGTTTTTCACGCACGCGCGAGAGGGCGCGGCAGACGGTGTCGGCCTTCATGTCGATCTGGTCGGCGATCTCCGGCGTGCTGATGTCGTTGTAGTAGTAGAGGTCGATCAGGTCCCGGCTCTTCTCGGGCAGCTTTTCGAGGCAGGATTTGAGGATGCTCACTTCGTCGTGATAGCGCGGAGGTGAGTCGCGCTCCTCGGCGAGTTGGCGCACGTGCTCGGCAAGCTTCTGAACGACGTCTGGCTGATGTTTCGTCCGCTCCCGCCAGAGACGCATGGAGACGTGGCGTGTCATGGTGGCCAGCAGCGGGCGGATGTTTTTCTCCAGATCCCAGCGATCTTCCTTGGCCATGAATTCGAGGAAAACCTGCTGCGTGATGTCATCGACCAATCCCGGCCAGGGCGCGTACTTGAGCGCCACGCCTTTGACAAAGTCGTGCTCGGCGAGGAAGGCTTGAGCGGCGTGGGTTTCGTGCGTGTTCATCGTGTTCTATTACACTACCCGCAGAGCGTGGGGAAACCGGACAAAAAAGTCGTGGGGCTTGAGGATCGGGGGCATCCGACGATGATGGGGCATAACCATGCCATTTGAACTCGATCCTCGCCTCGCCGCTTCATGTCTGGAACTCGGAACCTTTCGAGGCTCTCGGGTACTGCTAAAGAACAATGCCCACTACCACTGGTTCCTCCTGGTGCCCGAGGTGGATGGCAAGGTGACCGAGTTGCATGAGTTGTCGGCTCCAGCTTACAAGGAGGTCAGTGGGGCGATTCGCCAGATGTCGACTTGGGTGAAGGGGACGTTCAAGCCCGACAAGCTCAACGTGGCGGCCATTGGGAACATGGTGAGCCAACTTCACATCCACATCGTGGGCAGGATGGAGACCGATCCTGCATGGCCGGGAACGGTGTGGGCTTGCGAGGAGACAAAGCCGTTCTCTCAGGAGGAGATCCGTTCCATTCAAAAGCGGTTCAATCAACGCTTTGCTTGAGCCGCAGCCCCGGGCGATTTCCAGTCTTGAAACAATGGCGTGCTCAGTTGTCAGGGGGGCGCTGTGCGATGGCTTTCGTTTCTGGTGTCACGACAGAGGGGCGGGAGACTTGTCGCCCTCTGCAACGTTGGCATCGTTCTGTGCGAACTGGATTGTCGCACTGGCTCCGAGTTCTTTGGCCCTCCGAATCAGGATGGCCAGGGTGAGAAGCATGCCCGCGTATTCAAACGCTTCTTCCGCGACGCCGATGAGTTCAAAATCGAGCGAGTAAACGCTGCGACCGTCGTAGTCGAACCCGGCGGCTAGGTATTCAACACGGGAGCCTATGATTTCCAACCCGATGGCACCGGTCAGGTAGAGCGCTGCTGCGAGGACAAAGCCACAAGCCATGCATCGCGGAACACGTGTCAAAAAACGGACGTAGCAGCAGGCAACTCCCGCACAGAGAAGGATTGCTGGCAGGATCCAAGCATTCATCAGCCAGCCATCGTGGACCCCGACCAGTTCTCCCAAGCGGCGGGATGGCATGTTGTGAATCGACGCCACTTCATCCATGCCCATGAGAAAAAGCATCCCTGCAATTCCACGCCACCAGAGGCGGTTTTTTCGCTGATCCTTTTCACCAATGGCAAACGCGACGACGGCGGCGGCTTGTGCGAGAAAAGAGGCGAACCATGTGGGGAGATTCGCTTCGGCATCCACGTCGATGAGGGTTCCGAACCCGATGAGGTCTCCCGATTTCTCAAGAAGAAGCACATGCACTGCCGCCGTCGCCGCGAGAAAAAAGAAGGCGATTCGAGCACAGACGCCCACAAACGAACATTGGGCCCAAGCGGTGTGGAGCCAATGCGTGAATGCATCCAGCCACCTAGCGGCAGCCGAAGATCCGAGGGGTTTTACCAAGGTGCGCACCCTGTACTGTCGCAGAGAAACGCCACTCAGCAAGCGTGAGTATTAATTTCCATAATTATTATCAAGGCGTGCTTGATGCGATCTCGACCCCGAAGCTTCCCGCGCAAGCCATTTTTCGGACCGATCTTGGACGCCGCCAAAGTTGCCTCGAATTCCAGGTTGCACCGATGGAAGTCTTCGGGCAGGTCCACGGCCACTCAATCCATTTCCCAAAATCATGTCACAATCTGCTCTCGAAACCGGTTTGGCCTTTCTCGCTGAGAACGGCAAGAAGGAAGGCGTCGTCACCACGGCCAGCGGTCTGCAATACTTGGTCCTGACGGAAGGAACCGGCAAGAGCCCGAAGGCGACCGATACCGTTGAGGTGCACTACCGGGGAACGCTGATCAATGGATCGGAGTTTGATAGTTCCTACGCCCGGTTCACCACCGTGGAGTTTCCGCTGAATCGAGTGATCAAGGGCTGGACGGAAGGCGTGCAGACCATGAAAGAAGGCGGCAAAACGCGCTTCTTCATCCCCTCCGAGCTCGCCTACGGCAAGCGCGGCGCGGGCATCGACATCGGGCCGGACGAGACGCTGATTTTTGAGGTCGAATTGATCAAGGTGTTTGCGGACTGAGGCAGCAATGAAAAGGGCTGCCTCGTGCTGGATGGCGATCCTTGCCGGGGCATTTGTGATCCTGCCGGGCCGCGCCGCCGAGCGGTTCAATGTGTTGTTCATCGCCGTCGATGATCTGAACACGCGGCTGCACTGTTACGGTTTCGATCACATCGTTTCACCAAACATCGATGCGCTGGCCGCGCGCGGGGTGCGCTTTGACCGGGCCTACTGCCAGTATCCCTCCTGCGGGCCGAGCCGTGCCTCGGTGTTGACGGGCTTGCGACCGGACACGACGGGCATCGTCAGCAACCGGATCGTATTTCGGGAACACCTGCCGGACGCGTTGACGCTGCCGCAGTGGTTCCGCCGGAGCGGCTATCACTCTGCGCGTGTTGGGAAAATTTTTCACCAGGACAATCCGACCGACATCGGCACCAGCGGACCCGATGATCCGGAGAGCTGGGACGAAGTGGTGAATCCACGAGGACGTGACAAGGATGAGGAGCATCTCCTGACGAATTACACACCGGATCTGCCGTTGCCGGACCGGATGTGCTACTTGAAGGCGGACGGCGATGACGTCGAACAAACCGATGGAAAAGTGGTGGATGAAACGATCCGGTTGTTGGAAAAGCATCGGGAGGGTCCGTTCTTCATCGCCGCGGGCCTCTATCGACCGCACATCCCCTACATTGCCCCGAAGGGGTATTTTGATTTCTATTCTCTGGAGAAGACGGCCCTCCCGCAAATACCGCCGGACTATCGAAGCAGAGTTCCCGCCGCCGCTCTGGCCTCGACACCGGTTTGGCCGAACTTTGGTGTATCACCGGAGCATGCCCGTGAATGCGTGCTGGCCTACGACGCGTGTGTTTCGTTTGTGGATGCGCAGATCGGGCGGTTGATGGCGGCGGTGGACGCGATGGGCTTGGCAGAGAGGACGGTCATCGTTTTGTGGGGCGACCACGGGTACCATCTTGGGGAGCATGGACTGTGGCGAAAGAACAGCCTGTTTGAGGAATCGACCCGGGCGCCCCTGATCATCGTGGCACCAGGTGCCGCCGAAGGGGTCTGTCCGAAGCCGGTGGAGTTTGTGGACATCTTCCCGACCGTTTGTGCGGCGGCGGGAGTGCCCGTTCCGGAGAGATTGGATGGCGTGAGCCTGATGCCACTGCTCGGGAATCCAAAGCTGCCATGGTCCCGGCCGGCATGGTCGGAGGTGCAGTTTGGCACCACTCCGGGACGCTCGCTGCGCACCGCAGAATGGCGCTACACCGAGTGGGGTGAGGATGGCGAAGAAGGTATGGAACTTTACGACGAAATCAATGATCCGTCCGAGATGCGGAATCTCGCAGACGAGCGCGCTGACATCGTGGGGAAGATGTCCGTGCTCCTGAGACGCGGACCAAGCCGCTAAGCCTTTTTAAAGGTCGTTGGCACGCACTTCGGAGAGTTTTGCCACCATCTTGGCTTTGAATTCCCGGACGCGCTCTTGATGAGCGGGATCGTTGGCAAGATTGGTGTATTGCAAGGGGTCCTTGTTCATGTCGAACAGTTCGATCCCCTTGGAGGCGTCTTCTTCATATTGGATGAAGGCCCAATTCTTTTCACGAAGGAGGAAGCCCTTGCGCATCGGGGCGACGCTGAAGGCGGCGTCGCGGACGGAGGCGGTGGAATCATCGAGGAGGGGGGAGATGTCTTTCCCTTGGAGGCGGTCCTGTGGCTCAAGTCCGCAGAGGGCGGCGGTCGTCGGGTAGAGGTCGAGGAGTTCGACGAAGGATTCGCAGACAGCAGGTTTTTTTCCGGGCACGCTGATGATGAGGGGCACACCGGCCGATTCGTCGCGGAGGCTGACCTTGGCCCAGAAATCGTGCTCGCCGAGGTGGTAGCCGTGGTCGCTGGTGAAGATGATGATGGTGCTCTCCGCCAGGCCCGCTTCGTCCAGCGCATCGAGCACCTTGCCCACCTGCGCGTCCATGAAGGCGACGGAGGCATAGTAACCGCCCACCGCCTTCTTTTGGCGACGAATGTCCATCTTCATGTTCTCGCTGGTTTTGTAGTTGATGCCCGGTGTGGGGATGTCGTCCCAATCGCCGGGCACCTTGTCGGGAAGTTCCATCGAGTCGTAAGGCAGAAAGGGCTCGTGATACTTGCGCGGCGACACAAAGGGCACGTGCGGACGCACAAAACCGACTCCGAGAAAGAAGGGTTCGTCCTTGTGCGTGGCGATGAGTTCGCAGGCCTTGGCGGCAGTCTTGCCATCGGAGTGAACCAAGTCGTCGCCATCTGCAGCCACGACCACGAAGGTGTTGCCTCCAACCACCGGCTTTTTGCCGTCTGGATTGCCTTCGAGGGTTTCACCATCGCCAGCGGCTTTCCACTCAGGGCCCGGGCTATTGAACTTTTCCGTCCATGAGAGCGGATCATCGGCACCATCGCCGTCATTGTAGTTCTTGCCGCCTCCATCGTACTCGATGCCTCCCGGCACGCCCATGTGGAAGATTTTGCTGACGCGCGCGGAGTAGTAGCCTGCGTTCTTGAAGTGCTGCGACCAGGTTGAGCGATCACCGATCTCGGGTCGCGGATTCGTGTAGCCCAGAACGCCCGTGGCATGAGGGTAGTAGCCAGACATGAACGAGGCCCGTGACGGACCGCAGTAGGTTCCCTGACAATAGGCGCGGGTGAAGCGAGTACCGCGTTCGGCGAGACGGTCAATGTTGGGGGTCTTGCACACCGAGTTTCCGTAGCAGGACAGGGCGGTGTAGGTCAGGTCATCGGAGATGATGAACAGTACGTTGAGCTTTTTCTCGGCAGCGGAAGAAATCGTGGCGAGGAGGTGTGGAACAAAGGCAAGCAGTGCAAGCAGGCAAAACTTCATGACTTCCCACAACGGACGGTCGTTGTGGGATCATGCATCTGCACTCGACAACCTGTCCTTGGGTGTGCTGGAAAATGGTCGGTTTTCTAGGCGACCAGCGTTTGTTCGCGGGCGGGGCCGATTCCGACGAGGCTGATGCGAGTCTCGGTGAGTTCGGAGAGGCGGTCGAGGTATGCCCGGGCCAGTGGCGGGAGATCGGCGTAGTTGGTGATGCCGCTGAGATCCTGTTTCCAGCCTTGGTGTTCTTCGTAGATCGGGACGCAGGCCTCCATGTCGGCAGCGGTGGCAGGAGGGAATTCGAGCGTTTCGTCGCCGAGTTGGTAGCCGGTGCAAACCTTGATCGTGTCGAGACCGTCAAGACCATCGAGATTGGTGATGGCGAGTTCATCGGCACCATTGACCATGCAGGCAAAGCGAATCAGGACGCAATCGAGCCACCCGCAGCGACGTGCGCGTCCGGTGGTGGCTCCAAACTCTCGGCCCATGTTGTGCAGCATGTCGCCAAGGTCATCGTTTTCGGTCACGAAGGGGCCGGAACCCACGCGAGTGGTGTAGGCCTTTGCGACAGCCACGACCCGGTCAATCTTGCGCGGAGGAACGCCAGAGCCGGTGCAGGCTCCGCCAGCAGTGGTGCTGGACGATGTCACGAACGGATAGGTGCCGTGATCGATGTCGAGGTAGGTGCCCTGGGCACCTTCGAAAAGGAGGCTCTTCCCGGCGCGGATGGCCTTGTGCAGCACAACGGCCGTGTTGGTGATGTGAGGAGCAAGCATTGCGGCGGCTTGGAGGAGCTCCGCCACGGTCTCTTCTTCGGGCACTTCCGGAACACCTGCGGCCTTGAGCGTGACGTTGTGTTTCTGGATGCGCTCACGGAGAGCTTCTTCGAAAAGGGCGGGGCGTTTCAGGAGGATGGCGCGAATGCCGTCGCGTTCGACCTTGTCAGCATACGCCGGTCCAATACCGCGGCCTGTGGTGCCGATCTTTTTGTCGCCGCGCCCTGCTTCGCGGGCTTGGTCAAGTCCGCGATGGTAGGGCATGACGAGGTGGGCGGTCTCGCTGATGAGAAGATTCTCGGGCTCAATGGTGACGCCCTGTCCGCGCAGCTTCTTGATCTCCTCCAAAAGGCCGAGAGGATCCATGACAACGCCGTTGCCGATGACACAGAGTTTGTCCTTCCAAAGGATGCCGGAGGGAATGAGGTGGAGGACATATTTTTCACCTCCGCTGATCACGGTGTGGCCAGCATTGTTGCCGCCTGCGGCGCGAACGACGACGTCCGTTTTTTCCGTGAGGTAGTCGACGATCTTGCCTTTTCCTTCATCGCCCCACTGGGCGCCGACAACGATATTATTGGACATGGTACTTTTTGAGCGCGGACCCGCGCTGAGGGGAGGGGTTTACGAGGGGCGGGAGTGAAGCCCCGGGAGTTCTCCGTTGGCTAGACGCGGCGGAGGTGGAATCAGGCAGACATCTGCGACACCATGAAGGCAGCGGCAATACAGACGAGGATTGCCAAGACACCGAGCCCGATGATGGCACCGCTACCGCCTTTCTCCTTTTTCTTTGGCCCAAAGCCACGACGAAGGGAAGCTTGATAAGGGGCGGCACCATAGCCTGAAGCCGTGTAGGTGGCGGTGGGTTGCTCCGAGGAGTACTGGTCCTCGGGCGCATTTTCATCAAAGAACGCACACTCAACGGAACCGAGGGTGAAGGCGCCACCGGACACCAGTTGAACCTGCTCGACACGCTCGCCACCAATCTTGGTGCCGTTGGTGGAGCCAAGATCGGTGAGGACCCACATGTCGCCTGTGAAGGTGATCTCGGCATGGTTGCCAGACATGGAGTCATCTGGAATGACGACCATGTTGTCTTCCGAGCGACCGAGGGTCGTCCGTTCGGCTGTGAGATCGACCTCGCCTGAGGCACCTTCGGGTGTGGTGAATTGAATCTTGGGCATATGCGACCCGGTTTTTAACAGCGGGGAAGCGAGATGGCAAGCGCTGCTTTGAGGGGAACCGTTGGTCCCGGTTGCAATCGGGTGGGGATTCGGGTTGGTGTGGCGACTGTATGCTGGACCGCTTGGTGATTCGTGATTTCCGCTGTTTTCAAAAGACGGAGCTGCGCTTGGACGCGCAGACCACGCTCCTTCTGGGTCGCAATGGGCAGGGGAAAACGTCCCTCATGGAGGCAGCCTGTGTTCTTTTGAGGCTCCAGAGCCCCCGAACCTCGGTTCGGCAGGAGTTGATTCGACTCGGTGCAGAAACGGCGATGGTGGAAGGCGAGGTGGATGGCCGCGCGCTGCGCTGCGTCATGTCTCCGACGACCCGTCGGATGGCAGTCGAGGGCGCGACCTGCCCACGGATGGTCGACTACCTGTCCCAGAGCGGTCTGGTGGTGTGGATGGATCACGCCGACATGGGGTTGCTCCGTGGGGGGGCGGATCAACGACGACGTTTTTTGGATTTCGCCGCCAGCCAGATGGTCCCGGGATATCTCAAGGCGCTGCGCGGCTACGAGAGGGCGCTGCGGGGTCGGAATTTTGTATTGAAGCGCGATGCCAGCATCCGTTGGCCTGAGGCAGAGGCCTTTGCAGGGGTGATGGAGGAGCATGCGCGGGTGTTGATTCAGGGCCGTAGCGAGTTGTGCCAAGCAATGACAGGCAGGGTGACAGAAGCGCATGGCGTGCTGAGTCGAGGGGAAGAGCAGGTCGAGATTCGCTATTTGCCGAGCTGTCAGAGTGGGGATCTGAGGGAAGCCTTGGAGGCGCGCCGTGCCGAGGAGTCTCGGCTGCGTACGACGGTGGCGGGTCCCCATCGAGACGATCTAGGCCTGACGCTGGGTGGTATGAATGCGTGTTCCTTTGCCTCGGAGGGACAACAGCGGACCTTGGCATTGTCGATGAAACTGGCGCAGGCTCATGCATTGAAAGCGGCAAAGGGAAAGGCACCGCTGATGCTGATCGACGATGTTTTCGGGGAGCTGGATCCCTTTCGGCGGCGGGCCTTGATGGGATATTTGCCGAGCGATGCTCAGAAAATCATCACCACCACGCAGGTGGATTGGTTGGAGGAGGAACCCTTTTTGGGGAGCCGATATCGTGTTGAACAAGGGTGCGTGGAACATTTGAGCGACATCTGCTAAATGTTGGAAATGGCTGAATTTTATGGAAAATAAAGAGTTCAAGGGTGTCGAAACTTTCCTTGACGCTTGAACAGGCGGTTTTAGCATTGGTATGGCTGGAAATCCGTGCGCTGTATTGCTTTCCGTAATTGCTAAAATAGCTAGAAGAGCAATGTCGATATGCAGGGATCACTGTTCCACGTAACCCTTTTCGCAGTTTACCCTTTTACAATTTTTCAAATTTATGTTCGGCAGGCTTTTCGGCGTTGTCGCCAATGACATCGGTATCGATCTCGGTACCGCCAACACATTGGTATATGTTAAAGATCATGGAATCGTACTTCGCGAGCCCTCGGTGGTGGCGGTCAAGTCCGGTACCAATGAAGTCGTCGCCGTCGGGGACGACGCCAAGCGAATGCTTGGTCGAACTCCGGGCGGGATCACGGCCATTCGTCCTCTGAAGGACGGGGTGATCGCGGACTTCCGCGTGACGGAGGCGATGCTTCGCCACTTCATCCGCAAGGTGCACAACAATCGGCGTTCCATGCGTGGACCTCGGGTCGTTGTCGCTGTTCCTTCGGGCATCACCGAAGTGGAAAAACGCGCGGTGAAGGAGAGCGCAGAGCAAGCGGGTGCTCGCGAAGTTTATTTGATCGAAGAACCAATGGCGGCTGCGATTGGTGTGGGTCTGCCCGTGCAGGAAGCTGCTGGGAATATGATCGTCGACATTGGAGGAGGAACGACCGAGGTGGCGATCATCTCTTTGTCGGGCATCGTCTACAGTCGGAGCGTTCGCGTGGCCGGTGACGAATTGGATGAGGCGATCATCAACTACATGAAACGGGCGTACAACCTCATGATCGGGGAGCGGACGGCGGAAGAAATCAAATTGCGGATCGGGTCGGCTTTCCCTCTCGGGAAAGAAACGACGATGGAAGTGAAGGGTCGAGACATGGTGGCTGGACTGCCGAAAACGATCACCATCACAAGCCAGGAAGTGCGGGAGGCGATGTTGGAACCTTTGAACGCGATCATCGACGCCGTGAGGACCACTCTTGAGCGCTGTCCTCCCGAACTCTCCGCTGACTTGGTGGATCGCGGTGTCATGCTGGCTGGTGGGGGTGCCCTGCTCCGCGGCTTGGACAAGCTTCTCCAAGAAGAGACGGCACTGCCGGTGCATGTGGCGGAAGATCCGCTCAGCGCCGTGGGTGAGGGAACGGGTCGAGTGCTTAGCGAGCTCGAGTTTCTTCGCAAGGTGAGCACCACTGAAGTGTAGTGGATTGCCAACAACGGGATGCGATTGAAGATTGGATTCTTCACGCCGCTCTGATTGAATGCTCCCGCTGAAAAACCCTGCGGACTCCGACCGAACGAATTGCCATGAAGAAGCTCAACATCATCGCGCTGTTGCTTTTTCTTGTGGCCGTCGTGGCGGTGTTCACCCTGAACACACCGACGACTCGTTCGATTCAAAGTCAGGTGATGGCGGTTCTGGCACCGTTCATTCATTCAAGTGCCGCGATTGATCAGGCGATGGACAGTGCTGTTGCCCCGGCGCTGGATCCACAGGAACTGAAACGAGACAACGAGCGTCTTCGCATTGAGGTCGAGCGATTGAAGATCGTGTCACAGCGTTACGGCCAACTTCAGGATGAGAACGACAAGCTGCGCGAGCTTCTTGATTTCAGGCAGACTTCGGAGTTCAAGGTGACGCCAGCACGCGTGGTGAAACGAGTGGCGGGGACATGGTGGAACACTCTGATCATCGACAAAGGTGCGCTGGATGGAATTGGTACCGACAGTCCGGTAATCACCTCGATGGGTCTGGTCGGCAAGACAGGGAAATTGGCTCCGCACATGACGGAAGTGATTTTGCTCACGGACGAGATGTGCCGTGTCTCAGCTCGGATCGTTGGTTCTCTGGAGCAGGGCATCATTTCGGGTGAGCGTGCAGGTTTGGACGTTAGGCCTGACTTGCGCTTGCGTTTTTTGAGTCGGAATGCGCTGATCAATGTCGGCGCAGAAGTTTATTCGTCGGGCGAGGGAGGTGTGTTTCCTGCCAATCTTTTGTTGGGCCGCGTGAAGCGGTTTGAGAACAAGGACATTTCGGGCGAGGCCATTGTCGAACCAGCCGTGGACTTTTCCATGCTCGACTATGTCTTTGTGATCGAGATGCAATCGAACGCAACTCCCTGATCATGCTCTTCAATCTTGTCGTCCTGGTGATGCTGCTCCTGACCTTCGCGGTTCAGGAGTTTGTGCCGTCGGTGGAGATTGCGCATCATGCGACCTTGTTTTTGCCACCCGTGTTCTTTTTTGCGGCAGCGGTGGCGGTGCCGTTTTCGTCAATGCTGCTGCTGGCCTTTTTGACGGGTTTGCTTTGGGATGCCCGCTACTTGCCGGTGGCGGCGGGCAACACGTCGAGCAGTGGCATGTGGGACCTTGGCGGTTTGACCGACCCGTCGGTGTTGGTGGGGGATGGCAGCTTTGTGTTTGGTTTGTCCGTGCTGCTTTTTGGGCTCTTGGGATCCTTCATGCAAGGCATTCGGCCACTTTTCAAAAGAGGGCGTTTGGAACTTCCCGTGTTGATGGTCGGGGTCGCCACTTTTAGCTGGTTGCTGGTGCAGTACCTTTTGATGACGTTTCTCAGAGGGAGCCTGCATTTTCCGCCGCAGGTTTGGTCAAAGATGGTGACGGACACGCTGTTGGCGATGCTGATCTCCCCGATTCTGTTTCTGATTCTTTATTCGCTGGCCAGGATCACCAGTTATGAAATTAAATATGAAGGACTGAGGTACAACTTTGATGGTCGTTAAATACCGGTTTCGTCTCTATCTGTTTACGCTGGCGGTGCTTGGAGGCTTCGTGGTGCTGTCGTATCGACTTTGGTCGTTGCAGATTGACCGGCACGCGGAGTTTGTGAAGCAGGTCCCGGGGACCAAGGAATTGCGCGCGCGGATTCCAGGCGTGCGCGGTGAAATCAAGGACCGGAACGGCATCGTCTTGGCGACGAACAAGGCTAGCTTTGAAGTGAGGGTCAATCTTCAGGAGATGATGGAGGAGTTCAGTCGGCTCGTGAAGGCGAAGCAGGAGACGATGCCTTACTACGAGTACAACACCACTGAGCGGGGGCTGCCGCGAAAGGTGAAGGAGGTGGATGTTCAGCAGGTCTTTGAGAAACTGATCGTCAGTCGGCTCAATGAGATGGGGTTGGCTGTCCCATACAACTCGCAGGGATTGCGGGTTCATTATCGGTCGTTCCGGGGGGTGATTCCCTGGGTCTACCGGGATGACTTGACCTTTGCCGAGTTCAGTCGGTTTGCGGAACACAACGTGGGCTTGCCTGGAGTCTCGGTGGCGGAGCGTGCGACACGACTTTATCCCTACGGTGCCTTGGCCTGCCACATCATGGGCTATGTGCGGTTGCCCGATGACAAACGCGTGTCCGTCGAGGAGCGGAAGGGCTGGGACTTTTATGTGCCCGATGATTTTGGCGGGGCTGGGGTGGAGAAGAGTTTTGACAAGCACCTGAAGGGCAAGCCGGGCATTCGGACGATGAAGAAGGATCAGCGCGGCCGGATGGTCGGGCAGATCAGCTACGAGGAGCCGCGAAAGGGAGATGACGTTTATCTGACCCTGGATGCGCGCATTCAAACCATCGCTGAGCGGGCGCTGCGCGACGGCAAAGTGGGCCGGGGGGCTGTCGTGGTGATCGAGCCCAACTCTGGTGAGGTGCTCGCGATGGCATCGGTTCCGTCCTATGATCCGAACAAATTCATTCCGAGCATTCGGCAGGCCGATTGGGATGAACTTCTCCAGAATCGCACGGTGCCCCTGATCAACCGTGCGGTTCGGGGGTATGCGCCGGGATCGACTTTCAAGATTCCGATTTCATTCGCGGGCTGTTTGGCTGGGATCCAGAAGCGTCATTACAACTGCAGCGGTGGCGTTAGCTATGGGAACACCTACATGAAGTGTTGGATTGGCGCGAAGGGCGGTGCGCATGGATCACTGGATTTGAGCGGAGCCATCATGCGCTCCTGCAATGCGTTTTTCTATCAGTACGGCAATGATGCCGGGATCAACAACATCACCAAGGTCGGTCAGATGCTCGGGGTCGGGGAAAAAACGGGCATTGAGTTGGACGATGAAGACACGGGCATCCTACCGAATCCGGAATGGCTTCGAATCCATCAGCCACGGGAGCGCTGGAGCAGCGGGTTCACGGCGAACACCTCCATCGGTCAAGGACAGGTCCTTGCATCGCCCCTGCAGATGGCGTCTGTCGTGTCGACGGTGGCGAACGGAGGAAAGGCGTATTTCCCGCACCTACTCAAGAAGGTGATGGATGGAGACAAGATGGTGCTCGACAACGAGCCCAAGCTCCGTCATGACCTTTCGGCGGAGGTGGCGGAAGATGAGATCGAGATGATTCGTCGGGGAATGTGGAGGGTCGTTAACGACGCGAGCGGGACCGCCCGTGGAGCTCGCATTGACGGGATCGAGGTCGCAGGCAAGACGGGGACGGCCCAGGCTTGGCGCATGAGCAACGGGGTGAAATTGAAGGACAACCACACGTGGTTCATCTCCTTCGCTCCGTACCAAAATCCTAAATTCGCGGTTTGCGTCTTGGTTCAAGGCGGCAACTCGGGTGGGGGCTGCGCGGCTCCCGTTGCCCGCCGGGTCTTGGAGCAGTCGCTCGCTCTGGAGAACGGGTATGAAGTGGCTGTGGAGCCACTTCCGGAGGCCGAGGGCAGTTTTGATTTCATTCAGCAGGTCACTTATGCGGACTCCGGCATCCCATCAGAGATGCTCACCGGCGATGAAGATGGCGACGTGGGGGCAGTCAGCACGGCTGCGGCGGTTGAGTCAGCGGAACCTCAGATCCGCAATGCTCCGACCATCCGTCAAGAAGCCGATCGCCAAGGCTCGCAGGGCGTCAGCAACGATCAGGCTGTGCCTCGGGCAGTGCCGGTCCGCCGCGCACCGATTTTCAACCGGGGAGGAAATTCTTCTCCGTCAACTGAATCCAACCAGGAGTCCGAGCCCCGCCGGGGCCTCTTGCAGCGGCTGTTCCGCCAGTAGAGATATGGACATTCACAACCACCACCTTTTAACAGCCTTTCACCGGGCATTCACCCAATGGGAATCGTCAAAAAAATCAAAGAATTGATCACTGGCCGCAAGAACATCAACGAAGGCACTCGCATTGTCATCAACTGCGAGAAGTTGGAGAGCCGGGTGGCTCTCCTTGAGAACGGCAACCTTGAGGAGTACACCATCGAGCGCGTCGGAACGTCGAGCTTGATCGGCAGTGTCTTCAAGGGCCGCATCAAGAACATTGAGCCCGGGCTCAAGGCGATGTTTGTCGACATTGGCTTCGAGAAGAATGCCTTCCTCCACTTCTGGGATGCCATCCCGGCTGCACTCGATTCAGGTCTCGAAGAGATCAATCGCGGCAAGGCGCCGAAGAAAAAGAAGAACAACATCCAGTCGAAAGATATTCCGTCCCTCTATCCGGTCGGATCTGAGATCATGGTTCAGGTAACCAAGGGGCCGATTGGAAACAAGGGTCCACGAGTGACCACAAACATCTCGCTGGCGGGTCGTTTGCTGGTCTTGATGCCGCTCAATGACCAGTTTGGCATCTCGAGAAAGGTGGAAGATCCAAAGGAACGGGCTCGCCTGAGGAAGATCATTGAGAAGGTGAATCTCCCCGAAGGCATGGGATTGATCATGCGCACGGAGGCGGCGGGCAAGCGCGCCCGGCACATCATTCGCGACTTGAGCATCCTTCTGGATCAGTGGGACACGATCGTGGAAGTTCGCGACGGAAAGAAAGCACCCGTTTGCTGTTTCCAGGAGCCGGATCTTTTGGAGCGGACCGTCCGCGATTTCCTGACCGAGGACATTGATGAGGTGGCCTGCGACAGTCCGGAGACGGTGGCGAGGATGCAGGAGATGGCCGCGACCGTGTCTGGCCGAGCAAAGCGCCGGATCAATTTGTATCAGGGGCAGAGTGCCATCTTTGAGCACTACGGGATTCAGAAGCAGATCGACAATGCGTTCTACCGTCAGGTCTGGCTGCCTTGCGGTGGCTACATCGTGATTGATCAAACGGAGGCCCTTGTCTCCATTGACGTGAACACCGGTCGCAACAAGGGGGCCAAAGATGTCGAGAAGGTGCTGCTCGAAACAAACTTGGAGGCTGCCTACGAGGTGGCGCGTCAGTTGAAGCTTCGGAACATGGGCGGTCTGATCGTGGTGGACTTCATCGACATGAAGCATCGCCGGGACCAGCAGGCCGTTTATCGGGCGATGCAGGAGCATTTGAAGAAGGACAAGGCCAAGACGCAGGCCCTGCAGATTTCCCAGTTTGGTCTGATGGAAATGACCCGCCAGCGTTTGCATGAAAGCCTGAGCACCGCCTTGTACGAAGATTGCCCTTCCTGCGGTGGTCATGGTCAGGTGAAGACGCCGTTGACCTTGAGTGTCGAGCTTCAACGTAGGTTGTCGTCGATTCTGGGTCGCGGACGGGCCGAGGAGAAGAACTTGGTCGTGGTGGTGCACCCCGACGTGATGAACCGCCTCAAGACTGAAGACGGGGAGCTGCTGGTCGAGTTGGAGCGCCGCTTCGAGGCCAGGCTGACATTCCGCAGTGATCCTGCCTTTGTCCGGGAGCAGATCTACATTGCCCGGGCAGACAACGGCGAAGAGATCCGGAATTGATTCCGGGATCACGAAGAGGGTTGAGATTATTCAGACCGCCCTCTAGTGTTGAATTCTCGGCACCTTCAGGTGCCGGGAATGATTTACCTTTCAGTCATTGCTCCCGAACTTTCGCTACATGTCATCGCTTCCAGAGGTCAAAGTGGGTCCCGTGTCGGTGGACGGCGTGGAGCCAGTGTTCATCCTCGGTCCATGCGTGATGGAAAGTGAGGAATTTCTTTGGGATACCGGGCGCCGGATCAAGGAAATCGCAGACCGACTGGGCCTTCGCTGGATCTTCAAGGCCAGCTACGACAAGGCCAACCGCAGCTCGATTCATTCCTTTCGTGGTCCCGGTTGTGCCGATGGTTGCCGTTTGCTGGCCGATGTGGGCAAGGATCTCGGGGTGCCTGTCACCACGGACGTACACACTCCTGAAGAGGCGGAGATTGGGGCGGTTCATGTGGATTTGCTCCAGATTCCGGCGTTTCTGTGTCGGCAGACGGATTTGATCGTGGCCGCGGGGCGGACTGGCCGGGCGGTGAATGTGAAGAAGGGACAGTTCATGGCTCCCTGGGATGTGAAGAACATCGCGGTGAAGCTGGACGAGGTGGACTGTGAGAACTTCCTTTTTACTGAACGTGGAACCACCTTCGGGTATCAGAATCTGGTGGCGGACATGAGGTCGCTATACTGGATGCAAGAGCTTGGATATCGGGTGGTTTTTGATGCGACGCACTCCGTGCAGCGCCCGGGAGGCCAAGGAGCCACCACCGGTGGCGACGGCATTCTCGCCCCCGTGCTTGCCCGTGCAGCCATGGCCACAGGCTACTGCGACGCGATCTTCATGGAGACACATCCGAACCCGGAAAAGGCCTTTTCAGACGGGCCCAATCAGGTGCCTTTGGACCAATTGGAGTCGGTGTTGGAGAAACTTGTGGCGATTCATCATGTGGTGAGGGAGGTGGCATGACGCGCGGAATCATTTTTTGGGCTGCCATCTCCTGCACTCAATTGTTCACTGCCTTTGGGTTTGCAGAGGAGCCGTCGGGGGCAGGATTTGAAGCGCTCGGGGCCATTCCTGAGGGCGTCGAGAGTCGCGGTGTGGTGAAACCGTCGTTTTCCGAAGGGGTGCTTCGCTCGCTCATCAAGGCAGCAACGGTGACCAAGGTATCCAATGAGCGCTTGGACATGAGCGAGATGACGCTGCAGATGAAGGGGAAGACCGCAGCAGAGGACGTCGAGGTGGCGCTTCTCAGTGCCAGTTATGATCTCCCGACCAAGGTCTTGACCAGCGACGAGCACAGTGTGGTGCGGCGCTCAGATTTTGTGATCGAGGGGGATTCTCTGGTGTTCGACACCGGGAAATCGGTCGGTAAGATGATTGGCAACGTCACGATGGTGATCGATTTGCCAAAGCAGACCGGCGGCTCAGCGACGGATTCGAATCCCAAACCATCCAACCAACGATGAAGTCGATTTCTTTTCTCATTGCCTCAGGACTGCTGGTAGGAGCGGCGGATTGGGCCTGGTCCCAATCATCGAGCGGGGAGCCGCCAAAGCTGAATTTGAAGAGTCGATCCGGTGAGGGGGCGTCAGGGATCGCGGCGGAGGCGGCGGAGCGCTTGAAGGCCGCCTCCGAGAGCGGCGACCTCGAAAAAGCAAAGCTGGCGGCAGAACAAGCCCTGAAGGGCAAGCAGGATCTCGCCAGCAAAGCCAAGGAAGCGGCCGCCAGCCTGATGAAGGACGTCGACATGGACGAAAAAGCGCTCCGTGAGCAGGGGGAGGCGGCGATGCGTGCGGCGATGAAGAATCTGTCGAGCGAGGGGAAAGCCTTGCTGGAGTCCAAGAGCGACGATCCGGCGGCCACACCTGTCCCGATGCCCAAGCCTCTTCAACCGCTTGAGGAGCCCAAGCTGAAGACGTCGCCAGATAAAGTCACGATCACCGCACGAGACTCCGCTTACCTGGACAAGGGGAGCGCCATTGCCGTCTTCGTCGGTGACGTGAAGGTGTACCATCCGCAGTTCTACCTTGAGTGCGAGGAGTTGGAACTTCACATGGAGCAGGATGCGATGGGAGGGGGCGAGACGAAAAAGGCACCTGTCGTCAATGACGCCATTCTGGCGGACTCAGGCTCGGGCGGCTCCGAGAAGAACGAGACGGGCGGAATCAAGATGGCCATCGCCAAGGGTCCGCAGGTGGTGATTCGCAAGCTGTCTGAGACTGGAGAAGTGCAGGTGGCCAACTGCAAGGAGGCCACCTTTGTCTCGGAGACCGGCGAGATGACGCTTCGCGTGTGGCCTCAAGTGCAGCGGGGCCAGAGCCTTCAGATCGCTTCCGACGCCGGGACCATCATGATTTTGAACAAGGATGGCGGACTGCGGACCGTCGGCCCCAGCCGAACCGAGATCGTGCCTCCCGACGAAGCTCAGGACTCCACCATTCCACCCGTTCCCTCCGGCGATCGATGACCCACAAGCGCAAAACATCCAGACGAAGAGATCGGGGGGACGAGCCGCTGATCTGGGATGGCGACATGACGGCCCAGTCGGACCTGCCGGATTTGTCGAATCAGGACACCTTGCTTCACACCGAGGGGTTGAAGAAAGTCTATGATGGTCGTGCCGTCGTGAATGGCGTCGATATCGAGGTCAAAAAGGGTGAAATCGTGGGCCTGCTCGGACCCAATGGTGCCGGAAAGACCACCACCTTCTACATGATCGTGGGTCTGGTGCAGCCGAATGAGGGGAAGGTGGTCTTTGACGGCAACAACGTCACTCGCGAGCCGATGTACATGCGTGCCCGCCACGGCATGGGCTACCTGCCGCAGGAAGAGTCGATTTTTCGCAAACTCACGGTTCGGGAAAATATCCTCGCCGTCATGCAATCCCAAGGTTTCGAAAAAAACACCATGCGGGACCAGTGCGATGCCCTGCTGGACAAGTTTGGCATCCTCCACGTGGCCGACAACCTTGCCCTCACGCTCAGCGGTGGGGAGAAGCGGCGGCTGACCATCGCCCGGTCGCTGGTGCCTGAGCCGCAGCTTCTGATGCTGGATGAGCCGTTCAGTGGTGTGGACCCCATCGCCGTGGGGGAGATTCAGGAGATCATCCGAATGCTGCGCCGTGCCGGGCTGGCCATTTTAATTACCGATCACAACGTCCGAGAGACGCTCAGCATCGTCGACCGGGCGTATCTTATCTTCGAGGGACAAGTGAAAACCCAAGGAACAAAAGACTTTCTTGTCAATGACCCCGAAGCTCGCCGATTGTACCTGGGTCAGGATTTCAGTATGTGACCCAGCCAACCTTTTTTAGAACCCCCAAGCTCAACCAGAACAAGACATACCATGCAAGTACACAACGTTAACCTGCCAATTGTTGTCACCGGTCGTCACGTGGAGATCACGGAACCGATGCGGGACTACGCTCACAAAAAGGTAGAAGGATTGCACCTCGACTACCCTCGGATCATCGAGGCCAAGGTCATCCTGGACGTTCAGAATCACCGACAGCAAAGTGCTGAAATCATCCTTTTCTGCGCCAATCACATCGTCATCGAAGTGGATACCGTCACCGAGGACATTTATGCGTCCATCGACGAGTCGATTTCCAAGATTGCCCGCCGCATGCGGAAGTACAAGACGCGCATGCTGAAGTCGCATCGCCCTCGCCGTGACGGCTCCATCCGCATGATCGAAGAGCAGGTTTACCCCGAGTCCTCCTTGGATAGCGAACTGGAAGACATCGAGCCTTCCTACGTCCACAAGGAGCAGCACTCGATCCGTCCGCTCTACACCGACGAGGCCATCATGAACCTCGAGATGAGTGATCGTCCCTTCGTGCTGTTCCACAATCAGAAGACCCACAAACTGGCCATCGTGTTCCGTCGCAAAGATGGCGAGTATGGCCTCGTGGAGCCTGATCTCTCGGGCGAGCTCGTTGCCACCAACGGCACCGATGCCTGAGGGGTCGCACCTATCGGACCATCGATTTCAAAAGCCGTCGCGGAGAGATCTGCGGCGGCTTTTTTGTCGGGTGGTGCAGGCGGCGACTCGTCGACCTTTGGGCCGTTGGAGAAATCGGGGCCGTCTTGGGATTGTGCTGAGCGGGGTCTTGATCTATCACTTGGCCCCATGACGGATGAAATCGAATCCACCCTTTCGGCGGGGAGCGATGCATGCTCTCGCCGGGGATGGTTGAGGCGGCTCTTGATGGCCGCACCGGCTTTGGCCGCTGGAGGTTGTGCACTGCCGCCCGGCGGGCTTCAGTCGGCGGGGTTGGGTGGAGCCGCACGGAAGGCGGCCGCCAAGCGGGAATTCCAGACCGGTTTCTTGGCCTCGGGTGCCGCGTTTCGCTACCATCCCTACGGCGGTCAGGGGTGCGCCTGGACCTCGCGGATGGAGAGCACGTATCGGGCGAACCGGCGCGACCCAAGAGTGGCCTACGCCGTGAAAAATCTCCACACGGGAGCCTACCTCGCCGGACATCAGGCGGACCTCATGATGAACGGCGGTTCGATGCCGAAACCGGCGGTCGCGGCCACGCTGCTGGAGAAGCGGCAGGGACGGCTGACGCGGGAGGAGTTTCAGCACATCGTCTATGTCTGCGACAAGAGCATCAACGGCTCGTGGATCGCCCTCATGAACCGGCTTTCGTATGCCGACGAACAGCGCTTTGAGTGGAAATACGGCCTGCCCGACGTGCAGATCCTGCGCAATGCGCAGACGCCGCGCTTCTATGCCGAGTTCTTCGAGCGCTGCGTGAACTACCGGCTCGACTACGGCTGTGAACTCCTGCTGGAGGCGATGCGCCGGGATCAGTATGGCTTTGGCCGCCTCTACCTGCCCAGCACCATCACGTATGCCGGAGGCAAGACTGGCAACTATGGTGAGGTGGACCATGAAGCCCTGTTCTTCTACTACGGCAGCACCCCCTACGCCATGGTGCTCTACACCAAGGGCCACTTCGCACCCGCCGGTCAGCAGTGGAAGCTGGGGGCCATGATGGTCGGGCTGTTCCGGGAGTACAT